>CAZUAX010000004.1:45498-73544 GCA_964618435.1 uncultured Solibacteraceae bacterium
CCCCACGATGCTGAACGTCCCCATGACGAGGATGCCCGTGCGCTCAGGCGCAAAGGGAGCTACCGCCGTGAGACGGAGTTCGCTGCCGAGAGCTTCGAGCTTTCTGAGACACCGCAGTATCAGTTCGAAATCAGTCGCCGTTCCCTCTGGCAGTCGTTCGGAGCGGGCATCCTTCTCACCATCACCTTCCCCTTGTCTGGACAGGAAGTCAGCCCCAGTGCGGAGGATATTCCGGCTCGCCAGCGCCTAAGCACACGGTTTCTCTTCGAAGCACAGGGTCCGATTCGTGTCCTGACAGGCAAGATCGAGATGGGCCAGGGCTCGCGAACCCTGCTCACCCAGGCAGCTGCTGAGGAATTGCGATTGCCGGTCTCGGCGCTGCGCATTGTGATGGGCGACACGGATATTTGTCCCGATGATGGCGGAACCTGGGCCAGCCTCACTACGCCCCAAACCGTACCCGCCATGCGGCAGGCTGCCGCATTTGCTCGCGAACTATTTCTGGATCTGGCGGCAGCAAAACTCGGCCAGCCACGGGCAAGCCTCCAGTTTGCCTCTGGGGGAATCGTCTCTGCTTCGCAGCGAGTTTCTTACTTTGATCTGGCGTCCCTGGCCGCGGAGGCGAAGAACCCAGCCTCTGCCATCCCTACGCCGCCAGCGGAGTGGAAGACCCTTGGCCAGAATATTGCTCCGCTCGACGGAAGGGACATTGTCACCGGAGCCAAACAGTATGCAAGCGACCTGAAGCTACCTGGGATGCTCTACGGCCTGATGGTGCGCGGCCCTCACTACAATGGAAAACTCGCCACCTTGCGTGGGGAACCCAGACTGCCGGAGGGCGCGCGGATGGTGCGCGATGGAGACTTTTTGGGCGTGGTTGCGCCAAGTCCTGAAGCAGCCCAGGAAGCGGGGGCCAGCATCCGCGCGATCTGGCGCGCCAACACCCTGTTGCCGGAGTCACGCTTGCATGAACAGTTTCTGGAAACCGCGCGAGAGCCTGTCGCCCAGCCGGGTGCGCGTTATCCGGGGCTGATCACCCGTGGTGATCCCTTGAATGCCTACTGGAGTTCCCCGCGGCGGCTGGAATCCAAATACTCGGTTGCATATATCGCCCACGTGCCGCTGGAAACCCGCTCTGCCATCGCGGAGTGGAATGGCGGGAAGGTAACCATTCATTACGGATGCCAGGCGCCGTTTTTGGTACGCCAGGAAGTGGCGGAAGCAATGGGGATTCCAGAGTCCTCGGTGCGCATCATCGCGCAGGATAGCGGTTCCGCGTTCGGTGGGAAGCAGCGTGGTGAAATTGCGGTGGAGGTGGCCCGTCTGGCCCGGGACGCCGGGAAACCGGTGAAGCTTACCTGGAGCCGCGAAGAGGAGTTTACGGCAAGCTACGTCCGGCCCGCCGGCCTACTGGAAGTGCGCAGCGGTGCAGACCCGGAGGGACGCTTACGGGCATGGGAATTCCACAACTACAACTCTGGCGCATCAGGAATAGCCTGCCATTACGACATCCCGCACGCATGGTGCGGCTATCACCCCGCTCGCTCGCCTCTCCGCCAGGGCTCTTACCGGTCTCTGGCTGCGGTGGCCAATACTTTCGCGCGCGAAGTGCACATGGAGGAATGGGCGGCCATCCTTAAGGAGGATCCTCTGGCATTTCGCTTGCGACACACTGCCGACACAAGACTGCGCGAAGTGATGGAGCGTGGAGCAGCAACCTTCGGGTGGGGCAGCAGCGTACGCATGCCAGGAGTGGTGCAGGGCATGGCCTGCAATCTGGAGAAAGATGCCCGAATGGCCCTATTTATGGAGGTACATGTGAATGGCGCCGACGTTCGTCTGCGCCGGGCCCTGATGGCATTTGATGCCGGTGCGGCGTTAAATCCGGACAATCTGCGTAACCAGATTCAGGGAGCAGTGGTGCAGGGGATCGGTGGCGCTCTGTTTGAAAGAGTGGATTACGCGGACACTCGCATCCGCAGTGCGCGGCTGTCGCGTTATCGCGTGCCGCGCTTTGAAGACGCTCCAGATGTGGAAGTGCTGTTGATTGACCGTCGTGAAGTGCCTGCCGCGGGTGCAGGAGAAGCACCCATTACCGTGGTGGCTCCAGCGATTGCGGCAGCCATCCACCGGGGTACCGGGCATTGGGTGCGGGAAATGCCTTTGCTGCCTGCGTTGGCCAGGCTAGTAAATCCGCGCCCGGCTACGGAACCGGCCAAGCCCTAGTGTCCTTCAGCCAGAGCCCCTGTGAACCGGAAACGGAGCAGGCGAAACAGTGCCTGCCCCGTTTTCCATACCATTCCTGAAGTGGCCTAGCGGAGGAAAGAGCGCAGCATCCAGGCCGTCTTTTCGTAACCTTGCATCAACCCGGTACAGAAGTCCTCGGTTCCTGCATCGTTGGCATCGCCCGCGAGGTCTACCAAGCCGCGCAGCGTCACAATCAGAAACTCATAGTCGCTCAGTAATTCAGACACCATCGCGTGTGCATCTGGCACCGGGGTATCTGGTGTTCTTGATGCCTCCTTCAGGCGCGCGTTCGCCAGGAACTGGGCCATGGAGCCGGACGGCACACCACCAAGGGCGCGTACGCGCTCGGCCACCTCGTCTATCTCGTCAGCGATTCCGCCATACAGCTTTTCGAATTCGGCATGGAGGACGAAGAAGTGGTCACCGGTAATATTCCAGTGAAAATTGCGGGCCTTTACGTAGAGAACGTGCATGTCGGCTAGCAATTCGTTTAGCGGTTGAACAAGTCCTTCGCGGTCATTTTCGGGGAGCCCGATTTCCATTGATTCAATTTTGGCTTCTATGTGGTTCATATTCATTCCTCTTCCGTTAGATGCCTGAAGAGGGGGAATTGCTTCGCAAGCACTCCAAACCTCGCGGGAAGGGATTGCTAGTACTGAAAGAACGGTTTCTGCCATGTGCCGCTGAACACCAAGTCCGCCAAGGGCCGTCTGGTCCGCTTCTCCAACTCAGACTCGCGCGTCCAGCCCTCAGGTAAACTGCCCGGATCCCCTACGTATCCGATGGCAATCGCCGTTACCGCGTGATGCCCGTCAGGGATGCCGTAGATTTCGCGAATCTTCTCCTGCTCAATGCCTCCCATCTGATGGAGCACCAGGCCTTCGACCGTGGCCTGAACGGTGAGGTTGCCCACGGCCAGGCCAAGGTCGTGCTCCGCCACCCGGTTTGGCTTACCGTTCTTCGTGAAGGTTTCCTTCACGACAGTAAGCACCAGAACGGGAGCATGCTGCGCCCATTCCTGGTTCGCGGGTACAAGGCAGGAAAGCGCTCGGGCGAACTCCGCTGGGTTCTGCTTGGTTGCCACCAGGAATCGCCACGGCTGTTCGTTGAAAGACGATGCTGCCCATTGGGCTGCTTCCAGAAGCTTTAGCAAAAGGTCGTTGGTGACCTGTTTTGCGGAAAATGCGCGCGGACTCCAGCGGTCGCGGATTGCGGGCAATAGGTCGCTGGTGGTTTCGGCGGACTTAAACGAGCGCATGCTGCTGTCTCTCCTTAACGGGCACCCTTTTTGGATGCGTTCCAAATGGAATCGATGCGCTTGCCTGAAGTCAGTGCGGCGGAGGCACTGCTATTGCAGCTTGCCGTGCGCCTCCACCTCCCAAATCCGTTCCACCGTTTCGTTCCTTACGCCGTAAACGCGCTCATGCAAATTCACCGCCACGCAGATGTGGTTCGGAAGAATGCGCAGTCGGTCGCCCACGCGAAAACGATCCCTTGCTCCAGCCAGGTCCACATAGCCATGCTCCTCGTTCATCTTCACGAACAGAGCCTCTGGGGCTTCCCGTACCATGCCGAAAGTGGTGTGGCCGTCGGTTACCAACCGATCTGAGGAAAAGGTCTTTGACCCGCCATCCACAATCAAACCCTCCGCGCGGTTGGTGCTGACGACGGTCACCGCGATGTGAGCTGCACAGTCCTCAAGGGTGCAGGCGCCGCACTCCACCGTGTTCCGGTCGTTGAACACATAGGTGCCAGGCCGGATCTCAGTAAGCGCCTCTAGCCGGTGCGAGTGGAAAAGAGTGGGAGTGGATCCACCGCTGACGATTTCCAGCGGAAGCCCGGCCTGCTTCCACGCAGTTACCGTTTGCTGCAATTGCTCGCCCAGCGCATCCAGAAGCGCGAGGCCGCTGTCGTCCATCTGCTTCACATGTCCGGGATAAAAATTGAAGCCCACCAGGCGCAGGCCGGGGAGGCTATCTACCTGCTTTGCGACGTTTAACAATGCAGGTACGTCAGGAATCCCGGTGCGGCCAAGCCCTACGTCTTCCTCCACCAGCACACCTACCTGGAGGCCCGCCGCGGATGCTGCAGCCGAAAGCCCTTGCGCGGCCTCCACGCTGTCCAAAGCGACTGTAACTGAGGTTCGAGCGGCAATATCCATCAACCTACGCAGTTTCGATTCGCCGATCACTGGATAAGCTACCAGTAGGTCCGGGGTGCCGCTTGAGAGCATCACTTCGGCCTCGCCCACCTTAGCTACGGTAAGGCCTGCCGCGCCTGCATCCAGTTGCATCCGGCCCACCACGGGGCTTTTGTGGGTCTTTGTGTGGGGCCGGAGTCGCAGGTTGTGGGCGCGTGCGTAATCGGCCACGCGCTGGATGTTGCGCTCCATGATGTCAAGATCCACCACAATGGCCGGGGTCTCGATCTGGGAAACGTGCATGAACGCTATCATCCCAAACAGGAGCTTTTCGCGCATGCCAAAGAAACGCCGTCGTATCCTCAGCGCCACCACTGAAGTGAAAAGACTGGCCCGCGAACGCGTGGGCCCCGTACCCCCATCGCGGGTGGAGGACAATCGCAAACCCAAGCGCAAGGCGAAGTACAAGACCGATTGGCGCGACTGGATTGCGCGAGGTGATGTGGAGTAGCCCGCTTCCCATCAACCCCGCCTTTGGTGTGGCCAAGCGTGGTTTTGGTGTGAATGGAAACCTTCCAAACCTTCCAGAGAGTGAGTTTCGCCGACAGTAACTTGATATCCTGTTTCGGTGAACCGCAGGACATTCCTTGCCGCCGCTGCTGTGCCCGGGGTATTCCTGTCCTGCGATTCCACTCCTTCAAGCTACCCTGGCCGTGACATCAAGATGGTGGTTCAGGCTTCGCCCGGTGGTCTTTCGGACACGGTGTCGCGCATCATCGCCAGCCAAATGGAAAGCTCCCTGGGCGTACCTGTAGTGTGCGAGAACAAGCCAGGTGCCGCGGGAGCACTGGCGTTTTCCTATGTCAGCCGCCGTCCCGCAGACGGATACACTCTGGGCCATGCCCCGGTGGAGCTGGCAATCCTGAAAACCCTTGGATACACTCAGGTGGCTCCCGATACCGTGGACCCGCTCTGCCTGGTGTCAAAGACCCGGCCCGTTCTGGTGGTGCGTGCCGGAACAGAGCACTCTACATTTGAACAACTCGTAAGCGCGGTCCGTGCCCGCCCTGGATACTTCATCGCGGGAAACAGTGGCACCGGTTCCATCTGGCACCTGAATGCCCTTCTGATGGAGCAGACTTTGGATCTGAAGTTGGTACATGTGCCATTCGGCGGCTCGTCTGCTTCCATCACCAATCTGATGGGAGGCCACATTGACCTTGCCGTGATGGGAGTTGGCGAAGCCCTTCCCCAGATTCGTGCGGGCAGCCTGCGTGCGCTCGCGGTTTTTGACACAGAACGCACCCCCCTGCTAGCTGAGGTTCCCAGCGTGGCAGAGCGGGGACAGCCGTTTGGGGCGATCGCGTGGAGTGGGTTTTTTGCCCCACGTGGCATTCCCTCTGAGGCTCTGCAGCGTCTAGCTCCAGCCTTCCGCGCCGCGTTCGAGAGTGACCTATTCCAGGAAGTCTGCCGCGAGCGGGCGATGGAGGCGGTCTATCTGGATGCCCCTGAATTCTCAACATTCGCTCGCAAGCAGGCTGATTTCTTCGCTGAGCGGGTTCCACGACTTTTGGGGTTGAGCGCATGAGCGGCCATTCCAAAGAGCTACCCAGTCCGGCGAACAGCCAGGCTCGCCAGCCCTTCGCTCCTAATCGCTGGGTCGCCGCCGCGTTTGGTGCGGTTGGTGTCGTTGTGCTGGTGGCATCCATGCAACTTCCGTCTGGAATCGGCGCCCTGCCGGGTCCGGGATTCTTTCCTTTCGTCCTGGCTATCCTGATACTTTGCTTTGCTCTGTTTCTAGGTTGGGAAAGCCGCGCAGTACCCAAACCGGATTTCACCCCAGCCCCGCTAGCTCATTCGTGGCTCCTACCCGCTGTAACCGCAGCCGTGCTGGTTCTCTATGTCGCTAGCTGGGAGTGGTTACCCTTCCTTGTAAGAACACCCTTACTGATTCTTCTCCTGATGCGGTTGAGCGGGGCGAGCTGGTGGGCTACTGGGCTTGGCTCCGTCCTCCTTCCAGCCGTGTTGTACGCGATTTTCCAACTGGGGCTGCGCGTGGATCTCGGATAAACCCTATGGAAGCAATCGGAAACGGATTCTCGGCGATCCTCCAGCCAATGGTGCTGCTCTACCTTGTGGGCGGGCTGCTGATGGGGGCGCTGTTCGGTGCCTTGCCGGGGCTCACCGCCACCATGGGGGTTGCGCTCCTTACGCCGATTACTTTCTGGCTGAATGCCGAAGAAGGCATGGCGATGCTCTTGGGGATCTACTGTGGCGCGATTCCCGCAGGAGGCATCCCTGCGATCCTGCTCAACATTCCAGGTACTCCGGCTTCGATTGCCGCATCCTGGGATGGGTATCCGCTGTCCCAGCGTGGCGAGGCCGGTTTGGCCTTGGGCATCAATTCTATCTTTGCGTTTATCGGCCAAGTGGCCAGCGTCATGTTCCTGGCTATTGCCGCTTTTCCGATTGCGAACTTCAGTTTACGGTTCGGTCCTCCCGAGTATTTCGCATTGGCCCTTTTTGGGATCAGCCTCATGGCCGGTGTTTCGGGTAACCAACTGGCCAAGGGAATGTTAAGCGGCCTGTTGGGACTTGTAATCAGCACGATTGGTCTCGATCCCATGATGGCGGTGGCACGCTTCACATTCGGACAGGCAGAGTTTTTTGACGGCATTGCGTTTGTGCCGGTGATGATTGGCCTTTTCGGTGTGGGTGAGGTATTTCACCAAATGCTTACGCGCAAAGCGGAAGTGGCAAACATCAGCCAGGAGACTCCGAAACTTAAGCTGGGCCGTATTCTTCCGACCGCTGCGGCGTGGAAGCGGATGTGGCTGCCCGGTGCGATTGGCTCCGGGGTGGGAACGGTGGTGGGAGCGATCCCCGCGGCAGGGGGCGATATCGCCGCCGTAATCTGCTGGGAGCAGACGCGCCGCCTCTCGCGGAAGCCCGAGGAGTTCGGAAAAGGATCTGTAGAGGGTTTGGCGGCTAGTACCACGGCGTGTAACTCGGCCATCGGCGGGGCCATGACCACCATGCTCACGCTGGGAATTCCAGGTGATGCTCCATCCGCCATCCTGATTGGAGCGCTTCTGATCCATGGCGTACAGCCCGGCCCGCTGCTCTTTCGCGATAACGCGACACTGGTGTACTCCATCATCGGGCTGATGCTGCTGGCAGCACTCCTGATCTCCGTGCTGGGAATTGTAGCCGCACGACCGCTCGCCGCGGCACTGCGGGTCCCCAAGCCCTGGCTTTGGACCGCGATTCTGTTGCTTTCCGTGGTGGGCAGCTACGCCTTGGCCAACTCCGTCACGGATGTTTGGGTGATGCTGGCCGCCGGTTTTCTGGGGCTACTCTTCCGGTGGGTGGAAGTTCCACTTGGTCCGCTTGTGCTGGGTCTCATTCTGGGTCCCATGATGGAATCGAACCTCAGGCGCGCGCTCATCTTGAGCCGGGGCGACTGGTCCTCGATTTTTTTGAGGCCAATTGTCGCGTTCCTGATTGCAGCCACAGTTTTTTCACTCGTGTGGCCCATTATCCAGCGCTATCGATCCGCGTCTCGCCGTCCTGGGCAGGGGAAGTGAAACCAGTGATACGCCACGGGAATCCCCAGAGTAGCCTGCTTTAACGCTTTGTCTTGTGCCCAGGATCGGTTGTAATCAGGATAGGGGGCAGGCCTTAGCTCCCGGGAGGATAACCTTTATGCAGCCATCGATACTCAGAATGCTAGCGGTAGCTACTTTCGTGGGCTTCTCAGCCATCGCGTCCGCACAAACCGTGGAATCCACGCCGACAGGTACGCGCATCTCCGCCTCATCGGAGGCAGTGGTTCAGGTGAAGCCAGACCAGGCGCAAATCAGCATGGCAGTGGTTACGCAGTCCGCCACTTCTCAGGAAGCAGGCGCCCGCAATGCCCAGGAAACTGAAAAGCTGCTTTCCGCCTTGAAGCAGGCCTTAGGGACTGGGGGAGAGTACAAAACCAGTGGTTTCTGGGTGAATCCGCAATACACCAATGCGCGGGACAACAACCGGGTGACCCAATATATCGCCCGCAATAGCGTTGAGGTGACCATCAACGACCTGACGATCGTGAGCCGGGTGATCGATGCGGCTGTGCGCTCCGGCGCAAACAACATAAGCGCATTGCGCTTCACGGTGAAGGACGAGGAAGGTGCGAAAACTGCGGCGCTGGTGAAGGCCACGTCCTCTGCTCGGGAAAAAGCCGGAGCCATGGCCAAGGCCCTGGGCCTAAGGGTTAGGCGCGTTGTTTCCGTGACCGATGCGGAAGTGCCCTCCATGGCACCTTTGATGATGGAAGCCCGGATGGCTATGGCGGATGCGCAAGCACCCCAAACTCCCGTGGAGCCGGGCTTAATTGAAGTGCGCTCCCGCGTTACCGTTACCGTGGAAGCGAACTGAAGCGCCCCTTCGGTGGACTATCTGCTCAAATTCAGTTTCGCCAGCCGTTCGGATGCAGCCTCGATCGTCTTGCGTGATTTCGAGTATGTGAAGCGGATCGTGTACCGGTCTTTGCCTGGTTCGTAGAACACGGAACCCGGCACCCCTGCTACGCCGCCTTCCAGCAGCAAACGCCGGGCGAAGGCCACATCCGGCTCACTGCTCAGCTTGCTGTACTCGCACCACAGAAAATAAGCCCCGCCTGGTTCATACCAAGTGAACCCGGCTTTTGCGAGCGCATCGCAAAGAATCTGCTTGCGCGCCCAATACTCAGCGGACAGATCCTGGTAGTAACTGTCTGGAAGGCGGGTGGCATTCGCTACTGCTATCTGGAAGGGGTGCGGCGCTGTGACCGTGTGGAAGTCGTGCATCACGTTCAGGCGCGCGGCAAACGGTTCCGGCGCCACCAGATAGGCAACCCTCCAACCAGTGACCGAGTAGGTTTTCCCGGCGGAAATAATTGTTACCGTGCGTTCTGATGCCCCGGCCAGCGAGCCGATACTCACGTGATGATAGCCAGGGGCAAGCAGATACTCATACGTCTCGTCGCTGAAGATAAACAGGTCGTGCTTGATGGCGAAGTCGAGGATGGTCTGCAGTTCTTCTCGGGTAAATACCTTCCCAATCGGGTTCCAGGGGTTCGAGAGTAGGATCGCCTGCGTCTTTTCATCCCGGGCCGCCTCAAGGGTTTCCATCGTGAACCGGAAATCGGGCGCTTCCAGTTCAATGGATTTCACATTCAACTGGGTGGCCACCGATTGGAGCACGTAGTTCTCGTACATTGGGGCGAACGTAAGAACGGTATCGCCGGGCTCCAGCAGGGTTTCAAAGGCGATCATCATGCCTTCGGTAGCGCCGCAGGTGACCACAATATGCTTGTCCGGATCCGCTTCAATGCCGTTGTAGCGCCGAAGCTTTTCCGCCAGCGCTTGCCGCAAATAGGGCGCACCCTTGACGTCGGTGTACTGGTGGCATTCCTGGGCGATTGCGTCCATCGCGAGCTGCTTCAATTCTGGTGCCGCATCTTCGTCGGAAAACCCTTGGGCAAGGTTAATGGCTCCGTGCTCGCGCGCCAGGATGGTCATCTGGCGAATGATCGACTCACGCATGGCGATTTGCTTATTCCGCATTGCTGGCAGAATCGCAGGTTTCGCCAGGGCCGCGCAACTAATTGGTGGAACTCATGGCTCCTGGGCCAACCGAGGGGAGATGAACCGCTCAAATCATCAAAATACTTGATGAATCCCAATAGCAATAATTATTAGACCTGTTCACTGATCGGCATTAGAGTAAGGGACAGGCTTGTATCCTTCCTGCTCCCTGTCATGAGCGCCGTTTCGCTCCTTCAAGAGCGTATCTTCACCAGTAAAACCAACCTTTGGGGGCATCCATGAGTTCTGTTTCCATGAAGGAGACTGTGCGCGAAGAGCTTTCCGCGCGCGGGCACTCCCGCCGTAGTTTCGGGCGTGTCGCCGCCTTATTGACAGCTGGCGCGTCGCTCCCGTTTTATAACGAGTTCGCCCTGGCACAGCGGGCAGCGCGGATAGAGCCGCCCCCAGGTGCGGTGCGCATCAGCTCAAACGAAAATCCACTGGGTCCTTCTGAGAGGGCACTGGAAGCTATCTATGCGGTAGCGAAGAATGGCGGGCGGTATGGCGCCGCCGACACGCGGGCGTACGTCCAGCTGGCCGCCAGCATCGATGGGGTGAAGCCAAACTACATTACGCCATACGCTGGATCCAGCGATCCCCTTTACCGTTCCACGGTAGCGTTCACATCACCTGAGCGCAGCTTCGTGATGGGCGACCCGGGCTATGAGGCGGGTGCCCGCGCTGCCGAATACATCGGCGCCAAGGTACACCGCATTCCGCTTCGTAAGGACTTCAGCCACGATGTGCAGGCAATGGTGAAGGCAGACCCCAACGCCGGCATTATCTATATCTGCAATCCGAACAACCCCACGGGAACCATGACTTCTCGCGCGGACATTGAGTACGTGATCGCCAACAAGCCCAAAGGCAGTATTCTGCTTCTTGACGAAGCCTACATCCACTTCTCCACGGATTCGCCGGGTACTGACTACGTGGCTCAGGACAAGGACGTGATTGTCCTACGGACCTTCTCGAAACTTTACGGTATGGCGGGAATTCGCGCCGGTCTGGCGATTGGCAGGCCCGATTTACTGGAAAAGCTAAATAACTTTGGCGCAGGCATGCTGCCCGTCACAGGTACAGCAGCGGCGCTCGCCAGCCTTCAGGAAAAGGACCTTATCGCCAAGCGGCGAATGATCAACCAGAACATTCGTGAAGACGTTTTTGCCTGGATGCACAAGAAGGGCTACAAGTTCGTTCCATCAGAGAGCTGCAAGTTCATGCTGGAGACGAACCGTCCTGGGCGGGAAGTTTGGGAGGCCATGGTGGCAAAGGGCGTGATGATTGGCCGCACATGGCCAGCCTGGCCTACCCACGTTCGCGTATCCATTGGCACGCAAGAGGAAATGAATAAGTTCAAGGCGGCTATCCAAACCGTCCTTGGCTAGGCCTTCCTGCAAATCCAATTACGGAAGCAACCCAATTTCAGCGGCGGGGTGAATCCAATCGCTCCGCCGCAAAAATGGGGAAAGTTGCACTTCACGCTTCATTCGCATTATTGTGAGTGCGGTACTTGGCCCCGTATGCCTGCAGAAACCCGCACCGAGACTGCCGCGAAAGATCGTCTGTTCATGCAGTCGCTAGCCATACTCTATCTCTTGATCAACGTCTTTCTGGTGGCCTGGCTACTTCAGGCGGACAGTGGGTTTGCACGGGTGGCTTCAGGCTTCTCCATCCTGGGCGTTTCCGTCTTGCTCCTACAGACTGTTGATCGTCTGCGCGCTGAGAGTCTGCAGGGTGTTCGCCCCATCGTAAGAGACCAAGCTACTCATCTAAAACGGACGATACTCATGGGAGTGGCGTTTGCATCCTGGCTGGGACTCTACTATGTAGGCTGCAATTTCGGTGCTTACCGGTACATTCAAGCAATCCAACAACCTGACATCGGGATCGGCGCCTTAGTGTGGAATGCAGCCGTGATCGCTGGAGCCTATACCTACAGCAATGTGGGCATCCTCTGCATCATCACTGCACTGATTGGTGGCCTAGGCCGAAAGATGGCGCAGAGTGAGGGATCCGGGAGGCTACGGGCAGAAGTCTTGCAGGGTCTTATCCCCATGGCCATCTTGCGAAGCGCGGTGATTGCGGGGGTGGTGATTGCCGCTGCGATTGCACTCGGAAGCCCTACTACTTTCATGAGTCCGGATCCGTATGTCAGCTTCGCCCTGATGATGTCGGCGGTCGGCCTTGTGAACGGATATATGCCGCAGTGGTTTTATCACGAGCAGTAACCTGCCACGCTCCCGCGCCTTGAGCCCATTTTCAGTTTCCAGCCAGTTTCCTGGTGGCAAAGGGCCTCGCAAATGCAGCCGGTGGATTATGGTTGGTGGTGGCCGCCGCCTTTCGGTAAAAACTCATTGCCATGACGCGGTTCCCTTGCTTCTCGTAGGCCATGCCCATCAAACACTGAATGAAGGGATCGTTCTGGTTCGCCTTTCCAAGCTCCGCAAGGGCAGTGGCGGTATCCCCTGCAAACAGCGCCACGTAGCCGCTCAGATAGGGAAAATACTGGGCCTGGTCCTTCGCCATTTCCGCGTTCCCGTCCAGGATGGCTTTCGCCGCGGCTACGTGTTTCTTAGCTAGATCGTGCTGCCCGCGTCGGGCTGCCAGGCGGGCAAGGGCATGCTCCAATCGGAATTTCCAGAGAGCGTCCCGTTCAGGCTTGATGTTCGGCTCCTTCAGGCCCACTTCTGTCCCGAGCCGGTAAAGCCGTTCTGCCGTGTCCAAATCTCCTGCCTCAATACAGACACGGGCAGCTTCGTTGGTGCGCTCGCCTTGCTGATAGAAGTCCCCTCGCTCAATGTCCCACTTGTAGGCGAGCTCCTCGTAGACCCAGGTATTGGCGCAGTCGTTGTCAAAGGCATACGACATTGCCATTGCTCTCCAGGCGCCATAGCGTGCCTGCGGGTTGGGCGCCAGATCGATCACTCGCTGGAAATGGGTGCGGGCCTCATTCGTACGCCCGAGGTGGTCAAGCACCACCCCTGCTGCGTTGTGGGCGGCAACAGAATCTGGATTCGCGGCCAGTTCCTTCCGATACACCGCAAGCGCATCCTCCAGTTTTCCATCGCGCATCAACTGGCGACCTTCCTGCAGAAACGGCGGTTGGTTACCACCACGTGGCTGCGCCACCAATAGCGAAGAACTCGTGGCGAACAGTAAGGCGACAGAAAGCAGGAAGCCGAGGGAGGATGGAAAACGCATACGGGAATTATGTCATGAGAACCCGCCTCGAAACCGCATCTTGGCCAACGGCGAATCAAGCGCCAGGGGACCGCAAAACAAGGCGCAGGTTGCCTACATTGCCCGCGGCATCGGTGGCGCGAAGTACCAGCGACTTTTCTGCCTCTGGCGCTGCATCGTCGGGCACGATCAACTGATATTCCTCCGACACGCCATCACTGATGCCATCCTCCGGCAGGACAATGACGAAAGGACGAGCATTCACCGCCATTTCCATCCGCCGGATGATCGAGACAGCATCCTGCACCCGGACCCGCACACGCCAATGGTCCACAGCCCGCTCCTGGTTCAGCACGGCGATCTGCGGGGATCCATGATCCACCACCGCTGGGCTGCCCACCAGGCTGTCGGTCCGCGCCATGCCCGCCGGATTATCAGCCCCGTCGGAGGCAGTCACCCGGAAGTAGTAGCGTCCATCCGCAAACCGGCTCCCGTCGATGGCATGGGTAGCTTCCCGCACATCCTTTGCCACTACCTTCCACGTGCTCTCGTCTTCCGCTCGATAGGCAATCTCGTACAGCATCGTGTCGCCATCCGGATCCTCGGCTTCCCAGCTAACCTGAACGACCGGTTCGACTAGGCGGCTGGTGCTGGCCACTGTGCTGCCCGCGGGGCCTGAGGAAGCATCGTCTTCGCCGCTGGCGCTTACCGTGATGGTGTAGGCCGCGGTAGCCGCTGCCGCTGCTGCCTGTGTTGCTGCGGTCCCCCCCGCACTTGCTGCCTTCAACTGGCTGGCAACGCTCACTGACCGCACCTTTGGGGAGCCATTCTGCGGCAGGTAGGCCACGGTAACGCGTTCCAATCCGGGGTTGGTAGTGTTCGCGCCGAACTGTACTCTCCACTGCAGATAGCGCGCATTCGGAGAGCTAACGTGCCACGCTCCTGTTTCCCCACGCAGGGGTTGCCAGTCACTCCACGTATCGTCAGGACGGAATGCGTTGCCTGAACGTGTTTGCAGCACGATTCCACCATTGCCGTTCGCTGCCGCCCGGTCCCGCCAGGTAACCTGGCCCCAGCGCGACACTTTTTGCGCATCATGGACCGGAGAGAGATACTCCGCGTCGGACGTGCCGTTCTGTTCAAAACGGAACAGCTTGCCCTCGTTCCCGGTAGCAGCAAGAAATCGATTGGTTTCCGCAAGCAATCGTGTCGTTTGCCCCTGCTCGGTCTGGGCGAGCAGGGAGGCGCGCCCTTGGAAGTCGAGCTCATAGATACGCCCCTCACGATCGGTGGCGACAAGCAGTCGATTCCCATCCAGTGCAAGGTCGTACACGTTTTCCTGCTTGCTGCTCCACAGGGTCTCGACCGTGTTGTCGGGTGCAATCCGATAGACGGCAGATTTCTCTACCCCAGCCATCTCATAAAGCGCGCTGGTTGCACTTAACGGAGGAGCGGTCACCGCTGTCGGGTCAGCAGTCGACTGTGGCAACTGTACCGCCTGCTGCAAACCTTCGGTTGCAGCGGTAACCGTTACCGTTGCACTGATGGTGGGTGCGGTCGTGTCCACAGCAGGCGTCGTAGCTTGCGGTATCTGCTGCCTGCGCGCCACTGAGCCGCCCATCGCGGCCACGAATATGTCTCCACCCGGACCCGGTACAATCGCCCGGATCTCCGGCAGAGGCGCATCGTGGAGCACAAAGGCCCGGTCCTTGGAGGTAATCCGGTAAAGCAATCCGTTGGGCTCCGACCCGGCAAGCAAATCGCCCTTCGCATCCAACGCGAGGCTGGTGACGTGCGCCTGTCCGCTGTTGTAGTGAACCTCCCCCTGGCCTTGCGAGCGAATTGCATAGACCAAACCTTCAGGACCCGTACCGGCGTAAAGCACCCCTGAGGAATGCATGGCCAGCGACCAGATGAAGGATGCCTGGGGGTTGAAATACTCTGTGGCGGTACCTCCTTGAATACGGTAGATCTTCCCTTGCGGTGAAGTGGCCGCCAAGAGAGCCCCGCTTGCGTCCATGGCGAGTGCGAAGACAGCCGGTTCCGGCGCGGTCCACACCAATTCCAAAACGCCTGAAGGCCGCAGGGCATACACAGATCCTCGGTATCCCGTGCCCAGGTATACCGTCCCATCCGGTGCGCGCAAGGCGCTCCAGATCACGGGTTGTTCCGGCGAAGCTACCTCCACACGGCGAAGCCCCGGACGGAGCAGGCCATCCCAGGACACAGCCACCCCGCGCATCGTACCCTTCAGGAAGTCGGCGGCGCCCGCCATCTCCCAAGTTGTCGTTTGGGAAGCCTTAGCTGCGGGAGAAATCATGCCCACTGCCAGCCCCATCAGGCACAGCAGGTGGATGCAGGCGCGGAAGGAAGGGAGCGTCACGTTACGGCGTTTCATTTGTCAATTTGCCTTCACTTCCAACTTAATTGTCTTGGCGCCCGTCACCGCGTGATTGCCGAACTCCTCCGAGAGTTCCGCAATTGCCGCATTCTGAATCGCGCTGCGCCCGCCCTTCACGTCGGTAGAACGATCCAGAATGAGTGCGGCGGAGGGCGGGGGTGAGGGTAGGTCCGCTCCCTGAATGGAATAAGTGGGCTCCTGTCGCCACACACGCAAATAGAGGCGGTCATTTGTCCGAAGCCCGTTGATAAGGGAGAGCAGCTGCTGCGGACTGCGCGGCGTAAGTGAACTGAAGCGAGGGAACTCCAGCAGATTTAATGTGCTGGCGTCCGCCGCGCTGAAATAGAGGGGGCCGGCGGGCGCGCCGCGGGGGATCCGGTAGAGGAAGCTACGGCGCTGCTCGGCTCCGTTGGAATCCAGCAGGACTGTGTGGATTTCCACTTCCTGGCCGGGGCTCGCATCCTTGGAAGAGCTCCACATCTGCTCCAGGCGTAGCTCCTGCCGTTGCTCGTGCAGCGTTAGGTTGATCTCCGCTCCAGCCAGGGTGAGCTCAGAGAAGCCTGACTGTAGGGCATATCCGGCGGGAATGGAAACTCCCAGCGCGCCCAGCAAGCCCACCATCGCCCCGCCAGCATGCAGGTTGCGAATCCGCAGTGGCGGGATTCCATTCTGAAAGCGCAGGGTGGCATCCACACTCAGGGTTGCCGCTCCCACGGAACGTTCGGTGGCATCCACTGCAGAGAACACAGCCATCTGTAGCAGCAGCGGTGCCAGGAAAGGGTCACGCACCATTTCCATATCGTAGGCTCTCTCCACCACGCGGCGGCCTGTGCCATCCTCACGGGAGAGCGCAACGCGCAGAGGGGCCATGCTTGCCGTGGCTCCCAACTGTCCACTAATGGCAACCGAACGATCCTGGCGGATGACGCCTAAGAGCTCCCCGGATCGAGTGATTTTGAACGAAGTGGTGAGGTTCGGCAGCACGGTAATCACTTCGCTGCGGGCGAAGGGAAGTTCTGTGGATCCAACCGCCAGGAAGCGATGGCCGAAGGCATAAAGCTGATCGCCGTCCACATGCGTAACGGTGCCATCCGCCGCCACCTGCATGTGGCCGCGCATCAACTGGACGCTGATCATGGAGCCGGGTTCCACGGTCTCCTGGACCGTATTTGCTCCGGTACCCCTGGACGCGGCCTGCATACCCGCAGAACCTTCTGCTGGCGCACCAGCCCCCGCACCAGAAAATCCCTGTGAGAGAGCAAAGCCCAGCCGTTCCGCCATGGGGGCAAACTGGGCCAGTGTGCCCGTGCTGAAGCCGGATAGCTGCAAAGGGGTACGGATGGGTTCCATTGCCATGTTGCCGGCCAGCACCCCAACGGGCGCGGAGAATACATGGTCGACACCGGCGTCTCCTGGCAGCACGCGGCCTAGAGGTGCCCCGGGCAAACGCGGGTCTACCAGCCTCGCCCGCTGCTCGAGATTCAAGGAGTTCGAGGGGTTCACCTCCAGCATCTCCCCAATGGGCCGAATCCCACAGATTGCTGCCTTGGCCATCGGAAAGCCCAACGCAATCGCGCCCATCAGCCTGCCATCCACATACACAGGGCTGCCGCTCATGCCCTGGATCACGCCGGTTTCCGCAAGTGGACCGCCACTTAGTTTTGCCAGGATGATCGATTGGCCAGGGGCTGAATTCGAGATTACGCCCAGGATTTCTACGGAAAAGTTCTCAATGGTAGTGCCTGAAAATACAGTCCGTCCCGTGCCCACCATTCCCGCTCGGACTTCGGCCAAGGGCATGATGTTCTCTTGCGCCAGGCAAAAAGTACCAGTAGCACACAGGACCATCAAGAATTTCAGCCACTTGAACACAGATACAGATAGTTTATCCTGAAGGAAGACGGAAACCTGTTTCTCTACCGCCACTCCTCTGCTGAGTCGGGAGCGGTCGTTTCGCGCCATGAGCACGAAAACTGACGAAATCATTCCCGCCGCCCATGCTCAGGCCCTCCCAGAGAAAAACTGGAATTGGGCTGCTTTGCTGTGGTTTGGCGCCTTGGCGGCGTTACTTTACCTGCCGGTGCTCGTGCGTCTAGTCGCTCATTGGGAAGCGGATGAGGACATGAGCCATGGCTTTTTTGTCCCTATCATCGCCGCCTATATTGTCTGGCAGAAGCGGGCAGAACTCGCCGCTCTGGAGCTTCGCCCGAATTGGCTTGGCCTGCTTGTCGTAGCATACTCCGGCGTCCAACTGCTGGTAGCGACATTGGGTGTGGAGCTGTTTCTTGCTCGCACCGCCTTCATTATTGCCATCTGGGGAATGGTGCTGCTGCTGGGCGGTTGGCCGCTCATTCGCGCACTCGTGTTCCCCCTCTCCATCTTGTTCCTGATGGTTCCCATCCCTTCCATCATCTACAACCAGATCACCTTTCCCTTGCAGTTGTTCGCGACTTCGGTGGCTGAGACCGTGCTTTCAATGCTTGGCTATCCGGTCTTGCGTGAAGGAAACGTTCTGGAACTGGCAAGCCAGCGACTGCAGGTGGTGGAGGCCTGCAGTGGAATTCGTTCCCTGCTTGCACTCACCTTCCTGTCTCTAATCTACGGGCACTTCTTTGCCAACAAGATTTGGATTCGCGTAGCCCTGTTCCTGTCCACTGTACCGATTGCGATAAGTGCAAACGCAGGGCGGGTGACATTTACCGGCATTCTGAGTGAAATTGATCCTGAGTATGCTACCGGCTTTTATCACACAGCCTCTGGATGGGTCCTGTTCGTGGTTGGTTTTGTGCTGCTGATTGTGGCGCATCGGATTTTTGAATGGATCGGGGGTCGTCTGGATGGACGTAATCGCACGGTTTCGTAGGCTCTTTCAGAACAAGTATTCGATTGCGCTGACAATCATACTGGGCACCCAGCTTGCGCTGATGCAGGGCTACTCCCGGGAAGAGAACGTGCCCGACGTCCCTTCCTTGAAGGAAATTCCCACCACCTTTCCTGGCTGGAAACTTCTACAGGAAGGGGTAATCGAGAAAGAAGTACTGGATGTGCTGCGGGCGGACGAAGCGATTACTCGCTATTACTCCAACGGAAACGGGTACCTCAGCCTCTTCATTGCCTACTTCAAGACACAAAGAACCGGCCAGACACCCCATTCGCCGAAAAACTGCCTCCCCGGGGGAGGTTGGACGCCATCCGAATCGGGCGAAGTCGACATAGTCATTCCTGAGATGGACCGGACCATCCGAGTGAACAAATATCTGGTGACAAAGGGTGATAACGCCAGTCTGGTCCTTTACTGGTACCAGTCAATGAGCCGCGTAGTGGCCAGCGAGTATTGGGCAAAGATCTATCTGGTGACGGATGCCATCCGTCACAACCGGACCGATACTGCTTTGGTGCGCGTGGTGGTTCCCGTTGGCCCGGATGGGGCAGACGCCGCGCTGGCGAAGGGGACTGATTTCATCCAGCAGTCATTTAGCACATACCAGTCTTACTTTCCTCCGGCCAGTTGACGGATTACTCGCTATCTGGCTGCGCGGTGGATGAGGGACTGGCCGCCATGGAACTTCAAACCGCGATCAAGACATTTGTTGCTCACCTTTACCGCCAGGATGCGAGCCAGCAGACCATCCGCGCCTATGTTTCTGACCTCACCCAGTTTGTCGAATTCCTGACTCCCCCAGGGGCAACGACGCCCAAAGTGGAGGAGATTGACCTGCTCACATTACGGGAATGGGTAGCCAACCTGTTCCACCAGGGAAAGGCCAGCGTTTCCCTAAGGCGCAAGATCGCTGCTCTTCGCGCACTCTGGAAGTTTCTTCTTCGCGAGGGTGTGGTTGCACAGGATGTTGCTCGCCTGCTTGCCCTTCCGAAACTCCCCAAAACGCTCCCGGTTGTTCCCTCCGCAGAAAGCGTGAATACGCTATTGGATCGGGTGGGGGAAGGTACCACGAGCCGGGAGACGCTGGTGCGCGATGTTGCCATTTTTGAGCTGCTTTACGGGTGTGGCCTGCGGGTGTCTGAGTTGGTTGGCTTGAAGTTGCAGGATATTCACTGGGCTGACCGTACCCTACTCATTCGAGGAAAAGGCCGCAAGGAGAGGCTGGTTCCCTGCACCGAGAAGGTGATGAATGCGCTTCGCAGATGTATCGATACACGCCCAGTTCAGGGAACTGTAGACAGTGTTTTCCTCACTCCGACGGGGAAAATACTTTCGGATCGTAGTGTAAGGCGGGTGCTTACTTCTTATGCGGAAGCGCTATCCAGTTTACAGGGCTTACATCCGCATACTCTGAGGCATGCCTATGCTACCCATCTCCTCAGGGAAGGTGCAGACCTGCGTTCCATTCAGGAGTTGCTGGGACACGCCCAACTTTCCACCACGCAGAAGTACACGCAGGTGAGTCTCACTGATCTGATGTCCGTCTACGACAAAGCGCACCCGCGGGCAAAGGGTGAGGGAAATCTGTGATCTTCGAGTCGCCCGTTTACGTCAATTGTCGTCGCCACCAACCTTAAGCACGGCAAGGAAGGCTTCCTGGGGAATCTCCACGCTTCCCACACGCTTCATGCGCTTCTTGCCCTCTTTTTGCTTTTCGAGCAGCTTGCGCTTTCGAGAGATGTCGCCGCCATAGCACTTGGCCAGGACGTTCTTTCGGATCGCGGGAATAGTCTCGCGGGAAACGATCTTGCCACCAATCGCCGCCTGGAGCGCGACTTCAAACATCTGCCGGGGAATCAGCTTGCGAAGACGTTCCACCAGGGCCTTGCCACGCTCATAGGCAAAGTCACGATGCACGATGATTGAGAGGGCATCGACAGGCTCCCCGGCCACCAGGATGTCGAGCTTCACCATCGGGGAAACGCGATGGCCCGCGAAATGATAATCCAGGGAAGCATAGCCGCGGGAGCAGGATTTCAGCCGATCGTAGAAATCCAGAACAATTTCATTGAGCGGCATTTCGTAGACAAGCATCACTCGGCCACTACCAATGTAGTCGAATTTCTTCTGAACGCCGCGCTTTTCTTGAAGCAGGTTCAGGATTTCTCCCACATACTCCTCGCGGGTGATGACCGTGGCTTCAATCACTGGCTCTTCGATAAAGTCGATTCCAGCGGGGTTAGGCAATCTGGTGGGGTTGTCTACCTCAAGCTCCTCACCACTCTTTAACTTCACGCGATAGCGCACTCCGGGGGCAGTGGTAATGAGGTCGATGTCGAACTCACGCTCAAGCCGCTCCTGGACAATCTCCATGTGCAGAAGTCCCAGGAAGCCGCAGCGAAAACCAAACCCCAGGGCAACGGAACTTTCCGGCTCAAAGTTCAGCGAACTGTCGTTCAGCCGAAGCTTTTCCAGGGCATCCCGTAACTCACCGTGCGCGTGGCTCTCCACCGGGTAAAGCCCGGCGAATACCATAGGCTTTGACTCCTGGAATCCGGGAAGCGCCTGGCTGGCGCCCCCTTGCTCCAACGTGATAGTGTCCCCGGTCTGGGCGTCGGCTACGTTCTTGATGTTGGCGAAGAGGAAACCTACCTCGCCGGCGCTAAGCTCGTCGCAAGGAATGGGTTTCGGGGACTGGTAACCCAAGCCGTCCACTTCAAAGGTTTTCCCCGCAGCCATCAAACGGATTCGCTGCCGGACGCGGATGCGACCGTCAATAACCCGCATCAGGACAATCACGCCGCGGTAAGGGTCAAACCACGAGTCGAAGATCAAAGCGCGTAAAGGCGCGTCCGGGTCACCCTTCGGTGGGGGGACCTTTTCGACAATTGCCTCCAGGATAGCGTCGATACCCAATCCTGTTTTGGCACTTGCCAGAACAGCATCGTTCCGGTCCAGGCCAATCATCTGCTCAATCTGGTCGAGAATTCGATCTGGTTCCGCGGCGGGTAGGTCAATCTTGTTCAGGACCGGAATCAATTCCAGATTATTTTCCAGTGCAAGGTAGGTGTTGGCGAGTGTCTGCGCTTCCACCCCCTGTGATGCGTCCACAACCAGAAGCGCACCCTCGCACGCTTGCAAGCTGCGGGACACCTCGTAACTGAAATCCACGTGCCCTGGGGTGTCAATCAGGTTTAGCTGATAAAGGTGGCCGTCTTTGGCGCGGTAGTCCAACCGAACCGAATGCGCCTTGATGGTAATTCCTCGTTCGCGCTCCAGGTCCATGGAGTCGAGGACCTGCTCCATCATCTCCCGGTCTGAAAGGGCGCCGGTCGTTTCCAGCAAGCGATCAGCCAGCGTGCTCTTGCCGTGGTCGATATGCGCGATGATAGAGAAGTTACGGATGTAGCGTGGATCCATGGAATCGGTTGAGGAAGAACCTGTCTTTAGTATCCCATAGCGACTCTAATTAGCCGCCGGAAACCGGGTGCTATGCCGATGAAACACTTGTCTCCTCTAAATACTCCGATGGCATGGATCCAGGAAATGACGCATCCTTCGGGAAGGGAACTTTGCTATGCCTCAGCGAACATTTGAAGGGCAATTGACTGCCCAGGGGCTTCGTTTCGCGATTGTGGTGAGCCGTTTCAACAGTTTGGTGACGGAACGATTGCTGGGCGGGTCCCTTGATGCAATCGCTCGGACAGGTGGAAACCCTGACGAGGTTCATGTCGTTCGGGTCCCGGGCAGCTGGGAGCAGCCTCTGGTGGTGAAAGCACTGGCAGCGCGCAAGTCCTACGATGCCATCATTTGCCTGGGCGCAGTGATTCGCGGCGATACGCCCCATTTCGACTATGTAGCGTCGGAAGCGGCAAAGGGCATCGCGATGGCTGCGCTGGAGGCGGAAATCCCGGCGGCGTTTGGAATTCTTACGTGTGATTCCTTGGAACAAGCACTGGACCGCGCGGGGGCCAAGAGCGGGAATAAAGGATTCGAAGCGGCGATGACGGCCATTGAGATGGCGGACCTGCTGCGGAAACTGCGAACGGAGTAGCCGGAGATACATGCCTGCCAGATACAAATCCCGCCAACGTGCGCTTCAGGTTCTGTTTCAATGTGACCTGCGCGAACACGGCCCTTCAGAAGGACTTGAAGCCTACTATGGCTCCCTGTACCTGGAGGAAGGGGAAGAGACCATTCCCCAAGATTCCCTGATGGAAGATTTGGTGGCTGGCACGGCACAGTTCCGCGAAGACATCGATGAACTAATCCGCCGCCACTCCGTGAATTGGCGGATTGAGCGTATGCCATTCGTCGACCGAAATATCCTGCGAATGGCAATCTACGAAATGCTGTATATCGGTACGCCGGCGCCAGTGGTGATTGATCAGGCCATCGAATTGGCTCGCAGATTCTCCGGCGAAAGCTCAGTACCCTTTATCAACGGGGTCCTTGATGCAGTGCGCCGCGAGAGTGCCACAAACCTTGCATCAAGCTCAGTCCCCTCGCAGGACAATTAGCGGCTTCTGGTCCAGGATTCGAGCACTGGCAAGCCACCCGGCCAGATTGGCTACTATAACAGTAGAAAAAACACAGACCAGCACTGGAATCCAGGCGATCTTGTAGTCTGCTTCAAAGAATCGGGTGAGCAGGAGTGCCGAAAACGCACTGGCCAGGATGGCGCCCATTAGCCCTGCCACCAACCCAAGCAGCGTGAATTCCACCGAGAAAATCATGCCGAGTCGGCGACGTGTTGCGCCAAGCGTCTTCAGAATCGCTACTTCCCTTGTGCGGCGCAGACGTGTGCCGGCAACACTCGACGACAGGATGATCACGCCCGCCAGGATTGCGAACAGAGATATGAATTCAACAAACATCGTCACCTGGTCCAGTACCTCCTGCACAATAGCCAGGACGTCGGCGATGTTGATGACGGTGATGCTGGGAAATGCGCGATAGGTGGCCCGTTGCAGTCCAGGTACCTCGGCGGGACTCATCCTTACTGCACCAAAGTAGATGGTGGGGAGGGCTTGCAGCGCTCCTGGCGAGAACAGAAAATCGAAGCCCGCGTCCATGCGTGCTTCGTCAATCTTATGAATCGCCAACACCGTGGCTTCCACAGGCTGGCCCGCCGCTACCCAGCGGATGGGCATGCCCAACTCGATCTGAAGCGCCTTCGCTGCATCCTCAGCCACCGAGACAAAACCCGTCTGCCCTGAGGCAGGGGGAAGGTTCCACCAAGAACCCTCTACGATCGTAGTTCCTTCAGGTGGATCCGCCGCCTCCCGGGTGTTGCGTTCTCTCAGAAAGCGCCGGTCAAAGCCTTCCAGCTTGAAGTCATCCATGCGGCGATCGCCCACTTTATCAAGCCGCATCGACACCGAACTTTGGATAACCGGTTCACCCAACAACCCCGGCTGGCTTCGAATGATTTCAAGCAGCGGTGCCTGCTGCTGTGGCTGCACGTTGATGAAGAATACGTTGGGGAGAGTAGGTGGAGCGCTCGCTACCAGACTTTGGAGCATGGACCCCTGAACCAGATAGACCGTCAGGGTGAAAGTAACACCCACTCCCAGAGCAACCAGGGCAGCGCGCGCATGGTTTCCAGGTCGGTAAAGATTCCCCATGCCATGGCGAAGTGACGATGGGATCTTCAGTGATTTGCGCTCGATAACGAAACGAAGTGCGCGTAGCAGTAGCCACCCCGTGAGGTTCAACAACAGCAGGCTGGCCATGATGGCACCTACGAAGTAAGCGCCGAGCCGCATGGAATTGCTCAGCCAGGATGCGATGCCCCCAATTCCGGCAACAAGGACAGCGCCCGTCAGAATGGCGGTACGCGAATCCTTTAGCCATTTTCGCCAGCCGCTCTGGATTTCCGACATCTCCCGCCTTAGGATCAGGTTCGGTTTAACACTACGAATGTCGAGAAGAGTCGGCAGAGTGAACAGAAGAGTGCTGAGGATGCCCACCCCAATGCCCTGAAGCGCTGACCAAGGCTCCCAACCAATACTGGCCGCTACTGGAAAATAGCGCTCCAGAAGGAGTGGAAAACTTCGTTGCACCAGCGTCCCAGCGAGCACCCCTACAATGGCTCCCGTCGCCCCCAGCATCAGGGTTTGAATCCCGTAAATCCGAAGGATATGGCTGGATCGTGCGCCTATGGCCTTCATGATGGCAATAGAGTCAAGCTTCTGCTGGAGGTGAGCTTGCATGGCCATGCCAACTCCAAGCGAGCCCACGATCAGCGCGATGAGGCTCACCAGACTCAGGAAGGTGGTGGCGCTCTCCAAACCTCGATTGATTGCCGGATGAACCTGCCGGTAATCAGAGATCATGGCGGTTGGGAAGCCTTCCTTGAGCCGGTCGCGAACCTGTTGTACGTCAACTGTAGGAGTACCTGGGGCTGTGTCAGGAAAGCGAAACAGAAGCCGCTGTGCCGCCCGGCTTCCTTCGGTGATCAACCCGGTTCGGTCCAAGCCAGCCCGGCTGAGCATTACGCGTGGGCCCGCATTCAGGCTACCGGTCATCCGGTCCGGTTCATTCTCCACGGTACCCGCCACATTAAATGTCGCAGCCCCGAGACGCAGGGAATCTCCGGGTTCCAGGTTGAAGCGGATCAGGAGATCGGGCGCAACCAAAACAGTATCCGGCTGCAGAAGCGCGGACAGAGGGCCTGGGACGCTCGCGCGAAACTCACCATAAAAAGGGTAAAGCTCTGGTTCGATGGCCTTTACGGAGACAAGCAGCGGGACCGTGTCGGGTCCGGCGGACAGCATCGATACGGATTCCGTAACCCAGGTTTGGCGCACTCCTTGCTCTTCAAGTTCCTTTACCAACGCCCACTGGCCCTCAGTTGGCAGGCGGAAGTCGCGAACGCTGAGGTCCGCAGCCATCAGTGTGCGAGCTTCTTTGAGTAGCACGTCCCGGAACAGAATGCTAAACCCGCGCACCCCCACAAGGGCAGCCACGCCTACGGCTACGGCGGCGATGATAAACGCAAAGCGGCCAAGCGAAGCTCTGGATTCACGCCAGGCAATGCGAGCCGCAAGGCTCCAGGGGAGACGGCCAGATCCAGTTGGCTGGGTGCCTCCCGCACCCTCTCCAGGAGGTACCGGCTCCGACGCGATGCCGCTCACTGCGCAGCCTCCATGGCCAGGGTAAGTGGCGTCTGCAACTCGTCGGCAATCACTTCGCCGTCACGCAGTACAATCCGCCGATCCGCGTAGGCGGCGAGGGCGGAGTCATGAGTCACCATTACCAGGGTGGTTCCCTTTCGGCGGTTGATTTGGATGAGGAGTTCCAGGATATGCTGGCCATTCGCTGAATCGAGGTTTCCGGTGGGTTCGTCGGCAAGAAGCATGGATGGGCTGGTGATGAAGGCTCGTGCGAGCGCCACGCGCTGCTGCTCTCCTCCTGAAAGCTGGACGGGATAATGGTGACGGCGGTGGCTAAGGCCCACTTCCTCCAGTAAGGTGCGTGCCTTTGCCTCGCCGTCGCCCTTTACCCCCGAGAGTTCGAAGGGCAGCAGTACATTCTCCTCCGCGGTCAACGTCGGAATAAGATTAAAGGATTGAAAAACAAAGCCAATTTTGCGGCTACGAATCACAGCGAGATCATCCTCGGCAAGACCGGTGATATCCACGCCATCCAAGCGGATAGCCCCAGAACTTACTGCGTCCAGGCCAGCGAGGAGCCCAAGCAGGGTGCTTTTGCCACTCCCCGACGCTCCCATCAAAGCGACGAATTGTCCTCGTGGTACCGCAAAATCGATGCCACGAAGGATCTCCACCCGGTGAGCGCCGTTTACGATGGTTTTAGTGACGCGTTCCACAACTATTACGGGAGATTCCGCCATGCTGTACTTTTCTTCCTCTCTGGGCGACTCAGGCGAGACGAGGCGCAGCCACGTCGCAATGGCTTACATCCTCAGTGTACTGATGATGCTATTTCTGCTTAGCTGTGGAAAAGAGGCAACAAAGCCAAAGGCGCCAGAAGGTGCGAGCGTGACACCCGCTCAACCCGAGGAGCAGGAGGCGAAAGTAGAGCCAGGCGCCACGCTCATTAATGAAGACGATGGTCGACCCGTTCTTGTTGCATTTGGTGACAGTCTTACCGCGGGATATGGGGTGGATCTCGTAAATAGCTATCCCGCGTACCTGCAAACCCTCCTGGACGCCAACGGCAATTCCTTCCGTGTCGTGAATGCGGGCATCAGTGGCGACACCACGGCAGGCGGCCTCACCAGGATGCCGAATGTGGTGGCGATGAAACCAGCGATTGTCGTGCTGGAACTGGGAGGAAATGACGGCTTGCGCGGCCTAACTCTCAACCAGACCCGGGATAACCTCGACGCGATCATCGTTGGTCTGAAGCAAGGTGGTGCCAAGGTCCTACTGGCGGGGATCACGCTGCCTAGGAATTACGGTCCTGACTATATCGGTGATTTTGAGAAGGTCTACACAGACCTCGCGGCAAAGCATCAGCTCACGTTGCTGCCGTTTCTTCTGGAAGGAGTCGCGCTGAACGCCGACACCGAGGAGCTCATGCAAGAGGATGGAATCCATCCCCGGCCGGCAGGCAACAAACTTGTGGCCCAGAACGTGTACACCGCGCTTAAGCCTCTGCTGGCGGGAGGACGGTAGGGTCAATCCCGCTAACTGCTTCTTCCCAAGAGAGTTGCAATCCACTGAGTGCCGCGATGGCAGCGGTCTCGGCCCGCAGGATGCGGCGGCCCAGCGACAACGAAACGAACCCAGCGGCGATCGCCTGATCGCGCTCGCGCGGGTCCCAGCCTCCTTCTGGTCCAATGAGCAGGGTAACTTCGGTGCCAGGAGTTCGTTTCGTCAGACGCGGTAACGCGGCCAGCATGGGCTCTCCACCATCCTCGTCAAGGAAATAGCGCAATCCGCTGGCGGAACTAAGGACATCGCGCCAGGTGGTTAGCTCGCAAATGTCCGGAGGATGTACGCGATGGCACTGCTTGGCCGCCTCCATCGCAATCCGCTGCCACCGCTCCCTTCGCTTCGCTACCGCTTTCTCCAGCCCCCGTTCACTTCGAATGGCGGCGAACGGTACAACCTGCGACGCACCCAGCTCAGTGGCCTTCTCGATGAGCAGTTCCAGACGATCAAACTTAATGATTGCTACACAAAGCCGCACTCGGAGCAAGTCAGGCGGTTGTGGAATCTCTTCGAGGATTTCAAACGTAACCGTATCCTTACGGAAATCGACAACCTCCGCCAGATAGACGCAAGTTCCATCGGAGAGCTCATAGCGCTGGCCACGCTCTACGCGCAGTACCTGCCGCAAATGCAGTGCCTCCTCACCAGACACAATGGCCTGGCGGTGGTGAATGTGATCCACAAAGAAACGTCGGCGCGCCATACAATGAAGGTTCCACCCGCATTCAGAAAGGGCGAGAAGCTTCCTACATGATCGCGCACCTTCGTGGCATTCTTCTGGAAAAGCACCCCAACAGCGCCGTGTTGGAGTGTAGCGGTGTGGGCTATGCGCTCACGATTCCTGTCTCCACCTACACGGCCCTTCCTGAACTGGAAGCCGAGGCCAGGGTGCACGTCT
>CAZUAX010000005.1:0-7732 GCA_964618435.1 uncultured Solibacteraceae bacterium
TTGCACCCCACACACCGCATCACCCTCAACCAGTGCCGCGGCCACGGGCGTCCCCGGCCACACCTGTGCTGCGCCCGTCATCATTACCTGTTGTCCCACCCACTGGTTGAACTGGCCAATGGACATCACCATCCCGCCGTGCTTTTCAAGAAAAGGCGGAATATAGGGCAACTCGAAGGCGTCATCCTGTATGCTTCCAGAAACCCGAAGGGCGGCATCCGCGGCGCGCAGGGAGGCAGAACGCCGGCTCGCCCCCACGGGGTCCAGCAGATAATAGACCTTCTCGCCGGTCACAGGCGTGGCCATGGGGATATCTGCCGGTTTCAGGTCAGGAAATGAGATCCGGATGCCGCGCGCCTTGGTAACCACTCCTGAGACGCCGAAGGCGATATCGTCTGCCCGTTCGTAACAGAGCACCTGCGGGAACCGGCCATCCTCCAGCGGGATCTCGCTGGAGATGGTGGAGAGGAACCCACCCACAGCGGGGCCAAAGCCCACGCAGACGACATCTACATCCATCCTTGCCCGTTCGGTCGCTTGCTCCTCCATGGTTTCGCCCTCCGTGGCTTACGCCGGGTAATCCAGCGCCGCGGGAATCATTACCGATACCAGACTGCGCGCGGCACGGTCCTTGGCCAGTTGCGAGCCAGTGATGCAGCCATCCAGCTTATTTCGCAGCGTGCGGAATTGTTCGAAGCCCTTGAAGCTGACACAAGCGCCAGCCTTGTGGGGGTGCGACCCATCTTCTTCAATCACATCGGTGGCCATCGCACCCACACCGGGCATAATGCCTTCCAGCGCAATCAATTCCACGCGTCCATAGCAGTTGTGTACGTCGTCGTCCCAGCGCGGATGCCGGTTGTACCCGAACACAAGTTCCGCGGTAATGCGGCCCACTTCCCCCGCCGCGCGAGCGCTCTGCATCGCGGACAGGTCCAGATAGAACTGCTTCAATCCCGCAAAGCCATCCGCAATGGCGGGATTTTCCTCGCCCTTTTCGGCAAGCTCGCAGATGTCCAGAATCAACTGGCGCGCGCTCATCAGCCAGCAGAGGGCATCGGCCATCGGGAACGAGACACCCTGTCTCGCGCTCTGGTACAGATTGGTTCCCTCAGCATCCTTGGACTTCATCAGATGCCGGATGCTCCACAGCCAGAGTTCCATCCCGGTGGCAAGAGCGCAGGCCCCTGTATCCGGGCGGTCTGCCGCAATCCGCCGGAGGTCAACGATCCACTGGCGGAACTGTGCCAGGAAGACTTCGTTGGTCATAGTGATGGAAAGTTGCCGCCGCTGAACCGCTTCCGGTCCCTCATAGGTGGCCTCAAGCTGGGCGTCGGTCCACTTCTGCAGGAGGAAGCCGGGGCAGTCCTCGGTAATGCCATAGCCACCCATCAGACTTACCGCTTCGCGTAGTTCATTAGCGCCGTGTCCTGTATTCCAGAGTTTCGTTGCCGGGCAGAGCACGTTCGCCACACTATCCAACAGGAGATAGCGGAGCAGCGGATTGGCGCGCAGCACCTCGAGACGGTCAAGATCCCGCTGTTCCGCCGGCATCGATTCCTGCCGCAGCAGTTCGATGGCATCTCCTTCGAGCTTGCGCATGGCCTTCAGGGTTGCCATTCCTTTGCCAATGCCTTGCGCGGCAAGCGCTGTATCGCGTTCTCTCTCAAGCGGGTCCAGTTCATCGAAGAGCCTGGCCGCCGCGAAGCCCAGCGAGGCTGCGGCTTCCCCGGTTGCCCACACTTCCAGGACGCGATGCAACACGTCTTCCTTCTGCTGCAGGCCGAGTTCGTAGCGCGGCGTACCCGGAGGCGTGGTTTCCCCTCCCCGGAAGCGGTCGCGATGGTAGCGGAGCAGAGGCTCTACTGCCGAAAGCAGCTTTGCCGCGGTCATTAGGCCCACCGTCACGCGGGTGCGGCGGAAGACGGCCTCGATGATTTCGCCATGGTCGAAGTTAGGAACAATCACGCCGTCCTTCACGGTGTAACCACCAATGATGCGGCTGGCTGGTACCCGTAGCTTGAACACCGGGTCTGTGGTGGAGGAAAGCTGGTGCACCATCTTCTTGGTGGGCGCTCCGCGATCGAAGGTGCCTTCATCGCTCTCCTCGAGGATCACCATGCAACTTCCTTTGATTCGCGGATCATCGGAGGCTACGGCAGCCGTAACAAAGTTGGCAAAGCCCATATTAGTGATGAAGCGTCCCCGCTTATCCACCTCAATCAGCGGCTCCTCACCGTCTTTCCAGTCCGCAATGCGCACCTTGCCGGAAAGGAGCCCCGTCTCCACACCTACATAAGGAAGCGGCTCAGTAAGGCAGAAGGCTCCGCGGGAAGGCGTTTCGTTCAAGGTAGGCGAGCAGCGCTGCATCCACTCCGCGCGCTGGGAAGCGGTGCCGCGTTCATGAATGGGAGCCAGCGCCAGTCCGCTGGCCAGGCTGCCTGTAGCCGCGCCACCATCCACCCAAGCCAGCTCAAACGCCACCAGGGCCATGGCGAGGTTCTTCGGGCCCTCCAGGTAGCCGCCGTACTCCGGATCAAGAAATACTCCGGTGATCCCAGCAGCGTCAAAGTCCTTAAGCAGAGAATTTTTCTCAGGCGTCCACTCGTGAGTGTTGCGCGCGCCGTTGGCAACCAGTCGTGCCACGGGGCCTCGCGCCACGCCGCGCGCGGATTGCACCAGCATCTGCAGGTCGTAGCGGTCGGTGGTTCGCCACAGGATCTGGCGAACCTCATCTCCGGGAAGGGTGCGGAGCGTATCCGCGACGTGATTGGTGGTAGCCATGCTGCTCTCCCTCCGGCGCGCTTGGGGCTCACGGATCCAAGCCGTTCGCATACGGCCTGATCCGCCAATTTATGCCGCCAGGGGCCCTGTGTTTGACAGGGCCGGAGCGCCGACACCGATAATTTACCACTTTCGGACAGATTTGTCCTGTATAAAGGCCGGTTAAGTTGCCCAATAACCAGCGCGGCTTCGCTGGCTGCCATAACCGAAAGTGAGGCTTTGGCGCAAAGGCGGATCGGAAGCCGTGGTTGCTGGCGGGGATGCGGGCATTGCCTAGGGCTTTGGTGATACGTTATGGAAACCAAAGTGTGCGCCCGGAGGGTGGCGCTTTGTCATCAAGAGGACTCAATTAGCATGCCACGATTGCCGCTCTGTATCGCCGCCACGCTGCTCCTGTTCGTAGCTCACGTCTCGTTGATTGCCCAGAATTCCGCCGCGGAACCGGAGACCCGCTTTGGTATCCGCATTGTGCCTGGACCCATGGACACCATCCTGCTGAAGGATTACAAGCCGGAGGTTTCGCTGGTGGTGCCCAAGACCGAGGTTGCCAAGGCGCGTTTCCCCGTGATTGACGCACATACGCACAACTGGATGAGCCGGATCATCACGCAGGATGACGTGGATGCCTGGGTAAGAACCATGGATGAGGTAGGTGTGGAATACACGGTGGTCTTCACCGGCTCCTTTGGGGAGGGCTTCGCTTCGCAGGTAGAACTGTTCGGGAAACATAAGGACCGCTTCCAACTCTGGTGCTCGCTCGATACCGACAACGTAAACGACCCAGGCTACCCGCAGCGAGTGGCACGCGAAGTGGAGAGATGCTACGAAATGGGGGCGCGCGGCATTGGAGAAATCACGGATAAGGGATCTGGCATTCAACGGGAGGCTCTGCCTCGCGCGCAGCGCATGCACTTTGACGATCCGCGCCTCGACCTCGCCTGGCAGGCATGTGCCCGGCTGAACATGCCGGTGAATATGCATATTGCTGACCATCCCTCTTCGTGGCAGCCGCTGGGACCTTACCAGGAGCGAAGCCCCGATTTCCAGGGATTCAACCAGTATGGGAAGGACGTGCTTTCGTATCAGGAACTTCTGGCCAGTCGTGATCGGTTGCTGGAGCGGCATCCCAAAACCCTGTTTATCGCCTGCCACCTTAGCAACCAAGGGAACCACCTTGCCGAACTGGAAAAGGCCCTGGATAAGTACCCCAACCTGTACCTGGACATCTCGGCCAGGGACTATGAGGTAGGCCGTCAGCCGCGCACGGCCGCGAAGTTCCTTACCAAGTATCAGCAAAGGGTACTGTTCGGCACGGACATGGAGCGCGAACCATCAATGTATCGAGGGTGGTGGCGGCTGCTGGAGACCGCCGATGAATTCATCCCAGGGCGTATCTGGTGGCCTTATTACGGACTGGAACTGCCCGCGCCGGTGCTGGAGGCGCTGTACCGTGGCAATGCCAAACGAATCCTCAACTGGAAGCCGTGGTAATTGCGGCTCTGCTTCGACACGCAGACGCACCAATACAGCAGGATCTGCGCTGCGCTTGCGCAAGGAAAAAAGGGAAAGCAAAAGAATGGCGGAGAGGGAGGGATTCGAACCCTCGGTAAGGTTTTACACCCTACGACGGTTTAGCAAACCGCTGCTTTCGACCACTCAGCCACCTCTCCGCGGTGTTGGTGGGTCATTTCCGATGGTAGCATAGCGCGCAGGAATTCAAGGGGGTATGTCTCCGGTGCGCGCTACAGCGAATCCAGAGAGGAAATCAACTCGCGAAGAGCCGCTGGCCGGGTACGGTCGTGGCCGATGAGTTCACCCCGGATTTCGCGGTCCTCATACACGGCAAGTGCCTGGCGCAGCAGGTTGCGGCAACGCTGTTGCGCTACCGTGCGGGCATGCGTGGATGGCTCTTTTCTGGCGCGGACGAGAAGGGTTTCGGCCAGTTGCATCCGTGCCTGGGCGAGGCCAAACTCGTTAGAACGGGAGTCGGGTGCATGGCTGAAGAGTTCTTCGCGCAGGCTGAGCGCGCGCTGATGCACTTCGAGTGCTTGGTCGAACCAGCCGAGGTCCCGGTAGATGCCACCCAGGTAATTCAGCGTCGATGCTACCCCGGCACGGGCGCGTTCGTCGCGCGGGTTGGCGGCGAGCGCTGCTTCCCGGATATCGAGCGCTTCCTTGTAGTGGCCGATAGCTTGGTCGAATTCCTTTCGCCTTCTGTGGATATTCCCGAGGTCGTTAAGAGTAAACGACATGCCGTAGCGGAGATCGGGGTCGCCGGATTTTCGGTCAAGCAGCGTGCGCTCTTCCAGCAAGGCCCGCGTGTATAGTGCAAATGCTTCATCGAGGTGATCCTCCGTGATGAGCAAAGCGCCGAGGCGCTTCAGCGTGAAGGGGTACTGCTCACGCGCTTCATCTGGCGGATTCTGCCGCGCGAGCAGACTCTCAAAAAGGTCCTTGGAGCGTTGGTAGTGCCGGTGGCCCGAAGCGAAATCGTCCGCCAACACGGCATCCGCGCCCAACTGGCGATATCCCATCGCCAAGCTGAAGATGAGTTCGTTGCCAGGGGAGGGTCTCTTTTCCATTTCCCGCATTAGAGCCTCCAGACGGGAGGATGTAGCCGCTTGCTCCTCAGTTAGCCCCAACTCCCGCTGGGCAACACTGAGGTCGGCGAGGGTAGAAATCACAATGGAGAGGGCGTGTGTGCCGAGGCGGGGATGATCCCTCACAGATTCCGCGGTGGATAGCGCTTTGGAGTAGCTTTCGAGTGCGGCGCGACGGTCGCCGAGGTTTTCGCTGCGCAGGTCGCCTTGCACCATCGCGAGCTTTCGGTAACCTTCGGCAAGCTCGCACTTTAGAAGGGCATCATCCTTCGCGGTAGCGGCAAGTTCGTCAAGAAAACTCGTGGCGCGCTCAAGAAGAAGACGCCGGGCTTCCGTCGCGCCGGGAACGTTGCGCAAGGCGTCGTACAACTCAAACAAAAGTGATCTCGCCATCTGGCGGCTCTGTTGCGAATGCCTTTCCGCCCGCACACGTTCCGCCCGCGCTTGCTGCCACTGCCAGGTGGCGATGCCTAAGGCGGCCACCAGCGTAAGCATCAGTGCGGCGCCCACTCCAGTCTGCCAGCGGTGACGGGTGAGGAACTTATTCACGCGATAGCCCACGGTGACCTTACGCGCGCTAACCACATGGCCATCAAGGTACGCGCGGAGGTCGTTGGCGAGGGCGGCGGCAGTACGGTAACGCTCGGGCGGCTTCTTGGCGAGCGCCTTCAGAATCACGTTGTCGAGGTCACCGGAGAGTTCGCGAGTGAGAGCGCGCAGTTCTGTGCGGCGGTTCCATGCTACAAGTTCCGGGCGGATGATCTTGCCGTTGTCCTCTTCGCGACGCCCAACGACAGAACTTGGCGCGGGAGGATCGGTCTCAAGCAGCGTGGAGAGGATATCCACGGCGGATTGCCCATGAAAGCGGAAGGGGCGTCGCCCGGTAAGCATTTCGTAGAGCAGAACGCCGAGGGAGTAGACGTCGGTGGCGGTGGTCACCTGATCGCCGCGGATCTGCTCTGGGCTGGCGTAGTCTGGCGTGAACTGGCGCAGGCCGGTCTGGGTGATGGTTAGCTGGCCCTCCTCGTCGGGCTGCAATACTTTGGCGATACCGAAATCGAGAAGTTTTGGGTTGCCCGCACCATCCACCAGGATGTTGCTGGCCTTAAGGTCTCGATGGACGATGAGGCGTTCGTGGGCATATTCCACCGCCTCGCAGACCTTCAGGAAGATCTCCAGGCGAGAGCGCACGCCCATGCCCATCTCATCGCAGTAGTCGAGCAGCAATTTGCCCTCGACGTACTCCATCACGAAGTAAGGCGTGCCCTTATCGGTGGTGCCTCCGTCCAGCAGACGGGCGATGCCTGGATGTTCCAGTCGGGCCAGAATCTGCCGTTCCCGGCGGAAGCGCTTGATGGCGTTTTCACGCATGGCTCCGCCGCGAATGAACTTGATGGCTACCTGCTTGCGGAATTCATCATCTGCCCGCTCCGCGAGGTAGACGCTACCCATGCCACCCGCGCCAATTTTGCGAATAAGTTGATATGGGCCGACGCGATCCTCGCGGGTTTGTGCCTCCAGGGCATCCTCAAGGACGTCGCCATGGGCGGCCAGGGCGCTCTCTTCCAGGTACTCCGGGTCGTCGGTGTGGACTTCCAGCAAGGAGCGGACTTCGTTCAGGAGTTCGGCGTCGGTACCGCAGGCGGCCACCAGAAACGCATCGCGCTGGGCAATCGGCAGCCGCGCGGCTTTGTCGAAAAGCGCGGTGACGGTTTGCCAGCGGTCCGGAGTCATATGCTCTATTGTTACGCGTCCGCGGTTTCAGCGGCATCGTCCGGGAAGCGATTTGCGCCACGGAGGATTTCGCGACGAATCCAAGCCTTGGCAACGCTCCAGTCTCGCTTCACGGTTGCGGTGGAAAGCTTCATGAATTCAGCGGTTTCTTCAATGGAGAGGCCGCCAAAGTATCGGAGTTCCACGATCTGGCTCTGGCGGGGGTCGATTTCCGCTAGAAGCTTCAGGGCCTGGTCGAGTTCCATGAGATCAAGGTCGCGGCGGCCTGGGATGTCGATCGCTTCGTCGAGTGCCAGGCAGTAGGCGCCGCCGCCGCGCTTCTCGCTCTTCCGGGCCCGGGCATAGTCCACCAGGATGCCTCGAATGATGCGGGCGCAGACAGCCAGGAAGTGTGCGCGATTCGCCCATTGCGACTTCTGGTCCACTAAGCGCATGTAAGCTTCGTTGACGAGCGCGGTGCTCTGCAAAGTGTGGCCGGCGCGCTCCTTGCTGAGGTAGCGGCCGGCGATGCGCTTGAGTTCCGGGTAAAGACGCTCTACAAGTACATCGAGCGCTTCCTGCTTGCCGCTGGACCAGTCGCTCAGCAACTGGGTGATCTCGGTTCCGGGTTGTGG
>CAZUAX010000005.1:7832-11006 GCA_964618435.1 uncultured Solibacteraceae bacterium
TTCCCATTTAACCTCAAAACCATGACTCCAAAAAATGTTCTTTCCTGGGTATTCTGTTCCCTGCTGTTTATCGGGGGATTGTCGGCGACGGGATACGCCGCTCCGCAATTGCAGCAGGGGGCAATCGTGAATGCCGCCAGCTTTGCGGTGGATGGTTCGCCGAGTTCCGGCATTGCGCGCGGCAGCTTGTTTACGGTGTTTGGCGTGGATATTGGCCCTACGCAGGCGGTACGCGCCGATGCGTTCCCGTTGCCGCTTGATCTGGGCGGGGTGTCCATCAAAATTTCGGCTGGCGGTAACCAGTACGATGCCGTGGTGCTGTTTGCCATTAACTCGCAGGTGTCCGCAATTCTGCCCTCGGCGGTACCCGCCGGGCAGGCTAGCTTGGTGCTCACCTACAACGGCCAGGCCAGCAATGCCATCACGTTTCAGGTAGTAAACCGGCAGGTAGGCGTGTTTAGCCGGACGCAAAACGGCAACGGCCTTGCGGTACTGCAGAATTTCATCTCGCCGGCGAATCAGCCGGTGAACACCCTGAATCAGTCTGCCCAACCGGGGCAGGTAGTGATTCTTTGGGGTACAGGCTTGGGCGCGTCTCTGAATGGTGATGACCGCAACGCACCCGCGCCGGGGAATGTGGCGCCGCCTGATGAGGTGAAGGTCTTCGTGGGCGGCAAGGAGGCCGTTGTGGAATATGCCGGCCGCTCCGGATGCTGCTCCGGTGTAGACCAGGTGAATTTCCGCATACCGGATGGGGTGGAAGGTTGTTTCGTGCCTGTGGTGGTAACCACCAATGGCATCCCTAGTAACTTCACCTCCATGTCCATTGCCAGTAATGGAAGTATCTGCAATGATCCGTTCGGTCTCAGCTCAACGGAATTGGAAAACCTGCTCACCAAGAATTCGATTCGTGTTGGTGCGGTGGCACTGAATCGGAACCGGACCGAGGTCGTCACGCCCTTCCTGACGCTAAGTATGGTCAATGATGTGGGCGTGGCCAGCTTTCATGAGTACGCCACTACCGGTTTGTTGGAGACTCCGGGCGTCGTCGGGAGTCCCGTGTTTGTTACCGGCAGTTGCATGGTAAGCACTTTCCGCAGTGAAGACGTGGATGACGGGCAGCCGGAGCCGCCGGCTTTCGAAGAAGTCTACCGGCAGCGTCCGCTGGATGCAGGCGCTGCGATAAGCATCCAAGGGCCGAAAGGATCCAGGTCCCTTTCCAAAGATACATTCAGCACGGGCGACTATTTCGCATTGCTCACCAACCCCCTGGTTCCCGGGGACACCTATCTGGACGCTGGCCTTTACACCGTCGGCAACGGCGCTGGCGGAACGGATGTGAAGAGTTTCAGTTTCACAGAGAACATCCCAGCCTTCCCCACCTGGACAAATAGGGCTGCCATTACTACTGTGAATCGCAGCCAGCCCCTCACGGTTACCTGGACGCCAGGTCAGCCGGGGGAACTCACAAGCATCTTCGGATCGTCTTACTCGATTCCAAAACGCATCGCGTCGGTGTTCTTCTGCTTTGTTGATTCTGCCGCCGGCACCTTTTCGGTCCCTAGTTATGTTCTGGGGGCCATGGTGCCGTCCGAAGGCTCAGATCAAACTGCGGGAACGCCAGCTGGATCGCTATCGGTTGGCGGTTTTGGCTCGGTTAAGGAGTTCAGCGCTGATGGGCTGGATGTAGGCGTGTTTTCCACCTCGAACCTCGACTTGAAGTTTGTTAACTACCAGTAGCCGTGGCTTCGTCCGCGGATGAGCAGTGGCCGGAGGGCGAAAGCCTTCCGGCCACTTCGCCGTTTGGTGTATCCCAAAAAGCAGAACTTAACCCGACAAAACCATATACAATACGCCCATGCAACGTCGGGACTTTCTGGTGAGCGCGCTTGCTTCCAGCCAGGTACTGGGTGCGAATGAGCGGGTGAGGTTGGCGCTGATTGGCTGTGGGGGACGAGGCCGTTACGTAACCGGCTTCGCTAAGGAACATGCCAACGCCAGTTTCGTAGCCACCGCGGATGTTTTCTTGCCGAACGCAGAGGCCGCCGCCCGTGGGTTGGGCGCCTCGACATCGGTTCAGGATTTCCGCAGGCTGCTGGATCGCAAAGATGTCGACGCGGTTTTTGTGGCGACGCCAGACCACTGGCACGCACAGATTGCAATCCTGGCGGCAGAAGCCGGCAAGCATGTTTATGTGGAGAAGCCGCTCTCCTATTCCGTGGCCGAAGGGCGCATGATTGTGGATGCCATGGAGCGCACCAAGCGGTTGATTGTCGCTGGGACGCAACACCGCAGTGCTCCCCATTTCGCCGAGGCCGCGGATCTGGTGCAGGGTGGGTATCTGGGCGCGATCAAGTATGTGCGTATCTGGAATTATGTGAACTGGCACCCGAACGCGATTGCCTCTGTGCCGGATTCTGCTCCGCCCGATGGGCTGGATTGGGAGATGTATCTGGGGCCGGCGCCGAAGGTTAGCTTCAACAGACAGCGTTTTCTTGCAAATTTCCGACACTTTCGGGACTACGCTGGCGGGACCATCACGGATTTTGGTACCCATCGATTCGATACCCTGCACCAAATCATGGGCTTGAGCGGCGCGGCGGCGGCACCACGCAAGGTATCGGCGGCAGGAGGGCGGATGGTGCTGGAAGGGGCTGGCGACAATCCAGACCTGATGCAGGCCACCTTTGAGTACGAGAACTTTGTGCTTACTTACGAAGGCGTGAACTTCAACGGGCACGGCGGCGGATTCCGCACCCCACAGTGGAAGTACTACAACGCTATTGGCGAGCGCGATATGCCCAATGGGATCGCGTTTTACGGAACGAAGGGGACACTCATTGCGGAACGCGTTGGGTTTGAGATCTATCCGGAACGAATTAGCCGTCAGGACCCTGCTCCTCGGGCAGAGGCCAAGGCGGTGCCCGGCAAGGATGCTACTCGCGAACACGCGCAGCATTTTGTGGACGCCGTGCGCGGAGTGATGCCCGCCCCCGCCACGGCGCTGCAGGGGCACATGGCAACTAATATCGGGCACTTGGGCAATATCGCACTTCGCACAGGTGAGAAACTGATTTGGGACCCCGTGGCGGAGCAGTTTACGAACTCTGCGAAGGCCAACGCCCTGCTCTCACGAGAACCGCGTGCGCCGTGGAAGTTGGTGTAGCGCTTCAG
>CAZUAX010000005.1:11106-34015 GCA_964618435.1 uncultured Solibacteraceae bacterium
GCCTGGCTGCGAGAAACGCAGTGGCGGAGAGTGAGAATACCGTATGTGGGAACTCCTTGGGGTGCTGTTGCTGCTGGCCGTTCCAGCCGTTGGTATAGGGCTGCCCTTGTGGCTTCTGAGCCTCAGCCGGCGCAACCGGGAAACGCTGGAGCGAATGGTGTCGCTGGAGAGGCGACTGCAGTCGCAACAGCAGGCCATTGAAGCACTGGAAAGCGAGATCGGATCCCTGCGGCAAAGCCCGGATTGGACCTCGGCAGCAGGAGGTACAGACCAGCGAGCGACCCCGGACCCTCTCGATGCGCTGAGTGGGCGATCGCAAGAGGCTGCGTCAGCCGCTGCGTCTGCCATGGCGACTGCTCCACAGGCTGCCGCCGCACCACCTCCTCCACCTCCCCCCCCACAGCAGGTTCCCTGGGAAGCGCCATCCGCCGAGCCTACCACCGCGGTGGCTCCCCCGCCGCCGATTGATTTCGCGGCGCCCATCTCCTCCGTGACAGCCGAATTCGCAGCCGCGCAGAGCGCCGAACAGCCGGGAGATGTGGGGTCTGCATTCGCCACGGCGGGAATGGAGGCTCCAGCAAGCAACGACTTTCCTGGGGCCGAAGCACCTGCCGCGCCAGTGCCTGTTGATTGGGAAACCCGCCTTGGGGCCAACTGGCTCAGCAAACTGGGTGTGGCGGCGATGGTGATTGGGTTGGCCCTGTTTGTGGGCTACTCCTTCACCACCATGGGCGCCGCCGGACGGGTGGCGATGGCGTCCCTGGTGAGCGGCGCGATGTTAGGCGGCGGAATCCTTTTCGAACGCCGGGAGCAATTTCGGACGCTTGGCCGCGGATTGATAGCAGGCGGCTGGGCTGGGGCTTACCTTACGGCCTTTGCCGCCTATGGCGTGGAGGCAGCCCGCGTGGTGAACAGCCCTGGGTTGGCTACGGTACTTCTGTTCGTGGTGGCAGGCGGCATGATTGCGCATTCGCTACGCTACCGGCGACAGGCGCTTACCACACTAGCCTTTGTGCTGGCGGCGCTGGCATTGGGCATTAGTGACTCATTCGGTTTTGCACTGGGAGGATTGTTTCCGTTAGCGGGTGCGCTGCTGGTGACGGCGCATCGCCTCGCTTGGGCGGTGCTGCGTGTGACCGGTGCTCTGGCGTGCTACGTGACGGTGGCCGTGCTGATGTTCTTCGGTGGCGAGGTGATGCAGACAACGCTGCTGAGCGTGGTGCTGGTCAAGCTCTGGCTCTTGTTTGAACTGGGCGGGTGGCTGGCGATGCGGCGGGGAGAGGCCCCTGGCTGGCCAGTGTTTCTGTTGGCTGCCGGCAATGCGCTGGCGCTGGCCGGACTGTTGGCGGGCAATGGCGGATTGGCGGAGCTGGGCGCCCTGGAAACTCCGCGTCTGCAAACCGCAATGCTCGGGAGTGGATTGCTGCTGGCGCTGGCTGCGATTGTGCGTGCGCGGCTCAATCGGGGCCAGGCGACGGAGGCCGAGGCACTCTTTGCTCATCTGGCGCGAGGCGGCTATTTGCCGCAAGCAGCACTGGGCTCCGCCTGCCTGGCTGCCTTTGTGCTGCTGCGCTACTCTGGCGCGCTGGAACTTGCACTGCTGATGGGGCTGGGGTTGGCGCTTATGGCACTCGCCCTGGTTTTCGGCCAGCGCTATTTGGCGAGGGTGGCGGATGGTTTGTTTTCGTTCTCACTGTTGCGCTTGTATACAGGAGACATAACCTCTGAGCCGCTATTCACTTTCGCGTCCACTGCCTGGAGTATGAGGGCATTGTTCGCCCTGGGCCACGCAACTGTGTTCTATGCAAACCGCGTTTTGTTCCCCCGGCGTGCTTATTACAGCATTGTGGCTACCGTTATCCTGCTGGTGACGCTTGCCGAGGCGCTGCCCCCGCTGTGGCTGGGCTTCGGCTATCTGGTTGCAACTCTAGGCTTGCTGGAGGCGGCGCGGCGTAGCCGTGGGCTGTCGTCTCTGATGGAAGCTTGGGGGGTGCTTGCGGTGGCAATGACAGCTTGCGCGGCCACCTGGCTGGAGCATGAGATGCAGTCCAGGCTGCCTTGGCAACCGGTGGCTGCATCTGGTTTGTTGTTCTATGCCACGGGTTGGCAGTTGTGGAGGACGCGCGAAGTGGTGCTTGCTGGTGAGGAGACCCGCGAAACGGCGGGTGTGATTGACCAGGGCACGCTGCTGGTGGCTGGCGTTTGCGCGGCGATCGCACTGTATCTGCTTGTGCCGGATATCTGGATCTGTACCGTATGGGTGTTGCTGGCTTTGCTGTGGAGCGAAGCGGGAAGACGCTTTGCACAAGTGGTGTGGCCCGCCAAGGCGATGTTCTTGAGCATAGTGGCAGTGGCGGTTCTGCTGGCGGTTAGCAGCCAGGTGACGGCTATTCCACCGCAGGAAGCGCTGTTCTGGCTGGTGCAAATGCTCCCGGCCGGAGCCTTGTTTGCAATGTGGTGGCGCTTCTCAGATTGGCCCACCCAGGGGGCCAATCCAAAGGCGGTTGGAATGCTGAGTTGGTTGCCTTCCGCACTGGGCACAGTGGTGTTGGCGGAACTAGCATCCAACCTTGCCGATGGAGTGTATGTGGGGCTGCTCTGGATGGTGCTGAGCCTGGCCCTGGTTGGCGCGGGGCTATGGTTTCGGAAGAAGGATCTGCGTGCCCAGGGCTATGTCGTCGCGACTCTGGGAGCATGCTTCAGCGCGATTCTTATCTCAGAGCGGGTAGGCGATTGGTTCCAGGGATTCCATGAAATGGTGGCAGGCACATTGGGCACAATGGGTCTGTTAGCGCTGTTTCTGGTAACCCTGCGGCTGCGTGGTTTGGTTCGTGAAGACCGGGCGCTTGTTTGGTCCTGGGAGCGCTTTGTGCCTACTGCCATGGCGATGGCTGCGGGCGCCTATGCCGTGCGGGTGATGTTTCTGGTTGTGGAAGGAAGGTTGCTGACCATGGCGTTGGGCTTTGAGGCGATTGTCGTTCTGGCACTGGGTGTGATGGCTAACCTGCGCGCGCTCCGGCTGGGGGCGCTGGGTTTGTTGCTGTTTACGGTGGGCAAGTTGTTTGTGTACGACCTGTCTAGCCTGGTGATGCCTTACCGCATTCTTTCGTTCTTTGTGCTGGGGGCACTGCTGCTGGGCGTGTCATGGGCTTACTCCAGATTTGGGGACCGCATCCGCCGTCTGCTCTAAACAGGCGATAATGACCTTTTGGCTTATGGTGGAAACAGTGCAATGGACTGCGGACGGGGTGGTGCTGATTGACCAGACCCGGCTTCCGCGAGAGATCGAATACGTAACATGCAGGACCTACCAGGAGGTAGCCGTCGCGATCAAGGACATGATCGTGCGCGGCGCCCCTGCCATTGGCGTCACCGCTGCGATGGGTGTGGCCCTGGGGATGCTGCAGGCGGATGCCGCGAAGGCTGATGAGGAAATCGAACAGATCATCGACACCCTGGCGCGTACCCGGCCAACGGCGGTGAACCTGTTCTGGGCCCTGGATCGCATGCGGGCGGTGTACCTGTCCGTGAAGGGGCAACCTCTCAATGCCATCCAGAAGCGGTTGGTGGATGAGGCGGTTCTGATAAAGGCTGAGGATATCGCCATCAATGAGGCCATGGGCCAGCATGGCGCTCCGCTGGTGCCAGACGGGCGCACGGTGCTTACCCACTGCAATGCCGGGGCGCTGGCCACTGCGGGTTACGGCACTGCCCTTGGCGTCATTCGCGCTGCCGTCTCTAGCGGCAAGAATGTGGATGTATTTGCCGATGAAACCCGTCCGTTTCTGCAGGGCGCTCGGCTGACCGCTTGGGAATTGCAGCAGGATGGTATCCCGGTAACACTGATCACTGACAACATGGCTGGCCACTTCATGAAGGCCGGGCGCATTGGGTGTGTGGTGGTTGGCGCAGATCGCATTGCTTCCAATGGCGACGTGGCAAACAAAATCGGCACTTACTCGGTGGCGGTACTGGCCAAAGAGAACGGCGTACCCTTCTACGTTGCGGCGCCCATCTCAACCATTGATTTGAAGCTTTCTTCCGGTGCGCAAATCCCCATAGAGGAACGGGCTGCCGCGGAGGTTACGCGCGTGGGTGGCGTGGAACTTGCCCCGGAAGGCATTGCTGTCGCAAACCCGGCGTTTGACGTGACGCCGTACCGTTATGTGACGGGCATCATCACGGAGCGTGGCGTGGCGCGCGCACCGTATACCGAGAGTCTGGCTGCGCTGGTGAACCAACCGGCAAGCTAACGTGCCATCGGTAAGGAAAGGGATAAACGCGATTATGAAAAAGCTGATGCTGATGCTTGCCGTGTGTGCTCTGCTGGCGCTGCCGGGCTTGGCGATTAACGAGAACTCCAACCGCCGCGCACCGGGCTGGAGCCTGCCCGACACCAGTTTCAAGTTTCACGATCTGATGGACTTTCGCGGCAAGGTGGTGCTGATTGAGTTCATGCAGACTACCTGCCCGCATTGCCAGGAAGCTACTGCGAACCTAAAGAAGATCGTGGCTCGCTACGGGCAAAACGTCGTACTGATTCACATCGTGAATCCGCCATCGTCGATGAACGAAGTGAAGAGCTACATCTCCAAGAACCAGATCACCACGCCGGTTCTCTTTGACTCCGGTCAGGTGGCCGCATCTTACCTGCAAATTACGCCCGCCAACCCTGGCTTTGATGTGCCACACCTGTTCGTTGTGAACAAGGAAGGGCAAATCGTCAACGATTTCGGCTACGCTCCCAACACGAAGGACTTTTTTTTTGGGAACGGGCTGACGTCCATTCTGGACAGGCTGGTGAAGTAAGACCTTAACGCTATACCGGCCTGACTTGACCTTACACAGGCCTGGACGTGTCCCGGTGGTGAGTGCTTACCGTAAACGTACGTTCGCGAAGCCGCCGGGCAATTTCTTCCGCAATCATCACGGAACGATGGTGTCCACCCGTGCAACCAAAGGCCACGGTGAGGTAGCTTTTTCCTTCGCGGATGTAATGCGGGATGAGGTAAGCCAGCAGGTCAGTAATTCGAACGACAAACTCCTCTGTCTGCGGAAAGCTGCGGATGTATTCGGCCACTCCATCATCCAGCCCGGTGAGGTGCCGGAACTCTGGCAGGTAGTTTGGGTTGGGCAGGAAGCGTACGTCAAAAAGCAGATCGCTGGTGTCGGGAACGCCGTGGCGAAACCCAAAGCTGGTAAGCGAGATCCGCAGCGGAGGCTGCTCGGAGCCCTCCCCAAAACGGGCGTACACATAGTCGCGCAGTTCGTGGACGTTGAAACTCGATGTGTCGATGACTACATCGGAGAGTTCTCGCACGGGTGCAAGGCGGACTCGCTCGGCTTCGATACTCTCCCGCAGATTTACGAATTCGCCCAGGGGATGTGGCCGGCGTGTCTCGCTGTAGCGCCGCAGAATGGCATCGGTCTGGCAATCCATAAAGACCAGTGCAGTTTTGAGCTGGTCGCGGACTTGCAGAAATACCTCGGGAAGCCGGTTTAACCCATCCTCGCCACGCACATCCACCACAATGGCGGCTTGTTCAATGGATGGTGATTCCTTGATGAGTGAGGCGAAGGTGGGCAGCAGACCAACCGGCAGGTTGTCGACCGCGTAATAGCCAAGGTCTTCCAGGCTGCGCAGAACGGTTCCTTTTCCTGAGCCGCTCAGCCCAGTGATGATGATGAGGCTGGGAGGCTTGTTCGCGTGGGTAGATGGGGCAGGATCGCTGGTCACGGGCGGCTCCGGTTAACAAGGCGGCTTGGGGAAACAGGATGCGTTTGGAATCCCTCTATTGTCGCGCAGTGGAGGGCTACGATCCAGTACGACTCTCGGCATCCGGCGGCGTTGCTGCAGCTCGAGTTCAGCGCGCCAAATCATTTTCGGAGAAGCACGATTTTCGCCCTTCCCAGACAGCCGATGGGGAGTTACACTGAGACGGTTTCAGTGGCTACGTTTCGCCCTCCTGAATGAGGAATCTCTGTCCCATGATGTACCCGGTTTGTGTTCGCCTTCCGGAAGAAGCGGCTCTGTCCATGGCGCTGTGGAGCGTTTTGGAGAGTGGCGTGTCGTCTCAGGCTGGCAGCCGCGGCCAGCGCGCCACAAGTGGAGCCCATCGTCAGCATTTGGACACGCTGCTTCAACTGCTGCGAGCTAAACTGACCCATGGCGGGCAGAGCGCAGGCAGCATGTGGATGGAAAGGCGCGAGTTGGGAGACCTTCTGGTGCTGGTGGATGACGGATTGCGTGCGCTTTCGCGACAACCGGTTTCCAACGGATCCTTCAGCCACTATCATGATGCTGTGCACCAGTTTCTTCGGGAAATCCGCAAGCAGTTGCCCACGCCCCGTAAGCCGTTGTCGCGGCAGGCGTCTGCCCGCAAGCCTGTGCAGGCCATGGTTGCCGCCTCCGGGCGCTGAGCGTGGAGAGACGAGTAGCCCGAGCGATCTGCGCTTCTTGCCCCTTATTCTTCGCATCGCCTTGCACGCCCCTATCCCCAGTTCCCTTTGGCATGAAGCCTTGAAGCATTGCTGACAGACTTCGTGCCAGAATAGTGCCGATGACGAACAATCTGGTTTCCATTTTGGGCGTGCCCATGGATTTGGGCGCGGGACGACGCGGTGTGGATATGGGGCCATCCGCGATTCGGGTTGCCCAACTGGGTTCGCGATTGCGCGAACTCGGCTACGAAGTAGAGGACTTGGGCAACATTGAAGTTGTGCAACCGGAAAGCCTCCCGATGCAGGATGACAAGTTGCGCTACCTGCCGGAAATTGCCGAAACGTGTGCCCGGGTTGCAAACGTAGTTCACCGGATTTTGGAGAATGGACGGTTACCTGTGGTGTTGGGTGGGGACCACGCCATCACGATGGGTACGGTGGGTGGGGTCTCCAGCTATTTCCATGAGCGCGAGCGCAAAGTAGGCATGATTTGGATTGATGCTCACGCGGACATGAATACACCGGAAACGACACCCTCGGGTAACGTACATGGCATGCCTTTGGCCGCCAGCATCGGGATGGGGACGGAAGCACTGACGCAAATCCGCGGTTTTTCGCCGATGGTGCATCCCAAGAATGTGGCGCTGGTGGGTATCCGCTCAGTGGACGCAATGGAGCGGCTGAACGTGAGGAAATCTGGCATCATGTGTTTCACCATGAGGGACATTGATGAGCGCGGGATGCGGAGCGTGATGGATGAGGCCATCCGGATTGCGTCAAACGGCACCGAGGGTCTGCATGTTTCGTTGGACATGGATTCCATCGATCCATCAGAGGCTCCTGGTGTGGGCACGCCCGTCAAGGGCGGATTGAGTTACCGCGAGGCGCACCTGGCGCTGGAGATGATCTCTGACTCGCGCAAGCTGCTGTCGATTGACTGTGTGGAAGTGAACCCAGTGATTGACGACGCAAACCGTACCGCGATTCTGGCTGTGGAGTTCCTTACTTCCGCTCTGGGCAAGCGCATTCTGTAGCGGCCAAGGGTTGCGCGGTCGGGGCGAACGCCATGCGTTTGGGTCCGCCCCGACGGAGTGATTAGCGTTCAAACATGTTTACGATGCCGCCCAAGACGGAGCCTTCTCCGGTGCGCTGACCACCAGCGCGGGGCGCGTTGGCGAGGATGCGGTCCGCCAGCCGGGAGAAGGGCAGGCTCTGCAAGTAGACTACCCCGGTGCCGCTGAGCGTGGCCAGGAAGAGGCCCTCTCCTCCGAAAATCATCGACTTCAGGTTGCCCGCGCGCTGGATGTCATAGGAAATGGACGGGGAGAACGCGACAATGCAGCCTGTGTCCACGCGCAGGGTCTCGTTGCGCAGTTCTTTCCGGATGACGGTGCCGCCAGCATGGAGAAAGGCCATTCCGTCGCCACGAAGCCGCTGCAGGATGAAACCTTCACCTCCAAAGAGGCCGGCCCCAAAGCGTTGCGCAAAGGCAATAGAAATTTGCGTGCCCAGTGCCGCGCACAGAAACGAGTCCTTCTGGCAGATGAGATCCTGTCCAACCTGGGCCATATCGACCGGGATGATCTTTCCAGGGTAGGGAGCAGCAAAGGCTACGCTGCGCTTGCCCTGCCCACGATTGGAGAAGTGGGTCATAAAGATGGACTCCCGGGTTAGCACCCGCTTGCCGACCGCAAAGAGTTTATCCATCAAACCTGCATTGGGGTTCGATCCGTCACCCATCTTGGTCTCAAACTGGATGAAGTCTTCCATATAGGACATCGCACCCGCTTCGGCGATTACAGTCTCGCCGGGGTCCAGTTCCACTTCCACCAATTGCAGGTCGTCGCCGAAGATGCGGTAGTCCACCTGATGACAGTTCATCGTTTCTGAAATCTCCTTCTCTTTTGGTCGTGCCGGCGCATATTCGGATGCCGGAACGCTACCTACCATACGTAGCATTGATGGATATGTTCGTGGGGAAATTGCCGTGAATTGCGCGAAGGCAGGGCCGTGATGTGCCGGCAAGGTTGTCAGGGCAGTCAGGGAAGCACGCCTGCGTGTGGGTTGGCCAAAACGCGAGTTAGGTGGTCATGTGGAAGACGTTTCTCGCAAAAAGATCTGCCTCAATGTACTGCGTAGCCACCGTATATGGCTCCAACCCTAGTTCCCGGCAAGCCGCTTCCAAGGCGGGTCCATCGAGAGTGGAGTAGCCGCGTGCCAGCATGGCGGTTTTTCGCATCCACGGGTTGGCAGAGTCTTCATTCAGTAGCACTTCGCGGACGTCGGGAGGAAGGTTGAGGTTCTGAACCACCTCATCAAGGGGAGCGTCCATCACTGCATCCAGCACGGAAAGAAGCCCGACCAGGAAGAGATCCGCCGAACGTGAGTAGAGCTTCGAGGAGTCTGCGAGAAGTTCGCAGAAGCGAGCCCTGAGAAGGCTCTCCACCACAAGTTCGTGCGGCTTGTTTGCGGCCAGGTAGGGGATCACCGCCAGCAAAATCCACTTTCGAAGACTTTCCGTGCCGAGCAGGGCAAAGGCATGGCGGAGAGAGCGGATCTCCGTACTCCATGCAAACTGCGCGGAGTTCAGGAAACGGAAGAACAGCCAGGAGAGGGATAGGTCCTGACGCATCAGGTTTTCCAGCCGGGCAAAATCGAGATCTGGTGCGCTCACCTCGGAGAGGACATGGAAATGATGTGTTCGGGAACCCTTCAGGCTCTGCGCCCTCCAGATGTTGGGCTTGGCGAAGAAGTATCCCTGGAAATACTGTGCCCCTAAGCGCTTGGCTTCCTGGAAATCGGCGTAGGACTCCACTTTTTCCGCGATGATAGGGATGCGCCACTCGCGGGCGGCACGACAGACTTCCGCGCGTTCGTCGTGATCCAGATTCAAGAAATCGACTTTGGCGTAATCCAGATGATTCCGCAGTCGCTCCATCTGAGCCACGCTTGTGATGTCGTCGAGCGCAAGCTGGAATCCACTGGCTCTCAGGTTTTCGCAGTGGTGCAGCAGGGCGGTGGTGACTCCAACATCCTCAAGAATTTCGAAAACCAACTGCCGTGGTGGCAGAATGGTAACCCGCTCATCGTCAAGGATATCAGCGCCTACGTTGACGAAAAGCATGCGTGAGCCGGCCACAGCCGTCCGCCCCAGGGTGAAGAAAACGCTGGAGATTACGCTAAGCGTGGCCTGGGTTGGGTCCGAGAACCGGGCATACGGTTCCGGTCCGCTGCGATAGAGCAGTTCGTAGCCCAGCACCTGCAGGGAGGTGTCGAATATGGGTTGGCGAGCGAAGTAGCAGATCTCACGGGGAAGAACGGCGGGTTGATCGTCACTTGCCTCAGTCCAATTCGCGCCCGCAGCAGCTACCACTTGAGTTTCGCGGCCCCACGGAGAGTCTGCCTCAACGGATAGGCGTTCACGTGTTGAGGGGCGTGCCGAATCCTCCACAATAGTCCTTCCCGAATGCGCAGAAGCAGCAGTTCTCCGCCGTCTTTGGATCATATCGGCCGCGGATGGCCATGCGAGAGCGGGGGAATACCTGATATTTGGCCCAGGCTCGATGGCAATTGGCCTTGCGAGCACCTGGGGTAAGTGCAGGGTGCCGCGTAGCTATGCCTTTGGCGGTTCGGGTGGAAGGTCCCTTGCCGCGTCGGCGTCGGCACTCCAGAAGAGGGCGTACTTCTCATTCAGTACCGGACGAAAGCTGAGGCTGGCGAAGAACGAAAGTTCTGAAGTCACGGTGAGAATCTCGCGGATGGAGCGGCGCCGTGCTTCGTTGACTGCCTCGCTCACCAGGCTGCGGCCAAGCCCGCGGTGTCGATAGTCTTCGCGCACCACAAGACTGCGCACCTCGGCGATCTTACGGCTATAGACTTCCAGACAACAGCAGCCCACCACAATGCCATCCTGTTCGGCTATCCAGAAAGTGGGAAGGAGCGACTCGATTTCCTCGGGACTTCGCTCAAGGAGCCGGTCGTTATTGTTATGGATGAGTTCGAGGATGGCCGGAACGTCCTCTGCGCGGGCAAGTCGGATCATGATGCCACTTTGCAGGATAGCAGCCTGACCAGCAAAGAGTGTTTTCCGCGCGTAAAGGAAATGAGGATATCTGTGACCGGATTTCGAACCAATCAGCTGGGACGGAGCATCCCTGTAAACATTACTGGAACGCAGTCTCTGTCGGCTGCGTAGCAGAAGAATCCACCATTGTGGTGGTAATGAGCCGGTAAACGTTACACGATTGGATGGCCTGATACGGCTCACCTTTAGTGTTTTCAATTGCTTATGAAATGGTAAGCATCTTGCAGGAATAAGGCACATGACGCGCATAGCGGGCAGAACATTCCGGTGGCAGAGTTGGGTTCCGGTGGGGCTGATCCCGCGAACAGCCCTCCTTTGCGCGATTCTGGCAATCGCTTTCTACTCCGGGAATCTGCTGGGTCACCTGCATTTTAATGGCATTGGGGAGATGCGCGACACAAACGGGCTTCAACCCGTTGCTTCGGGACTTTCGTCCGCGGGTGTCTCCCAGAGCGGCTCCCGTGCCAAGCGTTCCCCCGTCAATTCCCCGCAGGAGGCGGAACTCTCGGAATGGGCCGTCGCCACGGTCTATTCATCCGTAGGGAGGGTGAACAGCAACGCGGCGCAGCCTTCCAGCAGTCTGCGGCTGCGCCTTCGCAGTCTCTCCCGTATCAGTAGTGGAGATGCCCGTGCAGGGGAACGCATTACCTTTGTCACGGAAGAGGCAATTGAAGATGCTTCCGGGCAAGAGTTGCCTGCCGGATCCCGCGTAGAGGGTGTAATTTCGCAAGCGCGGGGCGCGGGAGAAGCCTCAGGACGCCTGGTGATTGAAATCCACTCATTGCACGTTGGCGACCGTTCTCTGGCTCTGCAAGCCCTACCGATCGCAGCATTGGGAAGGTCATTCCAGAAAGATCAGGGCAAAGACTTCTCTGCCGGGAGTGGAGACGTGGCCCGGGCGCGGAAGGCTCCCAGTGGCTCGATGAATCCGCTAAACGATGTTCCGGAATGGTCCTCTGATCGTGCGGGTAAGCGCAATCCGGAAGTCTTGACGATTCCAGTTGCAGCAGTCCCTTCGAAGAAGATCCGCGGACCGGAAACGCGGGAAGCAGTTGTGCCTCAGGAAGCGATTCTGGAGTTCGAACTGCTCACCAGGCCAGTGAGTGGGCAGGGTGTCCCGCCTACAGTGCAGGAGCCCCGCCAGGAGTCTCCTGCCCCGGCACCCGCTTGGCGTCCAGGCCCGCGCCCGAAGACGGCACGCGGCTAAGGGCACCGTGACAGACAAAAATGCGACGCCACTTTCGTGGCGCCGCAGCTTCCATTCCAAACCGTGTTGCTTCAGGTAAGCGGTAGCTCGTGGCAAACAGTAGCCTCGAAGGCCGGTTACGCTGCAAGCATTTACGCCAGAACCTTCTTCCAGTCGATTCCACGCATATCGCCCGTCTTCATGAACTGCACGTGGAAGGCGTAGGCGGCCGCGAGGGTTTGTGGCGTGTGCCCGCTCTTCACAAAGTCAAAGTAGCGGTGCAGTTCGTCGCGGTATTCCGGGTGCGCGCAGTTGTCGACAATCAACTTTGCGCGTTCCGTGGGCGTGCGTCCACGAAGATCTACCACACCCCACTCCGTAGCCACCACCTGAACGGAATGTTCGCTGTGGTCCGTATGGCTTACCTGCGGGACAATGGTGGAGATTTTGCCACCCTTGGCGGTGGAGGGACAGGTGAAGATGGAGATGTAGGCGTTCCGTGTGAAGTCCCCCGAGCCGCCAATCCCGTTCATCATCTTGGAGCCCATCACGTGCGTACTATTGACGTTGCCGAAGATGTCCACCTCAATCGCCGTGTTCATGGAGATGAGGCCAAGGCGGCGGATGGCTTCGGGGTTATTGGTGATTTCCTGCGGCCGCATGACAAGACGCTCTTTGTACCAGGGCAGGTTGGCATAGATCTCGCGCAGCAGATCCGTGCTCACTGAGAGCGAGCAAGTGCTGGCAAAGCGGCATTTGTCTTCCTTCATCAGCGCGATCACGCTATCCTGCAGAACCTCTGTATACATTTCAAAGGGCGGGATATCCGGGTGTGAACCCACCATCCCGAGGATGCCGTTCGCGGTTTCGCCGACGCCAGACTGCATCGGCAGGAAGGTTGAAGGGATGCGGCCAGCTTTCATTTCATTGGCAAGAAACTCAGCCACATTCTGGCCGATCTTCTTGTGGATTTCACCAGCTTCGCCGAGTGCGCGGGAATCATCCTCGTAGTTGGTCTCTACGATACCCACAATCTTTTTGGGATCCACCTTAATGCCAGGCGTGCCGATACGGTCAGAAACGCGGTAGATGGGCAGTTCACGACGATTTGGTGGGTTCTGAGGCTCAAAAATATCGTGCATGCCGCGCAGTTCCACGGGGTGCGCACGGTTGAGTTCGATGAGAATCTTGTCCGCGACGGCTGCGTAGGTAGGCGCGGCGCCAACGGCGGAGGTAAGGATGATCTCGCCGTCGTCGGTCACGTCGGCTGCCTCAATGATTGCCCAGTCGATCTTTCCCAGAAATCCATAGCGCACAAACTGGGGAACCAGCGACAGGTGCATATCGACGAACCGGCAAGAGCCATCATTGATGCGACGCCGCAACTCATCGTTGGTCTGATAGGGCGTGCGGAAGCTGATGGCATCCGCCTTGGCCAGGGCTCCATCAAGAAAGTTGCCGGTGGACGCGCCCGTAAGCAAGCCCATTTTGAAGGGACGGTCGTGCAAATGGTCAATCACTGCGCGCTCGGCCAGCGCCATGGGGATAGCTTTCGGAGAGCCGGAGGGAGTGAAGCCACTACACCCCAGGTTGTCTCCATGCTTAATGAGTGCCGCCGCCTCTTGGGCAGTGAGTCTTGCGTATCGGTCCGCCATAATTACCTCTCGTCCAATGATGGAAATAAAACCTTAATGGCCCTCGCGGTGGTTGCGCAGGAAGCGTGACACAAGTTCCGCGGCTGCCCGCGAGGGGGAGGCTTCGCCATCGCTTACGGTTTCGCGTAGGCGCTGGTAATCTGCCGCAACCTCGGGGTCGCGTTCAAAGGCCTCTTGAATCTGGTCGGCAATTGCCGCCTCCAGCCAGTCCACCAACTGAGACTGACGCCGTTCCTGCAGAAATCCGGTGCGCTTCACGTGCCGGTGATGCTCCACCACGGCGTCCCAAATCTCCGGGATACCCGCGTTGGTGAGAGCGGAGCAAGTGAGCACCCGAGGCTGCCAGCCAGAGGGCGTGGGCGGGAACATGCGTAGCGCCGTTTGGTATTCGGCTCGCGCGGCATTGGCGCGGTCTTTGTTGCTGCCGTCCGCCTTGTTGATTGCCAGCATATCGGCCATCTCCATGATGCCTCGCTTGATGCCCTGCAATTCATCGCCTGCCCCAGCCAGCATCAGCAGCAGGAAGAAATCCACCATGGAAGCTACCACGGTTTCTGACTGGCCAACGCCCACGGTTTCAATGAATACGTTGCGGAAGCCGGCAGCCTCGCAGAGAATCACCGTTTCGCGCGTACGTCGGGTAACTCCTCCCAGGCTCCCGCCTGAGGGTGATGGCCGGATAAATGCATCCAGTTGGGCGCTGAGGCGCTCCATCCGGGTCTTGTCGCCAAGGATGCTGCCGCCGGAGAACTGGCTGCTGGGGTCAACGGCCAACACGGCTACTTTCTGCGCGCGCGATTCAATGAGGTGCATGCCAAGTGCCTCAATGAAGGTGCTCTTTCCTACGCCTGGGACACCGGTGATGCCCACGCGGATGGAGTTTCCGCTGTGGGGCAGGCAGCCCTCCACAATTCCCTGAGCCTTGATGGCGTGGGCAGGCAGACGGCTCTCCACCAGCGTTATGGCGCGGCTCAGCAGCGCACGGTCACCGGCAAGAATACCCTCTACGAATCGCTCTGCGGGTGGGTCTTCCCGGCGCATCGTGCGGTAGCGCTCCGCCTGGACGGCCGAGATGGAAGATGGAGTTTCCACGCCTGGATGCACGGAGAGCGCAGAGTGATCTGGCATCGCCGGCTGGCCCGGCAGTGCCGGGTTGCCGGACGATGCGGATGCTTTGCTGCTCAACGTGAGTATCGCCTTTCCCTACCCATTGTCTCTGCCTCTGACGCGCTCCGTCAGTCCCCCACCTGCGCCGCCGGCTGTTCGCGGCTTGCCAGAAGGATCTCCAGGATCTGCCGTGCCGCGATGGGGATCACCGTTCCGGGTCCGAATACGGCCACCGCCCCCGACTGATAGAGGAAATCGTAGTCCTGCGCGGGAATCACGCCGCCCACCACTACCATGATGTCCTCCCGGCCAAGGGTTTTGAGTTCTCCCAATACCTGGGGCACCAGTGTCTTGTGCCCGGCAGCCAGTGTCGACACGCCCAGTACGTGAATGTCATTCTCCACGGCGTGTCGGGCTACCTCGGCAGGAGTCTGGAACAGGGCGCCGATGTCCACATCAAAGCCCAGGTCGGCGAAGGCGGTGGAGATCACCTTGGCGCCACGGTCGTGACCGTCCTGGCCCATTTTGGCTACCATGATACGCGGGCGACGGCCCTCCACCTGAGCGAAGCGGTTGGCCAGTTCTCGCGCCTTGTTGAAGTGAGCGTCGTGCTGCGATTCTGACGCGTAAACGCCGGAGATGGAGCGAACCACGGCCTTATACCTCCCAAATACTTTCTCCATGGCGTAGGAAATCTCGCCGAGGGTGGCACGCTTGCGGGCGGCATCCACGGCAAGCTCCAGAAGATTGCCTTCGCCTGTTTCCGCGCACTTGGTGATGGCTTCCAGTGCCTGCTGCACATCCTCCGCGTTCCGCGCCTCTTTCAGTTTTGCCAGCCGGTCCAACTGCTGGAGGCGCACCGCGGTGTTGTCGATGTCGAGCACATCCAGCGGAGCTTCCTTCGACAGGCGGTATTTGTTGACGCCGACGATGACATCACGCCCGGCGTCAATACGGGCCTGCTTCTTTGCGGCGGCTTCCTCAATGCGCATCTTTGGCAAACCGGTCTCGATCGCCTTGGCCATGCCGCCCAATTCCTCCACTTCCTGGATGAGATTCCAGGCGCGGTCGGCAAGCTGATGCGTGAGCGATTCCACATAGTAAGAGCCCCCCCAGGGGTCCACTACACGGCAGATATCCGTTTCTTCCTGAAGGTAGATCTGCGTATTGCGTGCAATGCGGGCAGAGAAGTCTGTGGGCAGGGCGATGGCCTCATCGAGTGCATTGGTATGCAGGCTCTGGGTGTGGCCCAAGGCTGCGGCCATCGCCTCAATGCAGGTGCGCGCGATGTTGTTGAAGGGATCCTGCTCCGTTAGGCTCCATCCGCTGGTTTGCGAGTGCGTGCGCAGAGCCATTGACTTCTCGTTTTTCGGTCCGAAGCTCTTCACGATCTTCGACCACAGCAGGCGGCCCGCACGCATCTTGGCAATCTCCATGAAGTGGTTCATGCCGATGTCCCAGAAGAAGGATATGCGCGGCGCAAACTCGTCCACGCTAAGCCCGGCGCTTATCCCTGTGCGGAGGTATTCCTGCCCGTCCGCGAGTGTGTAGGCAAGTTCGATATCCGCCGTCGCTCCCGCTTCCTGCATGTGATAACCGCTGATGGAGATGGAGTTGAACCGGGGCATCTTCTCGGAGGTGTACCGGAAGATGTCCGCGATGATGCGCATGGAAGGAGAAGGGGGGTAAATGTAGGTATTGCGCACCATGAACTCTTTGAGAATGTCGTTCTGGATGGTGCCCGACAGTTTCTTGAGTGGTACGCCCTGTTCCTCGGCAGCGACGATGTAGAAGGCCATCACTGGGATAACGGCGCCGTTCATGGTCATCGAAACCGACATTTCGCCGAGCGGGATCTGGTCAAAGAGCACCTTCATGTCTTCGACACTGTCAATTGCCACGCCCGCCTTGCCCACGTCGCCGACAACGCGCTCATGATCGGAATCATAGCCGCGGTGGGTGGCCAGATCGAAGGCCACCGAAAGGCCTTTTTGCCCAGCCGCCAGGTTGCGTCGGTAAAAGGCGTTCGACTCTTCGGCCGTCGAGAAGCCCGCGTATTGCCGCACCGTCCATGGACGCATGGCATACATGGCCGAGTAGGGTCCGCGCAAATAGGGCGGAAGTCCCGCGGCATAGGCAAGATGCTCCAAACCCTCGAGGTCAGCCCGCGTGTAGGCGGGCTTCACGGGTATTTGCTCCGGTGTCTCCCAAAGCGTGCCGGTCTCCGCTGACTGGGTGGCTGTCGGCGCCGGACGATAGCTGATTTTGGTGAAGTCTGGTCTCATCGGATCCTCATTTTCTGTTTCCGGTATGGCATTCGTCGTTGCCGGACTAATCCTCGCGAGCAATACCCAACTTTTGCTGGAAAGCGGTGAGGCTTTCCAGCGCCACCGTACGGACGTGTACAAATTCATCCACGCCCGCGGCAGTTAATGCTTCCATGGCATCTTTCGGGTATCCCGCCACCACAATCTGGCAATGCGGCAGACTCTGGCGCAGCAGAGGGCAGGCCTCCTGGGCGAGCGCGGTGTATTCGTCGTCGGAACTGCAGAGGACGACGATATCCGCCTTGGCCTCGGTGGCGGCTGTTACGGCACCTTCCACGCTTGAGAATCCAAGGTTGTCGGAAATCGCAAAGCCTGCGCATCCAAAGAAGTTGGAAACAAAGCCGGCGCGTGCCTGACGCATGGTGATGTCGCCCATCTTCAGCAAAAATACAGTGGGCACTGTGCCTTGCTTCACGGCGTAGGCTTCGGTACGAAGGCGAAGCGCCTCGTAGGCTGCCGCCGCACGAAAAGTCTGGATCGGCAGCGCTACCTGGCATTCCTGCTTGTCGAGTGCGGTAAGCACGTCTCCCAAGACCGCACCGTCCGAAAAACCATCGCTGAGGGATCCCAGCAGATTCACCGGGTCTGCGATCACGGTATGGCGATTCGGCCTCATATCGCGCACGGTGGATTCACAATCCACTCGCGGGAGAGCTGTCTCCTTCGCGTTTGGATACTGGTTTACGCCCAGCAAGGGGTACCGGCGGCTGGCGATGGCATCGCGTTTCTTCAAGGCGACGATGCTGATGTCTTCCTTCAGGAATCCATTGGCCGCAGCCGCAAAAAAGCCACCCATGCCCTCCACCTTCTGGAACAAGGCCCAGGCTTCGCGCGCCAGCGAATCTGTGAGCGATTCAAACAGATAAGCACCGGCGGCTGGGTCTGCCACCTTGTCGAGATATGCCTCGTGCTTCAGCAATAACTGAATGTTTCGGGAGAGGCGGAGGCTAATGGCATCGGGGTTGCGGTAGCTGCTGTCGAAAGGTGGCAGAACAATGGCGTCGGCTCCGCCCAGCGCTGCTGCCATCGCTTCAGTAGTGGAGCGCAGCAAGTTCGTATGTGGGTCGTAGATGGCTTTGTTGAAGTCCGCACCACGGGAGATGATGGGCACTGGCGCTAATGCTGCTTCCTCGCCCAGGAATGCGCCCAGTACGCGGCTAATCAGCAGGCGCGCCGCACGGAGCTTCGCTATCTCCATGAAGTACGTGGAGCCTACTCCAAACTGCACTTGAACGCTGGAAAGGGCAAGGTTAAGGTCAAGGCCTCCGGATCGCAGTCCCTGCAGATATTCCGTGAGGGATGCCAGAACAAACGCGATCTCCTGTACCGCGCTTCCGCCCGCTTCCAGATAAGGCCCACCCTGAATGGAGAGCGCACGAAACTGGGGCAGGAATGTAGAGGTCTGTTCCAGCACACGGGCCACTTCGAAGAACATCTCTTCGCGAGAGCCATTCACCTCGCCCTCAGCGATCAGCGTGGCCATGGGGTCGTAATCCACTGAGCCCCGGATCTCTGCGGAGTCTGCCTTGCTTGCCTTCACCGCGGCCAGGAAATTTGCGAGCAAGGGCAGAGCAAAAGATCCGCCCCGGAAGTGAATCGCTGAGCGATAGACGGGCAGGTCACGGATGAGAGCGAGCATATCGTCCAGCGATTGCACGTCCACCCCGTGAAGGCCCAACTCTGCCGGTTCGCTTACGAAGCAAACTTCGTCCGCCCCGCCTTCCAGTGCTTCTTTCGCGGCGGCATTTGCCTCAGCGAGACCAGGAAGGCCGATTTCCTGCACAATCCGCCAGTTGTTGCCGCTGGCCGAATGGCCGCGGTGAAAGGGCTGATTGCCGGGAAGGGCTTCCAGATAGTCAAGACCTTCCAGGGCGGCATCGCGATAGTAAGGTTGTACCCGCAATCCCTCCCACGTTTGCCAGACTAGCTTCTTGTCGAAGTCGGCACCCTTCAAGTCTGCTTCCACCGCGGCTCGCCATGCGTCGTCCGGCACGGCGGGAAACTCCGCCAGTAAATTCAACGCCGCGTTCTTCTCGTCACTCATGATGGTTATCGCCTTTCCTGGGCTGGTTCTTCACTCTAGTGGCTGGCCGCTGCGTCTGCGTTGGGATCTTCCACGCACTCAAAAAGCACGCCGAAAGGGGTGTCCTCTCGAGATTTTGGGTGAAGAAAGAATACGGTGGTGCCCCTGGAGCCGGGACGGGGCGCGGCATCAATCACCTTGAAGCCCTTATCCTTCAGGTAGTCAAAGGCTGCTTGGGCGCTTTTCACGCGGAAGGCTACGTGAGCCATGCCGCCGCGGCCGCCAGCCTTGTCGATCGCCTTTTGGACCGGGGAATCTTCTGTGAGCGGTTCGAGCAACTGAATGAGGTTTTGGCTGTCGCCCACCTGAAGCAGAGATTCTCGCACCTGATCGGTGCCGTAGACCTCTTCCCGATGCAATTCACGAAAACCAAGCATCTTGTAGGCGCTCACTTGTGCGTCCAACTGGCCCCGGGGCACAGAGATTGCCACATGGTCCACAAATAAAAATCCTGGCACTTCCAGCAGTTCGGCAGGGAATGCATCTTGGCTCATTGACATCTGAAATTCATCCTTTATGCATACAGGGGATTGCCCTGTTTATTGATTATGTAAGGCGGAGATCTGCCATCCCGGCCTAGAGCGGGATCAGCCCGTGCTTCTTGGGCGGACGCAACTCCCGTTTGGTGTGCAGAATCTCAAGACTCTGCGCGATGTAGCGCCGTGTTTCGGCAGGTTCGATGATGTCGTCCACCAAGCGGCGTCCCGCTGCCACATAGGGATTTGCAAATGTCTCCCTATATTTCTTGATGAGTTCCTGGCGCTTGCCGGCCTTGTCCTCGGCGGCGTCAATTTCCCTCCGGAAGACCACATCCGCAGCTCCCTCGGCACCCATCACCGCGATTTCCGCGGTGGGCCAGGCAAAGGCCCGGTCTGCCCCAAGATCCTTGCCGCACATCGCCAGATAAGCGCCCCCATAGGCCTTTCGCACCACCACGGTAATCTTGGGGACGGTGGCGGAGGAGTAGGCGAACAGCATCTTCGCACCATGCCTGATAATGCCGCCATACTCCTGCGCCACTCCGGGAAGGAACCCTGGCACATCCACGAAGGTCAACAGCGGAATGTTGAACGCGTTGCAGAAACGGATAAAGCGGGATGCCTTGTCCGAGGCGTTGATATCCAGTGCCCCCGCCAGCACGGCGGGCTGGTTAGCCACAATGCCCACTGAGCGGCCCAATACGCGCGCAAAGCCGATGAGGATATTCTTGGCGTACTCGGGCTGCACCTCCAGAAAATCCTGGTCGTCCACCACGCGCAGAATTACCTCGCGCATGTCGTACGACATCTTGCCATCAATCGGCACGACGTGGTTCAAGTCGTCGTCCAATTCCACTTCCCCCGAACTCTCCAGGCGCGGTGGATCCTCCATATTGTTCGCCGGAAGGAAGCTCAACAACTTGCGGCAGATCTCGATGGCGTGCTCGTCGTTCTCGGCAACAAAATGCACCACGCCGGACTGCCCCATCTGGGCGCCTGGCCCCCCAAGCTCCTCGGCGGTCACTATCTCCCCGGTTACCTGCTTGATCACCGATGGCCCGGTGATGAACATGTTCGCGTACTTCGCCTGGATGATGAAATCCGTGAGCGCCGGACTATACGCCGCGCCACCTGCGCACGGGCCACAAATAAGCGAAATTTGCGGAACTACACCGGAAAGCCTGGTGTTGTGGTAAAAAACGCGCCCGTATCCGGCCAGGCTGTCGATACCTTCCTGGATGCGTGCTCCGCCGGAATCGTTAATGAACACGAAGGGCGAGCCTGTGTTCATCGCGCCTTCCATCATCTCTACGATCTTGTCGCAGTGGACTTCGCCGGCAGCACCGCCGGCTACGGTGAAATCCTGGCTCGCGAGGTGCACCTGGCGGCCATCAATCAGTGCCGAGCCCGTAATCACGCCGTCAGCGGGCAGATCCTTGCCCGCCATATCGAAGAAGGTGGCTCGATGTTGGGCGAACAGGCCAGACTCCTGAAAACTATCCTGGTCCACAAGAAGTTCCACTCGCTCGCGCGCTGTGAGCTTTCCAGCTTCATGCTGTTTCTCTATGCGCTTGGCGCCGCCACCCTGACGGACCTGCTTGCGTCTATTGTTCAGTTCCTGGATCTTTTCATCTATAGACATGGACACCTACCATTAGTTCGATCACGAAAGGAGTAAACTCCATTTTCCGACTCTTTTGTCCTCTTATCAATATACACTGTCCCGTACAGTAACAAAAGGGGCGTCAAGCGCCGGAAAAAGCCGACCTCGGCGATCTGTGGACAGTGCCTCCAGATGGGCGGAGTTACGGCGAAGCCGGCGGAGCGAAGAACAAGCCGTGAAGTGCATACCCACGTTCGACAACCAAGAACAGGGGTTCGTTGCGGTCTCCCGAAAAAAGTGTGGCGGGAGGGCGTCCGACTGTGAACTGTGGGCCAATGGAAACCACACGATCTCCGGGCAGAAGTCCGGCGCGGGCGGCAAGAGAACCTGCTTCAACGAAGCGGATGGTGATGGCGGGGAGGGGGTTTGCGAATGTAACTGGGGCGGGACGAGCAAACTCCTCGCCGGCAGTCATGCCCGCGCCCGGGGGGAACGCCACTTTGCGCTCACTAAGCCCGCGGCGAAACGAAAGAGTGTACTCCGGACGATACATGGGGACGGTCATCACCGCGAGATCGTCGAGACCCTTGAGTGGCTCATTGTCGAGGGCGAAACAAAGGTCTCCTGGACGGATACCGCGATCCCAGGCAAGGGTATCTCGCCAGACCTCCTGGACAAGCAGAGGCTTGCCGGGTTTGGCGCCCGCCTGTTTCTGGAAATAGTCGATTTGTGACTGCGACATCTCCACCGGGCGGAAGCCGTATCGAAACAGAAGTTGACTGTCGATTTCACGGGCGCGGTCAATGGAACGGCCAAGGCTCTCTGCGGTGATCACACGACGCACGCCGTCGCACTCCAAAACCACACCGTAGAATCGTCCTTCCAAGTCAAAGGCGCCAGCGCCAAGTGGGCGGTTGTCAGGGGCAAGCCCAACAATCATTTCGCGCACGGGGATTTCACCGCAAGTAATCCCGCGAGTTCCGCTGAACAGCGTAGATTCCATTTCGTAGGTCTCGGGCCCGTTGCGGCGGATCAACGCAACCCAACTGCCTGGGCGAAGCGCGCCTGCCGGGGTAATGGTCAAAGGGACGAGAGCGAGTTCCGGTGGCGCCTTAAGCATCCGGAATTCGGGGGTTTCCGAATAAAGGTCCGTCAGTAGCGGATAGTCAATGTCTGTGGCTCCACGCAGATGGGCACGTCCCGCCGCGCGAACGGGAGGAAGTGCGGCGACGATTGCGCTGGACTGTTCCCATACAATTCCAGGAATTTCCAAGCCTTCCACCCACACCAGGCTGCTGTTGGCTCGCTCGGCAACCTCAGCGAAGAAGGCGGCCATGTTGTCGAGATTGCTGCGCTGGGTAAGGCGTTGGAGCCGGGAAATATCGGCCTGCGACGGTGCGGTATCCACGGGCTTTACCGGCCGAAGGCGCCATCCTACCACCAAAATAGCCACTGCGACTGCCGTGAGGAGGATGAGGTACCGAGCTTTGGGGTCCTGAGGCAGCATGCAAGAATGCCCGCCTGGAGACTCAATCGCAACCAGTGCGGGCTCCTTCATTGTACCGGACTGGTGGAAAGCGATCGCGCCGGGCGGCTCGCCTTCACGGCGGATTACCTTCTCCTGCTGTCTGATTACGGCAGAAAACGAAACGAATCACCACGGCGTTCGCTCTATAGACTTGCTCCAAAACTGAGCGCGGCGGCAGCCCGCAGCGGAATTTGCCTTGAGCCTGCTTGTGATTTCCGTTGGGAATCCTACAGACGCTGGCAAGGAAGAGTCCGCATATGCACCCATTCCAAGTTGGGCCGAAGCACTGGCGCGGCAGCAGGAATAGCCGTAGGCTGGATCCAGCAACGCGTTTGCGCCAGATAGCGGAGACACAGTGCAAGGAGACTCAGTGCAAGGAGACACAGTGCAAGGAGACACAGTGCAAGGAGACACAG
>CAZUAX010000005.1:34115-47385 GCA_964618435.1 uncultured Solibacteraceae bacterium
CAGTGCAAGGAGACACAGTGCAAGGAGACACAGTGCAAGGAGACACAGCTATGATTCGACTCCGTCCGGGGAATCCCTATCCACTCGGTGCCACATGGGACGGTAGCGGTGTGAACTTCGCGGTATTTTCTGAGCACGCTACGCGCGTGGAACTCTGCTTGTTCGATGGACCAGAGGCAAAGCGCGAATCCGTGCGAGTGACTCTGCCAGAGCAAACTGATTTTGTGTGGCATGGCCGGTTAAGCGGCATCGAACCAGGGCAACTTTACGGCTATCGCGTCCACGGGCCATTTGAGCCTGAAGACGGCCATCGGTTCAACCCAAACAAACTGGTGCTAGATCCTTACGCTAAAGCCATTGGACGCACCACCACCTGGGATAGAGCAATGTATGGCTACCAGGTCGGGCACGATTCGGCTGACCTTAGCTACAGCCATTCCGATAGCGCCCCCTTCGCTCCGTTGGCAGCCGTTGCGGATGACGCCTTCTTGTGGGGAAGCGATCGCCCGCTTCGTACTCCCTGGCACAGGACTGTGATCTATGAGGCGCACGTGAAGGGCCTCACCCAACTGCGCAAGGATCTCCCCTCCAGCATGCGCGGAAAGTTTGCCGGCGTGGGGAGCGATGAGATCCTGCGGCATTTGCAGGATCTTGGAATCACCGCTCTTGAGTTGATGCCGGTACATCATCACGCCTACGACCACTATCTGGTGGACAAGGGGCTTACCAATTACTGGGGCTACAATACGCTGGCTTTCTTTGCGCCCGATTCACGCTATGCGCAGCATGGGTCCCCCAACCGGGCCATCCGCGAGTTTAAGACGATGGTGCGCAACCTGCACTCCGCGGGAATTGAAGTGATTCTGGATGTGGTTTACAACCATACCGCGGAAGGGAATCACCTGGGGCCCACGCTGAGTCTGCGGGGAATCGATAATCGTTCGTACTACCGGCTGGTGCATGGCAACGAACGCTACTACATGGACTACACCGGCTGTGGGAACACCCTGAACATGGTGAACCCGCGCGCGCTGCAACTCATCATGGACAGTTTGCGCTACTGGGTGAACGAGATGCATGTGGACGGGTTCCGCTTCGACCTCGCCAGCGCACTCGCCAGAGAACTGCACGAGGTAGACAAGCTGGGCGCGTTTTTCGACATCATCCACCAGGATCCCGTGCTCTCCCAAGTAAAACTGATTGCTGAACCCTGGGATCTGGGAGAGGGCGGCTATCAGGTAGGGAACTTCCCCGTAGGTTGGACGGAGTGGAACGGAAAGTATCGGGATTGTGTGCGGAAGTTCTGGAAAGGCGACGGCGGAACCGCATCCGAATTCGCCACGCGCCTGGCGGGAAGTGCCGACCTCTACGAACAGAGCAGTCGCCGTCCTTACGCCAGCATCAACTTTGTCACGGCCCACGATGGCTTCACGCTAAGGGACTTGGTGAGCTACAACGATAAGCACAACGAAGCCAATGGGGAAGGGAACCAGGACGGCGAATCTCATAACAATAGCTGGAATTGCGGTGCCGAGGGGCCCACGGACGATCCTGAGATCAACGCCTTGCGGCGCCAGCAGCAAAGGAATTTCCTGGCCACGCTTTTGCTGAGCCAGGGGGTGCCGATGATTTGTGGCGGCGACGAAATAGGACGTACCCAGAAAGGTAACAATAATGCCTACTGCCAGGACAACGAAATCAGTTGGCTGAACTGGGACTTGAGCGAGGACCAGCAGGATCTACTTCGTTTCACCCAGGCCATCATCCATCTGCAGCAAATCAACCCAGTACTCACACGGCGCTTTTTCTTTCAGGGGAGGTCCATTCGCGGCGAGGCTGTGAAGGATATCGTGTGGTACACGCCGCGCGGCCAGGAAATGGATGACTCGGCCTGGGATCAGCACTTTGTGCGATCACTGGGGGTTTTGCTGAACGGAAATGAGATTCCCGAGGTGGACGAGGCGGGGAAGCCAATCCGCGGAGACACATTGTATCTCCTGTTTAACGCACACCACGAAGCCATCACATTTCACCTGCCCCGGCCATGGCCAGAGGTGAAATGGAAGCGCGTTCTCGATACGGCGGAAGACGATTGGGGGAAAATAATACGGCCTCGTGACCACAAATACCGCGCGAAGCCGCGTTCCCTGGTAGTGCTGGTGGCGGACAATCCCATTCCTGGCGGAAGTCCACGCCTAGGTTTGGATCACCTCATTGTGTTTGTCGACGATGTAAAGAAGGCGCGTGTCTAATTTGGCTGGAAAAATCGGCTGCATTTCCATGCGGGAAATGCAGCCATTCTCTTATTGCGCTGACGTATTTGGAGAGGCGCTTGGAAATACGAGTTTGGTATTAGTACCGCCCATGCGAATTTCCCGCACCTTCATCTTTCCATCCGCTTCTGTGTAACGAACGGAATCTCTGGAAAACTTTTCCTCTACTTCCTCCACCTTCACCGTGCTCTCTACGGTCTGCTTGCCATTGGTGATCTTTACACTGTCACCATTGACCTCCATCTGGTAGGCACCCGGCTTCAGTTCGGTGCCAGCAACCGTGGTGGGGGTGTGCAGCTTGATGCTGTGCGTCTTGGCGGCGACGGAACCGGTGAGCAGCACCACAGCCGCAATCATCAAAAACAGTTTGGTCATCATCGGGTAAATCTCCTTGCGAGCTTGCCTTCGCTCATTGGGTATTACGAACCGGCTGCCAGGATGTTCCGAAAATTCTGAACTTTTTCGAGCCCTTTTCCCAGTTTTCCAGCTCTGCATCTGAATACGCGCAAGTGTAGTCCCTATTACATCTTCAGAGCAGATTTTCTTTCTATTTGGATATGTCTAGCATGTTCACTTTCGGGACAAGATGTACATCTGGGACAACGAGGCGGAAGGGGTGTGCAGAATGAAAGGTGCCCACGCGGAGGGGCTTCAGGCGACAGGGGGCAGGACAAAGTAGACCAGCGCGCATGGCCGACCCAAGCGACTGATGTCCACTAAGGAGGAGGTCATGCTGGGAAGGCGTGGGAGCGCGCCGTCAAGGACTTCCTTTCTGCTTGTAGAAAGCACGGCCCTGACGGCGCTGGAGCGAGTGTCTTGTGAAAGGCTAGTTCTTCGGTTCAGAGATGGTGATGTTGCGGTAGCGGATGACACCGTGGTGATCGCCTTGCAAGAAGAATGGCCCAGGTTCTGCTTCATTGCTGTCGAGGGCGCCGCCGGTGGGCCCTGGGATTTCAACATTGTCGTGATAGACCTTGCCGTCTCGCAGCACGGTCACGTGGCGGCCGACGAATGTAATGTCGAACGAGGTCCACTTGCCGAGGCCAAGCTCAGCATTGGCTGGCGGTGGGTAGTGGCTATACACAGCACCCATTTCATGGTCAGGCAACCGTCCGCCTTCCGTGCCGATCTGGATTTCGTAGCGTCCGCGGAGGTAGATGCCGCTGTTGCCATGCTCAGGACAATTCACTTCGATGTGCAGTTTGAAGTCCTGGAATTTCTCAGTGGTCTTCAGGTTAGCTGCGCCGGGTCCTCGCCTTCCCTCGACGAGAGGGTTGTTGTTCACCAGTTCGCCATCGCGGGCGATCCACTTATTGTTGTTGACGTTGCCGATTGGTTCCCAGCCCGTGAGGTCCTTGCCATTAAAGATGGGCCTGGGCTCCGTCCATGCTTTTGGCATGGGACGGTCGAGTTTTGGAGCGCGCACGCCAACAAGAGCGGGGCCATCGTTCTCGCCTCGCTTCTCGATGCCCGTGATGCGGTCCGCGGCGGCCTTGGTGAGTTCCCAGCGAATGGCAGGCCTGCGCTCTGACGCGGCGTAGATGGAAACAATCAGTTTTCCAGAGTCGATGTTGGCGCCAAGGATATTTACCCATCCGCCTCCGCGAGGTTGGACCCGACCCTCCAGTTTGCCGTTCTTCTCTGCGATTTCCATCCACTGGGGATAGGGGTTGCCCGTGGCGGGCGTGACAGTGAAATCCCAGCGGCCGAGGAAGGCGCTGGCATCTTGGCCTAGAGCGCTGAAGGCAAGCGCCAATGCAAGCGAGGTTAGGAAAATGGTTTTGAGCATCTCATCTACTTTATCGCGAGGAGCCGTAGCGTCTCTGCTGGTGTTCGCACAATAGGTGCAGAGCTTCCCGCCGTATCTTTCAGCTCAGTACCCAGGCGTCTTGAGATGTGGGCGTCACGCTGAAGGTGCGACGTTTCTTAAGGCGCCTATTGGTCTCGCCAACGGCAATCTGCTGATCTGGGTCGAGGGATGACCGAGCGGCGGAATGTCCCTGTAAGTTCGATTCTCTACTGTACCGATCGACATGATATAGTTATGGAGATGCCACCCGGAATCCCCGTCCCCCGCGAGCCTTCACGCCGCCGGTTCCTTGGCGTCGCGGGGGCAGCCACACTGGCACTCGCGGGCTGCGGTGGCGGGGCTTCTAACGTTCTTCGAAACGTATCGTACGACTCGACGCGTGCGCTGTTTGAGGACGTGAATGCATCGTTTACTGCGCGCTGGCTGGCAGCAGGGAACGCACCAGTAAGCATGGAACAATCGCATGGAGGGTCAGGGAAACAGGCGCGGGCGGTTTTGGATGGCCTGGAAGCGGATGTCGTGACCCTTGCGCTTGGCTACGACATTGATGCCATCGCGGAACGAAGCACACTGCTCCCCAAGGATTGGCAGAGCCGTTTACCGCACAATAGTTGCCCTTACACTTCAGTGATTGTGTTCCTGGTGCGACGCGGAAATCCCAAGGGTATTCGGGATTGGGCGGATCTGGCGCGTCCTGGAGTTACCGTCATTACGCCCAACCCCAAGACTTCCGGCGGCGCTCGATGGAATCATCTGGCTGCGTGGGGTGCCATTTGGCGTTCCACTGGAAGCGAGTCCAACGCGCGCGAGTTCCTGCAGCAGCTTTATCGCAACACGCCGGTGCTGGATTCAGCGGCACGAGCAGCCACCACAACTTTTGTGCAGAGGCGCATGGGGGACGTGCTAATTACCTGGGAGAGCGAGGCATTCCTTGCACAAAGGGAGTTTTCAGCAGACGGATTGGAGACCGTAACACCTACCCGGACGATTCTGGCGGAGCCTCCCGTCACGCTGGTGGACACTGTGGCAAGGCGGCGCGGCAATACGGCGGTGGCGCAGGCCTATCTTGAGTTTCTGTATACGGCGGAGGGGCAACAGGCAATTGCCCGGCACGGCTTCCGCGGTGTCGCTGGCGGGGTCGCGGCGCTGCCGCTGCTGCGCATTGAAGAGGATTTTGGAGGCTGGGCGGTAGCCCACGATAAGCACTTCGCGGAAGGAGCGATCTTTGACCAGATCTACGCCTTCGGAAGCTAAGCCTGCCCGCAAGCAGGGCAAGCATACCCGCCGTCTCCTGCCAGGCTTTGGGCTGACGATGGGCTATTCCTTGTTTTGCCTTAGCCTCGTGGTGCTGATTCCTATTGCCGTGCTGATCTGGAAAACCGCCAGCTACCCGGTAGAAGACCTGTGGGCTGCCGTCAGCAGCGCACGGGCGCTGGCTTCCTACAGGCTCACGCTGGCAACGGCGTTTGCCGCAGCCGGGCTGAACGCGGTGATGGGTTCTCTGGTGGCCTGGTGCCTGGTTCGCTATGAGTTCCCGGGCCGAAGGCTGGTGGATTCACTGGTGGACCTGCCCTTTGCCCTGCCAACCGCCATCTCTGGCATCGCGCTCACTGCCGTCTATGGCCCCACAGGCTGGGTGGGCGAGCGGCTGGACGCACTTGGCGTACAGGTAGCCTTTACACCGTTGGGCATTACCTTGGCGTTGATGTTTGTAGGCTTGCCCTTTGTCGTGCGATCCGTGCAGCCGGCGGTGAGCGACCTGGACCCCTCAGTGGAAGAGGCTGCGGCAATTCTTGGGGCGAACCGTTGGCAGACACTGTTGCGCGTATTGTTGCCGCAACTGCTGCCTGCGGCGTTGACGGGATTCACGATGGCGTTAGCTCGCGGTTTGGGGGAATACGGGTCAGTGATCTTTATTGCGGGCAATATGCCCATGAAGACGGAGATTACGTCGTTGCTGATCATCACCCGGTTGGAGCAGTTCGATTATGCGGGGGCAACAGCCATTGGCTCCGTGATGCTGCTGGCCAGCTTCGTGCTTCTGCTGGGAGTGAATGCACTGCAATGGTGGTGGATGGGGCGCGGAGGGAATGTTTGATGGCTAGCGGATTTGCCGGAAGTGGCGCCAATCGCCGTCACACTGAGCCCCCTCTGGTGCGTGCAGCCCTGCTCGCCATCGCGTTGAGTTTTCTGTTTCTGTTTGTGGGCTTGCCCTTGGTGGCGGTGTTCCAGGAAGCCTTCCGGCAAGGCTGGCGCGTGTATGCCGAAAGTTTCGTAGATCCAGCCGCGCTTGCCGCCATCCGGTTGACGCTTCTGGTGACCGCCATCGCGGTACCGGCGAACGTGTTGTTTGGCGTGGCGGCGGCGTGGCTGCTGGCGCGGTTTTCCTTCCGCGGCAAGAGCGTGATGTTGACGCTGATTGACCTTCCGTTCAGCATCTCTCCGGTGGTGGTCGGCCTGATGCTGGTGCTGCTATTCGGGTCTCAGAGCCTGCTGGGCGGTATGCTTCGGGATGCCAATATGCAGGTGCTATTTGCCGTTCCCGGTATCGTGCTGGCCACGCTGTTTGTCACCTTCCCCTTTGTGGCCAGGGAACTCATTCCGTTGATGCAGCAGCAAGGGACTGAGGAGGAGGAAGCCGCACTGCTGCTTGGTGCAAACGGCTGGCAGATGTTCTGGCGAGTCACCCTGCCCAATATCCGCTGGGGACTGCTTTATGGTGTGGTGCTGTCGGCCGCCCGGGCGATGGGGGAGTTCGGTGCGGTGAGCGTGGTAAGCGGACACATTCGAGGCGCAACGAACACCATACCCTTGCACGTGGAGATTCTCTACAACGATTACCGATTCTCAAGCGCGTTTGCAGTGGCCAGCCTGTTAGCCTTCCTGGCCTTGCTATCTCTGCTGCTGAAAGCGTGGCTCGAATGGAAGATTGCGCGTGACCAGGCCGTGAGTGTGGCGGATGCGGGGCTGGCCACCGGCATCCTCGGGGGAAGCGCGACCAGCGGCCAAGGGAGACGCGCATGAGTATCGACGCACGGCATCTGCACAAGACCTTCGGTGATTTCGTCGCACTGCGCGATGTAAGTGTGGAGATTGGAAGCGGTGAACTGGTGGCCCTGCTGGGGCCTTCGGGTTCCGGCAAGACCACGCTGCTGCGGATCATCGCAGGCCTTGAGGCGCCAGACCCCCACCCGGAGACCGTGCTTCGCGTGGATGGAGTGGCTTTGGATGAGCGTGCCGCCGGTGAGCGGCGCGTAGGGTTTGTCTTCCAGCACTATGCTCTGTTTCGGCACATGACGGTGTTCGATAACATCGCCTTCGGTCTCACAGTGAGGCCTCGCGCTCAGCGTCCCGCGAAAGAGCAGATTCGCGAAAAGGTTCATGAGTTGCTGCGCTTGATTCAGTTGGAGGGGCTGTCCGGCCGCTTCCCTGCCCAGCTCTCAGGCGGACAGCGGCAACGGGTGGCACTTGCGCGAGCGCTGGCGATTGAACCGCGGATTCTGCTGCTCGATGAACCATTCGGCGCCCTGGATGCGAAGGTGCGTCAGGATCTTCGACGCTGGCTTAGACGGTTGCACGAGGACCTTCACGTTACCACCGTTCTGGTGACGCACGACCAGGAGGAAGCTCTTGAAGTTGCTGACCGCATTGTGGTGATGAACCATGCCCGAGTAGAGCAGTCTGGGACGCCCGAGGAGGTGTTTCACCATCCAGCCTCGGGATTTGTGATGGACTTTTTGGGCCATGTGAATCTGTTCCATGGGCGAATGGAAGGGGACCACTCGATTCTGGATGGCACCCCTGGGCCTGACGCGGCAAGGATCTACGCACGTCCCTTCGAACTGGACATTCACCGGCAGGCGACGGAAGGTGCGGAGAGCGGAGGGCCGAGCACGGTGAAGGCTCGCGTGGCACGGCTGCTGATGGCGGGTCCGGCGGCAAAGGTCGAATTGTCTCGCGCGGATGGGGAGCCCATCCTTGTGGAATTGCCCCACGCACGCCTCCGCGAATTGAACTTGCAGGTGGGCGACGATGTGTTTGTGAGCCTGAAGGAAGCGCGGATCTTCAGTGAGGATTACTCCATCTAGCAGCGGGGCGCACCATCGTTGAGCCTTAGATGTGCGGGGCAACCATCCGTGTGAAAGCAGTTGGAGGCGCGGGCCGGAATCGAACCGGCGAATAGAGGTTTTGCAGACCTCTGCCTTACCACTTGGCTACCGCGCCCGGAGCTGGCGGAAATAGAACGAAAACAGGAGGGGGATGGAGGCACGGGCCGGAATCGAACCGGCGTACGAGGTTTTGCAGACCTCTGCATGACCACTCTGCCACCGCGCCATAAAGCAAGCCTAAGCCCGCTGGGGTCATCTTCCAGGGTACTCTTCCATTGGGAATGCCGTCAATCCTGCGAGGTTGGGATCGTCCAGTGTGGACGCGAGAACGGAGCGCTTCCGGGAATTGATTGACACTTTGCACTCAGGGTGATAGAAGACTAGCCACACATATCGCTTTGGTGAGAGGCCTTTTACTGATCGAAGTGTGGAGGCTTCTCGAAAATGATCGTCATCAATCGGATACTGATTCAGGGAATCTGGGTCCTTGTTTTTGCCGCTTGTGCGTTGGCCCAGGTGGAGCAAGGTGTGATTTTAGGAACGGTTGCTGATCCTACTGGTGCACGTATCGTTGGAACAACGATTACGTTTACCAACATGGACACCAATGTGTCCCAAACCACAACAACGGATGGGCAGGGATCCTTCCGTTCCATCCCGCTGCGCACGGGACGTTACAGCATTACCGCGGAATCCCCTGGCTTCAAGCGCTTGGTGCGCTCTGGGATCACGCTAGGGATTCAGGCGGAAGTGCGCCTCGATCTCACTCTGGAACTCGGCGAAACCGCGGACCAGGTGACGATCACCGCGGATGCTGCTTTGCTGCAGACTACGGAGTCCTCGCGGGGCCAGGTGGTGGACAACAAGAAGATCGTCGATCTTCCGCTGAATGGCCGTGACTACCTGCAACTGGCGCTGTTGACCGCTGGTACCAACGTGCCACCCCCGGGGGCGCGATTCGCCGGATTCAGCGCGTCAGGGTTCCGCGTGAGCCATAACAACTACCTGCTGGATGGGATGGATAACAACTCCAACCAGCAGGCCGCTCAGGGCCGTACGCCGCAGGTGATCTCGCCGTCCGTGGATGCGATCCAGGAATTCAAAGTGCAAACGAGCAACTACTCGGCTGAATTCGGACGGAACGTGGGCGGAGTGGTGAATCTCGTGATTAAATCCGGAACGAATGAGTTCCACGGTGGAGCGTTTGAATTCATCCGCAACGAGGCATTCAACGCACGTAACTTCTTTCAGCAGCCAGGCACAGACATCCCGGTGTTTCGCCGTAACCAGTTTGGCGCTTTACTGGGCGGGCCAATTGTGCGTAATAAGACCTTCTTTTTTGTGAACTATGAAGGCACCAAGGAGTTTACAGCGGGCACTACACAACAAACGGTAGCGACGCCAAGGGAGATTCAGGGAGATTTCTCGCAGTCGTTCTTCAATAATGTGCCAAACCAGATCTTTGACCCGGCCACGTATAACCCGACGACGCGGGCCCGGCAGCAGTTCCCCAACAACATCATTCCAAGCACGCGGATTGATCCGGTGGCCGCCACAGTCGCGGCATTCACGCCGCCGCCCAACCGGGATTCGATCATCAACAACTATTTCTCCAACCCGCGCACGGACAACACCACGCATAAAGGAGACCTGCGCATCGACCACACTTTCGGCTCCAACGATACGCTCTATGGGCGCTACAGCAAACAGGACAGTTTCCTGAGTCCTGAGTCCGGATTGCCGCCACCGGCCTTTGGCGGAGGCGACCCCGCCTTTCAGCGGAATGAGCCGCAATCCTTCGTGATCAGCCACGGGCACATCTTTTCCCCCACTCTGTTCAATACGCTCAAGGTGAGCTGGAACCGGCTGCTGACCTTTCGGAGTTCTCCGTTAGACCGGAATCTGAACCGGGAAATCGGGCTTCGAGGAGCGAACGAGGAGCTTGCTGGGTTCGCGAGGTTCAATATCAATGGGTTTGCCGGACTTGGCGCACCGGCCAATAACCCACAGTTTTCTGACTCCCAAACCCGGCAACTTACCAACGACCTGTTGTGGACTGTAGGGCGGCACACGATCAAGACGGGTGCGAACTTTATGTTTATCCAGTCCCCCCACCAGCAGGCATTCCAATCGAATGGAGTATTTACTTTTAACGGGAACTTTACCCGACAAAGCGCAAACAATACCTTCGGGAATGCCTATGCAGACTTCCTCCTAGGGATTCCCTTCAATTCGCAGTTGTCAAACGTAGCACAAGGAAACCAGCGGCGTCGCATCCATGCCGGCTATATTCAGGACGATATTCGCGTAAGCAATTCGCTTACGGTCAATGTTGGTGTCCGTTATGAGTACGTAGGGCCCTGGTTTGAAAAGTACAACCGCTACGCAAACTTTGATATCGATGCAGATCGTGCAAACCCCCAAATCCGCTTGGCCCAGCCCGGCGGAATCGCGGAGCGTTCCACGCTGCGGCCAGACTACAACAATATCGCCCCCCGTATTGGCTTCGCCTACCGCTTCCGCGAGCGTACCGTGATTCGGAGTGGCTATGGCATGTACTTCGGCGGAGTAGATCACATTGGGGACCGCTACCTGCACGCGGCAGCGCCTTTCTTCTTCCAATCCGGGTTCAACACGGACTCCATCAACCCAACCATTCTGTTGCGTGAGGGATTTCCGGAAGGGGCCACGAGTTCCCGCGTGACGAACCTCCAGACGATTTCGCAGGATCGTACGAACCGCACACCGTACTCCCAGCAGTGGAACTTCACCATCCAGCGGGAATTGGTGCAGGACCTCTCTGTAGAGATCGGCTATGTGGGCACCAAGGGGAACCGGCTGCTTCAGCGCTACGACTCGAACGCTCCGCTACCGGGACCTGGAAACATCAATGCCAGACGCCCGGTGACGCGGCTGGAGGTGCCGGGTTTGGACTATATCGTGACGCCCCTTGCCGACACTTTCCGCAGGGAGTTTAGCGCAAACTCGAACTACCATGCGCTGCAACTCCGTGTGGAAAAACGCATGTCCGGCGGATTGAACTTCCTCGGTTCGTATGTCTGGTCGAAAGCGATCAGCGATGCGCGGGGCGGAGCAGACGCGGGCGGGACATCGTCCGTGGGTGCGCAGGACAGCAGGAATCTGCGGGCAGAGCGGTCACTCTCTGACGAGCATTTCCCACATCGCTTTGTGTTGAGTTCCAACTACGATGTGCCTTGGGGGCGTGGCCGTCGATTCCTTACTGACATGCCGAAGTGGGCGGACTTCATCATTGGCCAATGGGCAATGGGTGGAATTCTCACGATGACTTCGGGCAGGAGGGTGAATATCTCCGTGCAGGGAGACCCGCCAAACGTGGGGACATCTTCCTTTGCGCGGCCGAACATGGTGCCAGGGCAGGACCCGATTCTTCCCGGTGACGAGCGTTCACTGCAGCGTTGGTTTAACACAGGCGCCTTCGTAAGGCAGCCCAACTTTACCTTTGGCGATGCACCGCGAAATGCGGTGCAGGCTCCTGCACTGAAGAACCTCGATTTCGCCATCTACAAGATGTTTCCTGTGGATGAGAAGCGCGTGTTTCAGCTGAGGGGTGAGTTGTTCAACGCCACCAACACCCCATTCTTTGGCGCGCCCGGAAGTACTTTGGGCGTGGCTCAGTTCGGGATCATCAACAGCGCCGCGGATGCGCGGATCGTGCAGATTGCGCTGAAGTTCAACTTCTAGGCAAACTCAACGGAAAGGGGCACTGGCCTGCGCTTGTTCGCACAGGCCAGTGCCCCTTTCAATTTGCGATGGGGCCATCAACCGCCGTAGTCGGCTCCGCTTAGGCTTCGCTCCACCGAGCGCTGCCATTCGTGGAGCTTTGCCAGCATGTCCTTCACACGCTGCGGTTCCTTGGCGGCGAGGTTCACTTTCTCGGCGACGTCCGATTCCAGGTCGTAAAGCTCGGGGGCGCCCTTCGCTGGTACGTAGAGCTTGTAGCGATTCTCACTGATCGCCGCGGTCCCGCCGAATCCACTGGTGCGCGGGTTGGGGTGCTTGTGGTTGCGGAAGACGATGAAGGGCACCTTCGAAGTAGGGATGTTGCCCGTCTGCGCTTCCTTACTCAGGTACTGCTCCGGGTTCTCACGGGCTTCCCTTTGTACGTCGTAGACCCAGAAACAAATGGGGCTGGCACGCTCCCGCATGACGCCATCCAGCAGCGGCACCAGGCTGATGCCGTCGAGCGTCCGCTGGGGTGTGGGAATACCAGCCAACTCACACAGAGTGGGTAGCATGTCGCTGGTGACTGCCGGCACACTGGTTCTTCGGCCTTCGGGAATGCCTGCCGGCCACTCCACAACGGAGGGAACGCGGATGCCTCCTTCGTAATAGCTGCCCTTGGCGCCGCGCAGAGGCGAGTCCACGCAATCGGGTACCGGCGTGCCATTGTCGCTGATAAACCAGAACAGCGTTTCATCCTGAATCTTCAGCCTGCGAAGCTGATCGCGCAGGTATCCCACCGCTCGGTCCATGGCGGTAATTTCTGCAAAGCGCTCCGCCAGCCGCTCTGGTACCTTGCCGTGATAAGGCACAATGTCGTCGTCGGTGGGCGTATAAGGTTCATGGGGGGAGCCAAAAGCAAGCACAGTAAAAGTGGAGCGTTCCGACTTCGCGTTCTGCTCAATGAACCGTCCCGCTTCGCGCATCACCACCTCGCTGCTCTCCCCGGGGAAGCGCTGGGGCATCGCTCCATTGCGGGATAGCATGGGGCTGTGTCCAAAGAAGTTATCGTGCGATAGCCAATCGCGGAAGCCCATCTTGCCAGGGTTGGTGGGGGCATCGGCCGCGGAGGGGCCCAAATGCCATTTGCCGAACAGCCCCGTAACGTACCCTTTGTCCCGCATCAACTGAGGCAGGGTAATCTCCTCCGGGCGGATGGACATGTTGGGGGCAAACGCACCGAAGCGGTTGGAGTTTCGCCCGGTCATCACGCTGCCGCGTGTGGGCGTACACATCGCTGCGCCCGCGTAGAAACGGTCGAAGCGCAGGCCATTGGCGGCCATGGCATCCAGTGCTGGGGTTTGCAGAAGCTTGTG
>CAZUAX010000005.1:47485-61636 GCA_964618435.1 uncultured Solibacteraceae bacterium
GGAGAGGTGATCCACCATGCGTTGACGCCACATGCGCAGGGTGGCTGTGTGCGCAGCGTCACCGGAGAGGTCAACCAGTTCATGCGGATCAGAATCCAGGTTGAACAACTGCTCGTTGCCATGGAAAGCATGAAAAATATACTTTAGCTTGCCGTCGGTAAGGGCCGTCCAATTGTTTTCTTTGCTGTAACAGACACCATGTTCCAGGTCGAGGTATTCGCGCCATTGTGGTGTGTCGCTACGCAGCAAGTTCAGCATGCTGTCGCCATCCAGTTTGCGGCTGGTGGGCGCACCGGCGGCGTCCAGGAAGGTTGGCAGAATGTCGCGTAGCTCCACTACCTGCGAGAGCACCTGTCCACGCTTTGCGGAGACCAGTCCCTGGGGCCAGCGCATGGCCATGGGGATGCGCGCGGAGGCTTCCCATGGGTAGCTCTTGCGCCAGAGGTGATGGTCGCCGGTCATGTCGCCGTGGTCGGAGGTGAACACAATCAGCGTTTCCTCCAGCCATCCCCGCCGCTCCAGTGCATCCAGGATCCGGCCGATCTGGTCGTCCACAAATTCCACGGAGCCATAGTAGCCCTGCCGGGAACTGCGTACCTGGGCATCGCCCAGGTTGCCATGCCAGATGTCGTCGCGATCGCTGCTGCGGGGGGCGTATTTCTCAGCCCACTTGCCCACCTTCGCTTTGGGCAGGTCAGCATCCTGATACTTCTGCCAGAAACGCTGAGGAGGATCATAGGGGCTGTGCGGACGGGCAAACGACACCTTCAGGAAGAAGGGGTTTGGCTGGTTGTAGCCCTCCAGGAAGTTGACGGCGGTCTGTGCCGTCCAGTGGGTGGGGTGCAGGTTCTCTGGAAGTTCATACGGTCGCGCAGGGTAGTCGTTGAACCCAAGCCCGGTAACGTCAGGATTTGCATGCGGCGCCTGGCTCCAGAACCAGGCACGGTAGTCACTGCGAAATTCCGGGTTCTGAACGCGGCCGGATTCGTCCAAAACGATGTGGTGAAATCCATGGGTGTTTCGTTGAGGATGATAGTGCATCTTGCCGATGCCCATGGTGTAGTAGCCTGCGTCGCGGAGCGCCTGCGGTTTGGTGAAGGGGTAGCGTTCCGCCATAGCCACCATGTGCAGCATGCCATGATTCCATGGGGAAAGTCCGGTGAGTAGCGTACTGCGCGCCGGGGTGCAGGTGGGCATGCTGGAGTAGGCGCGCCGGAAACGCACGCCTTCGTTCCCAATGCGGTCCATGTTGGGCGTGTGGATAGCTGTGTTGCCGTCCGCCCGGATGCAGTCACCGCGGTGCTGGTCGTCCATGATGAACAGGATGTTGGGCTTGGATGTGGTGCGCTGACCCTGCAGAAATGCAGGCGCGACAGCCGCCGCTGCGGCGGACTTCAATACGGTGCGTCGGTTCATCATTACTGGACCTCCATGAGGGAATGGGACAAGAAGTTGCTCCGAAGGAATCCCCTGAGCCTATCCGGGCGGAGGCGCGAGTGCAAGCAGCCCAGCACGCCAGCCCAACACGGATGCGGGCGGCGTCATCTCTCAACCCGTGACATACACGATCATCAGCGCCGTAATCAGGATGCCTGCAATCCACAGCCAGGTAGTGTTCCAAAGGCCAGGGGCAGTTTCCGTGGGTTGCAGTTTGTGGCGCATGTACAGGACGCCGAGGCAGATTACAGGCAGGGACAACGCCTGTGCCAAGCCGCCCGCCACCACCATCGTTACGGGGTTCTTGAAGGTGTAAAGCAAGGCTACCGGCACCACCGTGAGGACCCACACAAAACGGTCGCGCCAGCGAATCCGGGCGGCGCTATCATCCCGGCGAAATCCGCCCATCATGCGCACCATATCGGCGTAGATACGGGAGTGCGCGGCTGTAGCCGCAAAGATGGTCCCATACAGCGTGGCCACCGCGCCGATGTAGAACAGCACAAGCGCCCACTCGCCCAACGTAGATGTGTACAGTTCCGACAGAGTGGCAATCATGGTGCTGGAATCAGGGACGATGCCCTTGGGGTGCAGCACAGCCGCGCCCAGCACATAAAAAGCCACCGTGGCGATGGTATAAACGGTCATCGATACCAGCACGTCCAGGTGCATTACACGGATCCAGCCCACGGCGCGGTACAGCCATTCGGGGCTGGCATCCCGCTTGCCGGTATAGCGCGCATAACCCTTTTCCACGCACCAGTAGGGGTACATGAAGATTTCACTGGCTCCCACGCCTGTCATTCCAAACACGGCCACCGCGGTTATCCAGCCGCCTTCGGGGATGCGCGGCCACAACCCGCTGACCAACTCTCCCCAATTGAACTCGGGCGCCTTCATCACCATGGCTGCCGATAACACGGTAAGCATCGTGAAGAACCCAACCTTTATCATGGCCAGGCTCTCAATGCGGCGGTATCCACCGCCCAGCAGCAGGGCCAGGGAAACCACGCAGATGGGTAACACCCACAGCTCCACGCTAAGCACCGGCATCAGCGTGTGCAATACCTGCGCCACCCCGCCAAACATTGCGCCCACCTGGAACATGGTCATCATCACCATGGCTGCCCAAATCCACACAATCCAGTTGACGTTCAAAAAGCGAGGGCCAGGCACTTGGTCAAAAGCTTCCAGGCCAGTCTGGCCGGTGGAGATGACGTAGCGACCCAGTTCCGCCTGAACGATGGGCTTGATGAAGCAACTGAAGAGGATGATCCAGAGGGCAACAAAACCCGCCTGCGCGCCCAGGGTGGTGGTGGCGATGAGTTCGCCAGAACCCACAATGGAGGCCGCTAGAATCATCCCCGGGCCAATCTTGCGCAGGGTGGCGCCAAGGCTGACTGGGGGTGCTTCGATGGCTTCCGGGACTAGCTGGTAGGGGTCAGCCAGAGCGGCCTTGGGCGATTCAGATTCCGCAACAGGCATAGGGGGAAGTGTATCGCACTAAGCCGGGTGCCCGCCCGCGAAAGCGGGTTGTCTTGGCACGAGAGGGACTGGCCTTAGGCTAGCAGTTGATGCGCCACGTTGCCATGCACGTCGGTGAGCCGGAAGTCGCGGCCCAGATGACGATAGGTGAGCCGGGTGTGGTCCATCCCAAGCAAATGCAGGATGGTGGCCTGCAGGTCGTAGACATCAATGGGATCTTCTGTGATGGTCAGGCCCAGTTCGTCCGTGGCTCCAATGGTGTGGCCTGCCTTCACGCCTCCCCCGGCCATCCAGATACTGAAGCCGTTGGGGTGATGGTCGCGCCCCGCATTGCCTGCTTCGTCGGGACGGCGCAATTCACTCATGGGAGTGCGGCCGAACTCGCCGCCCCAGATCACCAGCGTTTCGTCCAGCAGGCCGCGCTGTTTCAAGTCAGCAAGCAAGGCCGCCGTGGGCTTGTCCGTTTGTGCGCACAGTTTAGGGAGCCCCGTATTGATGGCAGAATGATGGTCCCAACCGGAATGCATGGCCAGTACGAAACGAACGCCGCGTTCCACCAGGCGGCGCGCCAGCAGTAAGTTCGTTCCGTAGGCGCGTGAGGCCTTCTCGTTCATGCCGTAGCTCTCGATGGTGGCCGCTGATTCCTTCGAGAAGTCAATCAGTTCCGGCCCCGCCGTCTGCATGCGGTAGGCGAGTTCGTAGGAGTGAATCCGTGAGGCGATTTCCAGGTCGCCGGTGGCGGCAAGCTGCTGCTCGTTGAGGTCCTTCAGCGCATCCAGCCGGGCGCGTTGCGATGCGGCAGAAATGCCCGGCGGGTTGGAAAGATACAGAATGGGGTCGCCTGATGAGCGCAGCACCGTTCCCTGATAAAGCGACGGCAGGAATCCGTTCGACCACAAGTCAGAACCCGCGCTGGTCCCAGGTCCGGATTGCAGTGCCACAAATGCGGGCAGGTCTTTCGATTCGCTGCCTAGCCCGTAGGTCACCCAGGACCCCATGGAGGGCCGCCCGCCAATCATGTGTCCGCTAAACAGCAGCAGTTGCCCGGGATGGTGGTTGAACGCCTCCGATCGCATGGACCGGATCATGCATAGTGAATCCGCGTGCTGCGCCGTGTGGGGCAACAGGTCAGAAAACTCCATCCCGCTCTGGCCATGCTTCTGGAACTTGCGAGGACTGGCGAGCACGCTGGCTGTCGGCTTGATAAAGGCCAGCTTCATCTCTTTGGTCATCGAAGGCGGCAGGGGCTTGCCGTGCCACTGCTGCAATGCGGGTTTGGGATCGAAGAGATCCATCTGTGACGGCGCGCCTTCCTGGAAAAGGAAGATCACGTTTTTCGCCTTTGGCGCGAAGTGCGGTTTGCGCGGAGAGAGCGGGTCGTTTGCGGCAGCTTCCAGCAGATGCGTAAGGGCCAAAGTGCCAATGCCCGCAAGGCCGCCCCGCAGGAAGTCGCGCCGTAGGTGAGTGGCTAGGAAATCCAGTTCTTTCATGGCCTACTCCCGGGTGATGAATTCGTCCAGATTCAACAGGACACTGGCCACGCCCGTCCAGGTGGCTGTTTCCAGCGCGGTGGCGCCGGGCGCTGGGCTGGGTGCCAGTTTTGCGATCGCAGCCGGGTCGTCGGCCAGCAGCAATCGCTGGTGCTCATAGTATTTGCGAAGCCGTTCAGTTTCCGCCGCTCTCACTTCACGTCCCAGAGCGTTGCGCACGGCCCATGCCAGCCGATCCTCAAAGCTCTGTTGTGCATGGATGAGCGTTCGCATGCCCAGCGCCTGTGCCGCCTCTACGAACACGGGATCGTTCAGCAGGTTTAACGCCTGCAGCGGCGTGTTTGAACGGTCGCGCCGGCACGCCGCCGCTACGGCCTTTGGCGCATCGAAGTTCACCAACTGCGGGTAAGGCGTGGTGCGCAGGAACTGCACGTATAGCCCGCGACGGTAGCGATCCTCACCCTCTGACTCCTTCCAGGCCGACCCTGCATACCGCGAGGCATACGAAAGCTCCATTACCCCCTTGGGCAGCGGTGGCCGAACCGAGGGGCCTCCAATCGAGCGCGTCAGCAGGCCGCTTACGGCAAGCGATGAGTCCCGAATCAGTTCCGCGGGCAGGCGCAGGCGGCTCTGCCTTGCCAGCAGTCGGTTGTTGGGGTCGCGATCCACCAGGTCAGGACGCGCGTTGGAACTCTGCCGGTACGTCGCGGAGGTCACCATCAGCCGGATGATCTGCTTGCGGCTCCAGCCGCCATCGCGAAACTGGGTAGCCAGCCAGTCCAGCAACTCCGGGTGGCTGGGCGCTTCGCTGCGAGTGCCGAAATCATCCACGGTAGGCACAATTCCAGCGCCGAAAATCTCGTGCCACAGCCGGTTAACCGCTACCCTTGCCGTAAGCGGATTTTCTTTGGCTACCAGCCATTGGGCAAGGTTCAGCCGGGTGCCAGTGGTAGGCAGGGGCAGAAACGCCGGCGTGGCGGGCTGTACCTCGATTCCCGGCGAACGATAGTCGCCGCGCACCCGCAGATGGAAGGTCCGCGGGCGCTGCTCCTCCGTGATCACCGTCGCCTGAGTCAGTTGTGGATACTGGGCCTTCAACTGGTCAAGCCGCCCCTTCAACTGGTCGAGCTTCATCTTGCGATACACTTTGCCACCGTAGGCAAAATGGGCATTGCCGATGAAGTGGTCCGCCAAGATATCCTTTTCGCGCTGGGTCCGGCGATCCAGGGGCATCTGCACAATCTTCGCGCCATCGCCACCCTCAGTAAGCTTCAGGACACAGTCCCAGGCAAGGTCCCAGTCAGTGCGCTCCCCGGGATGCGCAATCGTGTAGAGGATGTCCTTCTCCCAGGCTGCCTGCAGTTCGGCCACGTTGTAGAGCTCCAGCAGTTCCTCACGCTTCTGCCGATACTCCGCGTAGGTTCGCAGCCAAGGGCCGATTTCCCCATCCAGCGGAGCGTCGATTTCCACCTCTTCCACGGGCTCAAACCACGCGTAAAGGGAGTAGAAGTCCTTCTGGGAGATGGGGTCGAACTTGTGGTCGTGGCACTGCGCGCAGCCTACGGAAAGGCCCAGCCACACGGTGCCCACAGTGCTTGCGCGATCAACGGCGGCTTCGAATTCGAACTGGGCGCTATCCACGCCGCCCTCTCGGTTGGTGAGGGTGTTGCGGTGGAAGCCCGTAGCCACGCGCTGCTCCGTGCTGGCCTCTGGTAGCAGATCGCCCGCAATCTGTTCTACGGTGAATCGGTCGAAAGGCATATCCCGATTCATGGCGTCGATCACCCAGTTTCGCCAGCGCCAGGCCCAAGGGCGGAACCAGTCTTTCTCATAGCCGTCCGAATCAGCATAGCGGGCCTGGTCCAGCCAGCTTCGCGCCCACTTCTCGCCAAAATGAGGCGATGCCAGTAACCGCTCCACCTGCTTCTCGTAGGCATTGGGCGAGGTATCAGCCAGGAATGCCGCCATTTCGTCCTGGGTGGGCGGCAGACCGGTAAGGTCCAGCGAGAGGCGGCGCAGGAGGGTGTGTTTCGGTGCTTCTGGAGAGGGTGCAATTGCATCCGCTTCCAAGCGAGCCATTACAAAGGCATCGATTGGGTTACGAATCCAGGCCGGATTGCGCACAACGGGAGGCGCCGGTGACCGGATGGGGCGGAAACTCCAGTGGCTCGGTTCGTCTGGGGCTGCTGTTTCCAGGGGTGTGCCCGCCTCGGCGGGATAGTGGGCGCCTTCGTCAATCCAACGGCGAATGGTTTCAACCTGTTCCGGGGACAGTTGGTTGCCTGCCGGCGGCATCACCGGGAAACCTTTGACGGCCGAAATCCGCTTTACCAGCGGACTTTCTCCGCCCCTGCCAGGCACAATGGAGGTCCCTGAGTAACCGCCTTTCAAGGCCGCCGCGGGGTCGTCCAGCCGAAGCCCACTGGTTTGCATCGCGGGTCCGTGGCAGCCAGCGCAGGTTTTTGCAAAGATGGGCGCAACATCGCGGGCAAAGTCCACCGTAGCGATCTGCCCGGCAGCCGGCAGCAGGCACAGCGAAAGTGCAAAAAGCTTAACCAGAAAGAAGCGCATGGCGGTGAAGTGGCAATCAGCCCGGAATTGCCTATGGTCTGGAGTATACAACCAGCGTGCGGGATGAGGGGCAAGAGAAGGGAAGTGCAGCGACATCCGCATTGAAATCGGGTTTCCGCCGGTGAGCAGCAGCTGTGCCCGGATGGCGAGGGGAATCCTCTCAGTCCGTTGCATCCTGGGGGGTGCGTTGGCGCATCTCAATAGGAGGAAGGCGTGGATCCCCACGGGGTCTCTTGTCACTTCCCATTTTGTCGTCAGTATTAAGGATCTAACTTGCCTAAGGTTACCTTTCTTCCCGAGAACGTGACGGTTGAGTTTAACCCCGAAACCATGCCCTACTCTGAGCACGGGCTGAAGGCTTCCGTTCTGGACATCGCTTTGAATCACGGGCTTCATCTCGAACATGCCTGCGGCGGAAATAACGCTTGTACCACCTGCCACATCAAGATAAAAGAAGGCCTGGGGAACGTGAGCGAGATGGAAGACGACGAAGCCGACCGTTTGGACCAAGCTGCGGACCTGTCTCTGAATTCCCGGCTGGGTTGCCAGTGCGTGGTACACGGCGACATCGTCCTCGAAATCCCATCCTGGAACCGCAACTATGTGAGCGAAGGTGGCGGGTCGATGAACCTCGGCGACGCGATTCCCGTGCACAAGTAGAAATCGCCTCCGCTTGAGCGCCTCGCGCCCCGCCATCCTCGCAGGCGCGAGCGCGCTGCTTTACCTCCTGCCAACGTCTGGGTTTACACTAAGGCTTATGTCTCGTATAACCATCACGGGATATCCGCGTCTTCTTTGAGGAGACCCCACCACGTAAGGAATTCTACCGATGACCTCTTTACCCGCTTACCTGCGCCTTGCCGCGCTGGCGCTACTCTTGAGCGCTATTTCCTTCAGCCAGACCAAACTGCTGCGCTTTCCAGATGTCCATGCGGATCGCGTTGCATTCAGCTACGCTGGCGACCTCTGGACTGCCTCCACAAATGGCGGAACGGCCGTACGGCTCACCGCGCACCCGGGTCTTGAACTGTTTCCCAAGTTCTCTCCAGACGGCAAGTGGATCGCCTTCACCGGCCAATACGACGGGGATGAGCAGGTCTACGTGGTTCCCTCGACGGGTGGAGTTCCTAAGCAGTTGACCTTTTACCCGGCCAAAGGGCCTCTCCCTGCGCGCTGGGGCTTCGATAATCAGGTTTACGGCTGGACGCCGGATGGGAAAAGCATTCTGTTCCGGTCGATGCGCGAGGGTTGGAGCGTGGCCCAGTCGCGGCTGTTTACGGTCTCCGTCGATGGCGGGCTTCCGGAGGCTCTGCCCATGCCTGCTTCTGGCGCTGGCGATTTCTCAGCGGATGGGAAGCAACTCGTATATTCCCCGCTTTTCCGCGACTTCCGTACCTGGAAACGCTATGAAGGCGGTTGGGCGCAGAACCTCTACATCTTCGACCTGCAGACCAAAGCCATTCAATCGGTGGACCACTCCGCGCGCACAGAGCGCGACCCCATGTGGATTGGCAATAAGGTTTACTTTGCCAGTGACCGCACCGGTACGCTGAATCTCTATGAATTCGACATTGCGACGAAGCGGTCTAAGGCGATCACAAGCTACACCGATTGGGATGTGCGCTGGCCCAGCCATTCCCCCGACGGCAAGATTGTCTTTGAGCGCAACGGCGAGTTGCATCTCGTGGAAACGAAGTCCAATCGCCCGCCCCAGCGCCTGGCGATTCAGGTGCCGGATGACGGCTTGGCCGCGCGCCCCTCGCAGATGAATGTGGGCAGCCAGGTATCCAGCGCATCGCTGAGCCCCAAGGGGGAACGCGCGCTCTTCGTAGCACGTGGCGACATCTTCAGCGCTCCTATCGAAAAGGGTGTGCCGCGGAACCTTACCCGCAGTTCGGGTGCGCATGACAAGGCTCCGGCCTGGTCTCCCGATGGTCGCCAGATCGCTTTCCTTTCCGATATGAGCGGGGAGGAAGAGCTGTACGTAATGCCCCAGGATGGCTCTGCCCCCCCAACGCAGCTGACCACCGGTGGCGCAGCCATGCGCTATCGCCCTCTCTGGAGCCCGGATTCGAAGAAGATCGCCTTCAGCGACAAAGACGGCAAGATCTACGTGGTGACCGTTGCCGACAAAAGCATTGTGGAAGTGGCCGATGAGAAGCGCGGACAATCGCAGGATTACGTGTGGAGCCCGGATTCCGGCTTCCTGGCCTTCAGCCTTTCCGGGGACAACACCAACCGCGCAATCTGGATCTGGAGCGCCGCCGACAATCAGGCGCGCCGCGTCACCGGCGAGCTGTTCAATGAGTACACGCCAGCATGGGATCCCGAGGGGAATTACCTCTACTATCTGAGCGATCGCGAGTTTGCTCCGCAGCTTAGCACCGTGGAGTGGAACTTTGCGCTTGCTCGCGAAACAAGTGTTTACGCCCTGGCTCTCCGCAGCGACGTGAAACACCCGTTCCCGCCTGAGGAGGATACGGTTACTGTCGCTCCCGCTGCGGAAGAGAAGAAGGAAGGCGCAGAAGAGAAAAAATCTGAGGAAAAGAAGGACGAAAAGAAGGAAGGCCAATGGCTGAAGATCGACTTCGACGGGATTGAGCAGCGCACTGCCCGGTCGCCTATCCCCGCGCAGAATATCGGTGGTCTGGCCGCAACCAAGGACGCGTTGCTCTACACCCGCATGGGCAACAACTACTATGGGCGCCAATCCGAGAGCCAGCCGGCGCTGATGATCTTCACCATGAAGGACCGGAAAGAGCAGGTACTTCTCGATAACGCGCAGGGTTGGACCGTCTCGCAAGACGGAAGCAAGGTGATGGCCCGCCAGAATGGCGGCTTCCATTTAATGGATGTGAAACCCGGTGCCGCTACCAGTAAGAAGACCGTTTCCACAGCGGCACTAATGGTGGACCGCATTCCGCGCCAGGAATGGCAGCAGATATTCAACGAAGTTTGGCGGCGCTATCGCGACTTCTTCTATGTCAGCAATATGCACGGCTACGATTGGGAAGCGCTGCGCAACCAGTATGCGCCGCTGCTGGAGGACGTGGCCCATCGAGCCGACCTTAACTATCTGATCGGGGAGATGATCGCCGAACTCAATGTGGGCCACGCCTACATTGCTGGCGGAGATTATGAAGTTCCCGCCCGTCCCAAAGTGGCACTGCCTGGCGCGCGCTTTGTGCTGGATGCTGCCTCGCAACGCTATCGCATTGCGGAGCTGATGCAGGGCCACAACGAAGAGCCTGCCTACCGTTCGCCCCTTACCGAAGTAGGTATCCGTCTTGCTGTGGGGGATTATGTGCTGGCTGTGGATGGAGAAGAACTCACCGCAAATGTGAATCCGTATCGCCTGTTGCGCGGGAAAGCCGGTCGCCCGGTGAAGCTTTCCGTGAACACCAAACCGGATGCGGAAGGTGCTCGGGAAATCACTTTCCAGCCCATTGACGACGAAACGAAACTCAACTATCTGGCGATGGTGCTGAAGAATCGCGAACGCGTACTTGAATTGTCCGGTGGCAAACTCGGCTACATCCACGTGCCGGATATGGGCAGCGATGGCATCTACGAATTCATCAAGTGGTATTACCCGCAACTACGCAAGGAAGGCATGGTGGTAGATATGCGCGGCAACGGTGGCGGCAACGTAAGCCGGATGCTGATTGAGCGTTTCCGGCGGCAGGTGCTGGCGACAGGCTTTGCGCGCACCAGCGACGATGTCACCACCTATCCTGATGGCGCATTTGCGGGGGCTCTGGTTTGTCTCCTGAATGAAAACTCAGCCTCCGACGGCGACATTTTCCCGGCCATGTTCCGCGAAGCCAAGCTCGGAAAGCTGGTAGGAAAGCGAAGCTGGGGCGGTGTGATTGGAATCACCAACCGCGGCACCTTGATTGATGGCGGTCAGGTGAACGTACCTGAGTTCGGTTTTGCCTCCGCCGATGGGAAATGGGTGATTGAGGGCGAAGGAGTCGCTCCGGACATTGAGGTGGAAAACGATCCAAAGAGCGTCATCGAGGGTCGTGATCCACAGTTGGAGCGAGGGGTGCGCGAAGTGCTGGATTCCCTCAAGTCCAACCCGCGCAAGTTGCCCAGTCGTCCGGAAGCCCCCGTCAAGACAGCCCGTCCCCTCACAGACCAGTAGCGTGCATGCGGCCTACCAGGGCGCATGCAGCAGATCGTGCGGAGGAAAGTGGAGGCGCTATCAACCAGCGCCTCCACTGCCTCAGTCCTGTTCAGTTACCACTGCGGTTCCGTAGGCCATGATCTCGGCAACGTTCTTGCCAATCTCGGCAGTTGTGAATCGCATATCGATGATGGCATCCGCGCCCAGGCCCATCGCTTCCTCCACCATGCGGTCCAGTGCCTGCTCGCGCGCTTGTGCCAGCAGTCGCGTGTACTCGTGCACTTCGCCACCCACCACATTGCGAAAGGCTGCCAGGATGTCCCGCCCCAGGTGTTTGGCGCGCACCGTGTTTCCACGCACCAGGCCCAGCGTTCGCTTCACGCGACGCCCGGCGATCTGCGACCCTGTGATGACGATCATTTGCGGATCCTCCGGTAACGGTCGTGGGGTAGCTCCTGGTAGCGTTGCACCGCTACCGAAATAAACAGGGCCACCAGGCCAAAAATAATGATGCTGGCGAGCGCCTCCCCTATCGTGGGAACGCGCAAATGTCTAAAAAACTGCACCGCCAGATATACCAGCCACAATCCTAGCCCTCCCCAAAGAGTGAAAAACCCAATCTTCCGTGGTTCCGCCACGCTCAGGCGATTTTCAATCGCGAAAATTCGCTCATCGGAGGGATGAGGCATCGGTAGGTCATGAGTAAGCGACTGCAGCTTGCGCATTTCCTCATACACCTGCCGGTACTCTTCCCGGTCTTCCATCAACAGACGCACACGCTGGCTCTCGGCCTGAGTCAGCTCTCCATCCAGATAAGCGGAAATAAGGCGTTCGACTTCGTGTGGGGTTGTATTTGGCATTAGAGATACCCCCTAAGTTGTTTCCGCAGCCTCTGCCGAGCTTCGTATAAACGCGAGGTAACGGTGGTGGCAGTGGTGGAGGTGATTTCCGCAATCTCGGCATAGCGCATACCATGCCAGTCTCGCAGCAAAAGCACCTCCCGCAAGGGTTCGGGTAGCGCGCGAATCGCCGACCATAATTGGCGGCGGAGTTCGGTATTGGAGGCCACATCTTCCGGATCCCGCGAAAGTGTGTCCTCCATATTGGCATCCTCCTCCGTCTCTCCGCGAATGCCACGTTTGCGTAAGGTGTCGATGGCAAGATTGCGCGCAATCGCGTAAAGCCAAGCCGCCACCGGACGCGAGGGGTCGCGTCGGCCCCAGTGCCGGTGCAGACGGAGAAAGGTGTCCTGGGTCACATCCAGTGCGTCCTCCCGGTTGCCCACCAGTTGAAGGGCATAGTGGAAAACGCGCAGGTTGTATAAGCGAAAAATGTCTGAGATGTCCGCATCGCTCGCGACCGTCTCCTGCATAGTTGTAGGTTGGATAGCAGTCATGGTGTTGTGCCGTCCTACTGAAGATACGGCCCTCGTAACGGTTTCTTTGAACTAATTTCGGCCAATTGCGGATCCATGACGGTGAAGTGCGGATCGGCGACGATGGCGCATTGCGCGCCGGAACTGGCGTCGTGCTGCGATTCGGGCTTGATGTCTATGGTGCCAAGCCAGTACAATTTCGAGGTTGGATGCATTGTGAATACTGAACTGATCGCCATCGATCCCCTCTCTCCCCCCGAGGACGTGTTGCAGGCTGCCGCCCGGGAAATTCGGCGTGGGGAGGTGGTTGCAGTTCCTACGGATGCGCTGTATGCGATTATCGCCGATCCTTACAGCCTGCATGCCGTCGGTAAGGTGTTTCAGGCCAAAGGCCGGGAGATCCAACGGTCGCTTCCTCTGCTGATCCACGATGTGTTTATGGCCGAGGACTTGGCCAAGGAACTCAACAGCCGCTTCTATCTGCTTGCCCGCCACTTCTGGCCCGGACCCCTCACCCTGATTGTTCCGTCTAGCGAAAAGGTTCCTCTCAAAGTCACCGGTGGCACTGGGCGGTTAGCCCTCCGGCAAACCAGCAGCCCCATCGCCAAACGATTGGTGGAGATCATGGATCAGCCACTCATCGCTACCAGTGCCAATATCTCAGGCCAGCCAACCTGCCGCACGGGCATTGAAGTCTTCGGGACCATGGACGGGAGGCTGCGTATGGTTCTGGATGGTGGCGTATGCGTTAGTGAAGGCAGCACCACCGTGGACGTGACGGATCCTTACTGGCGACTCATCAAATCCGGCGCCATCTCCGAGAAGCAGATCGCGGAAATCCTGCACGCCAGCTAGCCGCGATTGGCCCGTCGTTCCTCCATCGTTTTCACGCCAACGCGTGCTGCCCACGCGTTATAATCCGCAAGTAACTCCTCGAACTTGGCGGGCTCGGCTTCTCGCTGGTTGTGCAGTTCCGCGCGGTCGTTCTCCACGCGATAGAGTTCCCATTCGCCACCATTCACAGAGACCAGCTTCCAGGGACCCTTGCGCACGGCGCAATTTCCCATGTGCTCCCAGAACAGTGCATCGTGTCCAGCGCGCAGGCTGCCTTCCAGAACCGGGCGCAGGCTAATCCCTTCAGTAGGTGTGATCGTATGCCCGTTGTGTGTGCGGGGGTATTCGCCGTCAGCCAATTCCACACAGGTGGGCAGAATGTCCATTACATGCGCAATCTCGCCACTGATGCGGCCTCCATTCTTGATGCCAGCGGGCCATTGGGCGATCAGAGGCGAGGAAATGCCGCCCTCATGCACCCAATGCTTATGGAGGCGGAAGGGCACGTTGCTGGCGTTGGCCCAGCCGCGGCCATAAGCGCGGAAAGCATCTGGATGGTCGTGAGGCTGCGAAGGATCATCTTCCTTTCTAGTTTTCCAGTCCTCATGACAGCCGCCATTGTCAGCAAGGAAGAAGACGAGGGTGTTCTCTTCCATATCCATCTTGCGAACCTGGGCGAGGATCTTGCCGATATTGGCGTCGAGTTCCTCCACCATTGCCGCATAGATGGCCATGCGCAGGGCACGGTCTTCTTGCTCCGCTTCGCTCATGGAGTCCCAGGCGGGCACCTCAGGGTCGCGGGGGGACATTTCCGCGTCGGCGGCCAGCAC
>CAZUAX010000005.1:61736-66672 GCA_964618435.1 uncultured Solibacteraceae bacterium
GCCATCTGACGGCCCTCGTTCAGTTTCCAGTAGCTGTTTGCGCCGCTGATGAGGCCGAAGTACTTTTCAAAACCACGGTCCATGGGCCAGTGCGGACGATGCTCGCCCACGTGCCATTTGCCTGACATCACGCAGTGGTAGCCGGCGGGACGGAGGGCCTCCGCGAACGTGACGCAATTGTTGTTGAGTTTTCCCTCGTAGGCAGGGAAGCCGAGGTCCTGGATCATGGCGCCGACACCCGCCTGGTGCTGGTAGAGGCCGGTGAGCAGTGCCGCGCGCGTGGGGCAGCAGCGGCTGGTGTTGTAGAAGTTCGTGAAGCGCAGGCCACGGCGCGCCATCCCATCCAGATTGGGCGTATTGATCTCGGATCCATAGCAGCCAACATCGGAGTAGCCCATGTCATCCGCCATAATCACGATGATGTTGGGGCGCTTCGCGGCTCCTTCCGGCTCTTGCGAGCAACCGGCCAAACCTCCAGCCATGCCCATTGCGGCTAGTCCCAAAAAGTCACGTCGTTTCATCTGGCCCTCCTTGGCGAGTGTGGGAATGCGCGGCTAACTTGCAAACATGCGGCGGACGTTCTCAAGCCCTTTGTTGGAATCCTGGAGTTGGCGGACAGCCATCTGCTCACGCGTTAATGTCTCCAGTGGTGGTTGCGGGTTGCCCTTCTCGGCCAGCGCATAGAAGCGCATGAACTCGTTGGCTGGTACCGTTTCGTAGCCCTTCCAGAAATCGGCGCGCTTCACCTTCAGGTCGTTGTGACGGACCGTAATGGTTTCAAGCAGGACGGAAGCGTTCGGGCAGCGTTGCAGCAGGGTGCGCAGGACTTGAGGCATGCCTACGTTGCCCTCACCGAAGACCACCCAGCGCGCAGCCACCCCTTCTTCGCTTGCCCATACGTAGCTGTCGCGAAGATGCGAGCTCACAATGTAGGGCGCCAGGTGCTCCAAAGCTACCATCGGGTCTTCGATTGTCCAAATGGGATTACCGGAATCGAAGATTACGCCTACCCAATCCTTCCCCGCTTCTTCGACGACGGGCGCGAGTTCGCGGCCCTGATAGTCGCCAGAGTGATTCTCGATGGCCATCATCACACCCATGTCTGTGACCTGGGAGCGAATGTTGCGCAGGGTCCGCAGCATGGCCTCTGTGTGCTTGGCGAGGGGCATCTCGCCCTTGCGCTCGCGGGCGCTTCCCAACAGACAGCGCAGAATCGGCGACCCTAATAGCTTTGCGGCCTGCACATGGCGCAGGATCCACGGCTCAATGGGGCCTTTGGCGGGCCCCCATCCGGATGAGGTGGGGCAAATGGTGCCCATTCCCATCTCCAGCAGAATCCCCTTCTGGTCTGCGTAGGCCTTTACCTTTCGGGCGTACTCTGGCTCCAGCCCGCCTAGCTGGTTCGAGTCAGCGAACTGGATCACGCGCAGTTTCTGCTCCACCGCGTGATCGATGTATTGAAACGCATTCCAACCCTGGCTGCGCACACTCCAAAGATCAAGTCCGAAGCGCTTCGGGTCGTGGCTGTTGTCGACGGCGGCAAGCGCAGGCTGGGCTGCGGTGATGGTGGCCGCGGACGCGGCAAGGAACTGGCGGCGGTTCATGGGCATATTACTCCCCCGGAAGTTGTGTGCTCATCAGCTTATTGGGTTTGGCATCGCTCGCGCAACGATGGCCCTCGCAGCGCCTGCGCTTCAGAGGTGACGAACTGGTTGCAGCGCGCATCGCCAGTGGCAGGAGTGCGCTCATTCGTGGGAGCCTATTACCAATCTGGTATGCCCGTTGGAACGTGGGGTTCACACAGCGTGGAGTTCTTGCTCCCGCCTTACGTTCTAGCCTGGCGGCTGTGAGTGGCTATTTCACGAAGACAACCTGAGCTTGGAGGAATCCATGGACCGACGTTCGTTTCTTGCTATGCAATCGCGCCTGTTCGCGCTGGCCCTTGTTGGTGGTGAGTTTGGTGGAAGGTTGCTCTCCAACCCCCGCTTCTCTGCCAACCCCTATTCGCTGGGAGTGGCGTCTGGAGACCCGGCCGCCGATGGCTTTGTCATCTGGACCCGCTTGGCCCCCGACCCGCTAAACGGCGGAGGCATGGGCATCGACCCTGTGAAAGTTCGTTGGGAAGTAGCCGAAGACGAAAGTATGCGCCGCATCGTGCGCAGTGGCGACGCCGTCGCAAGCCCGGAACTGGCGCATTCCATCCATGTGGAGTTGACGGGTTTGCAGGAAAATCGCCCCTACTGGTATCGCTTTCACGCCGGTGACGCAGTGAGTCCGGTGGGCCGCGCGCGCACCATGCCTGCTCTGGGCTCAATGCCTGGGAGCCTGCGCTTCGCGTTCGCCTCCTGTCAGGACTACCACTTTCATTACACCGCCTGGCAGCACATGGCCGCGGAGACAGACATCGACATGGTCTTCCACCTGGGCGACTACATCTATGAAGGCGGCCCAAAGCAGAACACCCCCCGGAAACACAATAGCCCGGAGATCTACAGCCTGGACGACTACCGCAACCGCCTTTCACTCTATAAGTCAGACGATCACCTGCAAGCAATGCATCGCCACTGTCCTTTCCTTGTTACCTGGGACGACCATGAAGTGGACAACAACTATGCCGCGGCCATGGACCAGGATGGTACACGGCCCGAAGAGTTCCTGAAGCGTCGCGCGCTCGCCTACCAGGCCTACTACGAGCACATGCCTTTGCGCGCATTCTCCCGCCCGGTTGGTCCGGATATGCAACTTTACCGGCGGGTGAGCTTCGGGAACCTCGCAGACTTCTTCATCCTGGACACCCGCCAGTACCGCAGCAACCAGCCTTGTGGCGACAAAAGTGGCAAGCCCTGCGACGGATTTTTTGACCCCCGAGCGACAATGCTGGGCGAGAATCAGGAACGCTGGCTGCACGATGGCCTCACACGCTCCTCGGGTCGCTGGAACGTGCTGGCGCAACAAGTCATCCTTTCCGGGTTTGACACTGCCCGCAGCGAAGACGGTCCTACCTTTTCGATGGACCAGTGGAGTGGCTATTCCGCTGCCCGTAACCGGCTCACGCGTTTCCTGAATGACGCAAAGCCATCCAATCCAGTGGTGCTAACCGGTGATGTGCACTCGAACTGGGTGTCCGAAGTGCCACTCGACTTCCTGGATGAAAAGTCACCCTCCGTAGCGGCTGAGTTTGTGGGGACATCCATCACATCTGGCGGCGACGGTGCGGCGAATACGGAATATCGTTCCAAAGTGCTGGCCAAGAACCCCTGGATGCGGCACTACAACGGCCAGCGCGGCTATGTCTCATGCACAGTGACCCCGGAGCGCTGGCTGGCGGAATATCGTACGGTGGAGTACGTCTCTCGCCCGGGAAGCCCCATCAACACGCATGCAAGGTTTGTGGTTGAGAATGGGAGCCCGCGCATCAGCGCCGCTTAGGAACAGCGTATTTATGCGGGCATGATGGACAGAGGGGGCGGAGGACCCGTTGGGCTTCTTTGCCCCCTCTAAACATTTCGGGTAATTTCTGTTGTAACATTCCCAAACCCACCCGGTTGCTTTAGGGTGCCCGTTCGTGCGTAAAATGAAGCAACGCTGTCGTAACTCAGGTGGAGGTGAGTCTTCCCTAGTAGACCCCACAGCATGGGTCTCCTCGCCAGCGCGGAAGCCGCAGTTCAGTTTCCGCGACACCTTCTTACGGCCATTTTTCCTGACGACTGCCGCATTTGCGGTGATCCACTTGTCGATTTCGGCTCCGTTCCTGTCTGTCCGCAATGCCTCGACGCCGCTATCCCCTTCCAGGCGGAGTGTTGCTGCGAGCGCTGCGGCACCCCCTTCCTGAGCGAAGCCTCCCTCGATGAAAGCGGCATTTGCCGGATGTGCCGCAGTGGCCGCCGAGGCTTTGACGCCTGCTTCGCCTACGGCGATTATTCCGCCGAACTTCGCCAGGTGATCCAAGTCTTCAAATATGAAGGGGTCGCCTCGTTGGCCGGGCCTCTTGCGGCCCTGATGTTGCGCGGTCTCCCCCGGCACATCGCCTTTGATGCCATCGCACCGGTGCCAATGCACTGGTGGAAGCGTTACCGGAGGGGTTTCAACCAGGCTGATCTGCTGGCACGCGCGGTTTCCCGCGCCACCGGGTTGCCAAGACTTTATCCTTTGCGCCGCGCGCGCATCGCCGCCATCCAGGCGGGCTTAGGAAGCGCGGAACGGCGGCGCAACGCAATGGCTTCTTTTGCACTGAATCCGGGACAACCCCTACACGGGCAACGGATTCTTCTGGTGGACGATGTGTTCACCACTGGCGCTACCGCCACCGCATGCGCACGGCTCCTAAAGAAAGCCGGCGCCAGCTATGTGGCAGTGCTCACCATCGCGCGGGTAGACCGCAGAGCCCCAGCTCCGCTCTACGCCGCCGGATCACCTGATTTCTAACGAGCCAGATTGAGTTAGAGCGAACCGGAAGCAGTTCCGGGGAAGCCAGGCGCTTCGAAAGCGAAGAGGGAGTTTGGGAAGTTATGCCAGCGATGGACCAATTGCAGCAGCCTGTACTGGTGCTGAATGCCAGTTATGAGCCAATCAACGTGTGCGCCGCGCGCCGCGCCATTGTCCTGATCATTAAGGGCATTGCCGCGGCGGAGGAATTCGGCGCAAACCACATCCACTCCACCAGCCAGACGTTGGGCATGCCCAGCGTTATCCGCCTGCTTGAGTATCGGCGCATTCCGCAACAAACACGAGCACTATCGCGCAAGAACATCCTGATGCGGGATCGCTACACCTGCCAGTATTGCGGGGCGTCTGGCAGCGCAGCAAACCTAACGTTGGACCACGTGATTCCGCGTTCGCGGGGTGGCGGTTCCTCATGGGAAAACCTGACCACCTGCTGCCACCGCTGCAACAACAAAAAGGGGAATCGCACCCCTGATGAGGCTGGCATGAAACT
>CAZUAX010000006.1:0-2615 GCA_964618435.1 uncultured Solibacteraceae bacterium
TGGGTGCAGGATCCCATCCAGGGCTACCGCGAAAAATCGGACCTGGAATTGAGCGCGACCGTTCGCCAGTCCGATTTCTATATGGCGGCTAACTACAAGACCCACTATCCGAAGAGGGAATGGCTGGGAGTGGAGACCGTGGAGGGCAAAGCCACCGACAAATTGCGCCTCCACCCGGCCGAGGGAGCTCCCGAAGTCTGGTTTGTGGAGCAAAGCAGCAGCCTGCTCATCCGCATGGATTCCGTTTCGCACCTGCCGCAGGGTGATATCGCCAGCCAGGTGTATCTTGAGAACTACAAGGAAGTGGATGGCGTGATGGAGCCTATGCGGATCCGCATCGTGAATCCTCTTGCCCCGATCACCATGGAGCTGGCGTCGTCGGAATCAAACATTGAACTCGATGATTCGCTTTTTGTGAGTCCGAAGAAACGCGGCCCGGAAGAGATTGTCATCATCCAGTAGGAGCTTCGCCTGCTCTAGCCTCGATTACGCTGCTGAGCTCCGCGGCTTCCACCCTCGAACCACAGAACAGAACGCAGAAAGGCCGCCTGACGCGCAGGCGGCCTTTCTTACCTAGCTCGCTGGCGGTTGACTACTCCGCCTTGGCTGTCTCCGCGCTGGCTTCTGCTGGCGCGGCGGGAGCCTCCCCAAAGAAGCTGTCCAGGTCATCCTGCACCTTCATCCTCTTTGGGTCAAACTGTGCTGCGATGGCGGCGGCTTCCGAACCCGGCTTCGTAAGCTCGATTTCCTCCGCCAGTGCCGCTGCGCGGTCTTCCTCGTTCATCACTTTCTGCTCCAACTGGTCTACTGCGGAAAGTGTGCTCTTGCCTGTCGCGAAGGCTGCCGCGGCATCGTTGAGGCCCTTACGGATCTTCACGGCATGATGCCTCGCGGCCAGCGTTACCAGTTTCTGCTCACGGTCCGCCAGGTCGCTTTGTGATTCCATCAACTGCTTACGCAACTGCACAAGCATTTCTTCCTGGGCTTTGATGGACTGGCGCAGTCCCTCGGCACGTTCCGCCGCGGAGTTCCGGGCGGCCATTACAGGGGCGCCCTTTTCTTTTTTGGATTCAAGATCCAAATTGGACACCTTGATGTTCTCAAGGGTCGCAGTCCACTTGGTCAATTCCGCTTCGGTGTCTCCCAGTTGGCGCTCCAGTACACGCTTTGCCTGGTTTACCTCCGCCACTTTGCTGCGAAACTCGATAATTTCCCGTTTTCGCGACTCAATCGCTTCCCGCGCATCGGCCACGTAGTCCCGCATATTTTCGGCGGCATCCTTGTCCTTGCGACGTAGCTTCTTCCACAACTCTTTCAAAAATTCCATCGGTATCTCCTCGGTCAATTCTTGTAATACGGTTGACTCTCATGCGCGGCGGCGGGTAGGCTGCCGGTTTTAGAATTCCGTTAGCCGGTGCCTAGGCGATGGCGGCCAGCAACTCGTCGGCAATCGGTAGCGCGTGGGCCAGGTCGGCCATGGCTGTGTTTAGCTCTTCCGGAGACAGGTCGCCCATGGGCATGCTTTCAATCAGCACCACCACCCAGTCGTCGGAGCTCTCAATGTCGGGGTCGTCCTGGTCTGTGATGGTGGCAAAGGCAAACGGGTCAATGCGCGTATTTGCATCCAGCAGTGCAGCCTGAAATGCCGAAAGCCGGTCTGCCTTGATCTCGCCATAGCGTGCCACCCGGCAGGAGATGATCAGCTTGTTCCGGATCTCGTCGATGGTAAGCAGCGCGTTCTTCGGCTCATGCCCTGAGTGCGGCACCTTTACGGCAAGAAACTGGTCGCCGTGCGCCACATGAAATCCGCTGTCTTCCAGCAGGTCAGCCATTTCGCTAAGCGAATGGATCTTATCTTTTGTCGTCATGCCAATCTCCATATTCCAATACGCGCCATCGCGCTGATTCTTTGAAAATCTCCGGCAACTTCGCCGTTATTTCGGAAAACATTACGAAGCATTTCCCAGAGGCAGCACCTCCAGGTCGCTCATGCGGATGCCTGCGCCCTGCAGCATGCGAATCAATCCGCCATCGCTGCCAGGCAAGCCTGCCTCAAAGAACACTACCTTCGGGTTAGGCACGGGGAGCATGGTTTCATACTCAGCAATGGTGCCTATCATGCGCTCGTTGTCGCGGACGGGCGGGTCCGCCTGCGCTTTGCCATGAAACTCCTGGTTGCCCATTTTGGCAAATTCCACCTCGCGCACTTCGCCAGCAAGATCAACGTTGAAGTAGAGATGCGAGGCGAATTGCAGGTCGAGCAGTTGGTAGCTGTTCGGGTCCTTTGGCTCGGTGAACACCCAATGGTGATTCTGATTGAGGATATCGCGACGGTTGCCAGGTGCAAACCCGTCTGCCTCAAAGTAGACACCTGCACTCAACGCCTCACCGGCACTCTTGATCATCAGCCAGGTGGCGTCCTCATCATGCGGCGAACGGATACGGAAGAACTGCCACTCCGCCACATCCCGGCTTTCGCGGATTCGCCACGCTTCTTCCAGTTGGTAATCGCGCCCGGTGGCGAGCGCTTCACCGCCGCTGATCATATCCTGCAGGGTTTGCTCGTCCTTCAGGATGATGGTGCTCCCGGGCCTTAGGTTGCGCCAGAATTCCAC
>CAZUAX010000006.1:2715-9040 GCA_964618435.1 uncultured Solibacteraceae bacterium
TGGCTCGGCCGCTGCTGGGGCTCTCGCGAAAAGGTGGTAGGGAAACGATTCGCATAGTCACGCTGGAAGGCGCGCTCTGCCTCTGCGCGAGAACCAAAGGTGGTGCCTTGCGTCCGAGCGCGGTTCAACGCTGCCTGATCCGCGGCGCTCCGGCGGGGCGTCGCACTTGTAGTCGGTCGCGAACTGCTGCGTGTTCCCATACGCGGCTGAATGGAAGAGGGAGCGGAGCCGCCCCAAGTCTTCGCCCTGCTGGGAGGCGGCGAGTAAGTCCGTGTGGAGAATCCCCGGCTACGGCTACCCATCGAAATCCGCCCACCTCGCCGCGCCCAAAGGTCGTCCGGCACGGCCAGCATCAGCACCAAAAGCAGGGAAAGCCAGGTAGCAGCGCGCTTCAATCTGCGCCAGGGAAACTTAAGGGATGCGCCGAAGCTCACTGCACACCTCCTTGTGGGGTATTCTCCGCTGGCTCAGCCATGCTCTCTCCCGCTTCCTCCACGGGCGTCGTCAGGGCTGCTTCTGCTGCCTCTTCTGGAATCAGTGGGGGCAAACCCAATCGGGCAGGGTTCATGCTGCCAGCAAACAAAATCGCAACCAGCAGGAAGGAAGTGGCGGCCATCACTCCGGCAGCGGTATTGCGGTCCTCTACGATTTCTTTGGACAAAGGCGATTTGGGAAGCAGGAAATAGTCCGCGATCACCCGCGCGCTCACCAACAGCACAATACCGATGCCAGCGATCACCAGTGCCGTAACAATCTCGTCCGCCCACTGACTGGTGGCCCCCGTAAGGGCGATGCTCACGATATAGCCCAGCGCCGCCAGGTAGCCGCCAAAACTGATCCCCGCTGCCTGGTTGTCCTTTTCGATCTCGTCGTGGACATTGTAGGGAGCGGTTTTGGAATAGACCCATCCGCCAGCGATCAGCACTGCCTGGCCCACCACAAAGTAAATCACCGTATCCCGCAAACCGGTGGCTAACGAGTCACTGAACCCGGCCATCACTCCGCGCAACATGAAGCCGGTGGCGATACTGGAGCCCGCCACCACAAAGCCAGTGCCGAAGTTGTGGTCTTCTACCAGTTCCTTCTCAATCGAAAACTGGTACAGAATCGCGCGATCATTGATCCACAAACTCACTCGCATCAGCATTGCCGACAACCCGCCAAACAGGGCGATGGTAAGCAGTTCCGTGCCTAGGGTTACTCCCTGCCAGGGAAATAACGAGCCAGAAAGTGCAATCGCAACCCCGGCAATGTAGCCTCCAAATGCCACGCCAAATGCGGGGTTGTCCCGGCTGGTGAGTTCGTCGTCAATGCAATAGCGCGTGGTCTTCTGAAAGAACCACTTCGCGGCAAAGGCCAGCACAAAAACCGTCGCGAACAGCGGCATCGCCAACATAACCTGTTCGAACGTTACTTTCAGTGCGAGCATGCAATCTCCTGAAATCCCTCGAGTGTGGCGCTTCCCTGCTTGCACTTGAAACCCGCAGCCCCACTTCTTTCACGATGCGAAAGCCGGGCTCGCCAGTGCAAGCGTTGGACACTCTCCCGAGTGCAACTGTTTTCCACCCTCAAATCCTCATTACGTAGCACAGTGCGATTTCCTTTCCCGATACCGGTGAATGTCAGAGGATTACCGGCAAGTGCCGCAGGCAGGGAGCCTGGCAGGCCCGGATTCCGCACAAGTGGAATCGGGTCACGTGGAATCGCGGCGCAACTCCGCCATTCCAGGGTCCGCTATGCTAAGGGCTGAGACTGCGATGGATCCAAACACTCCCGTTCGTTCCGTTCTACCCACCAACTCAGCGCTTCCGCGCGACCTAAACCCGCGTCCGGTAAGCGCTTCGCACTCTATCCTCGCCGAACTTACCCTGCCCGGCGACGCGAACAACTGGGGATTTCTACTTGGCGGAAAGGTAATGCACCTGGTGGATATCTGCGGTGCGCTGGCGGCGATGAAACACGCTCGCTGCCCCGTGGTAACTGCATCCGCGGACTCCATTAACTTCATGCACCCCGTGCAAATGAACCAGTTGATCACGCTTAAGTCCAGCGTGAACCGTGTATTTACCACTTCCCTGGAAGTAGGGGTTAAGGTGTTGGTGGAAGATGTGATGACCGGCGAGGTGAAACACACCACCTCCGCCTATCTTACCTTTGTGGCAATCGATGAGGATGGTCGCCCGGTGCCAGTAGCCCCCGTAATTCCGGAAACCGAGGAGGAGAGACGCCGATACGAGGAAGCGGGCAGCCGCCGAGAGTACCGCCTGGCACTACGCCGTAAGAACCGCCAGAAAGCTGCCGAACAGAGCGCCCCACCAGAGGGTGAAGCCTAGCCGCTGGAGCATGAATCCAGGTCGCCAGAGTAGGAAACCTAGTCGATTTCGTCTTCCTGCTTGTAGATGTACTTGATGTGGCTCTTGTAAATCATCAGGTTCGGCGCGTCATCGCGATTCACCTTGATGCAGTTGCGGTCGTACCATTCCACAACACCCCGCACCGCTTCGCCATCGCTCAGAACCACTACCATGGGCGTGCGAGACTGCATCTGCTTTACGTAGTAATAGTTCTCAGCGTTAGTCTGCTCCTGCGGAACCCCTTTCTTCGCATTGGCGCCAGCGGCGGCGGAGCCATGGTTTGGCTTGCCGTTCGATTGCAGCGAATGGTCACTTAAATCTTGTAACGAGGGGCGAATGAGTTTACGGTTAGCGGTTAGCAAGGTCTTGTTCCGTCACACTTCGATGAAATTAAGGAGGCCTTCGGGAGGCGCTTGCCGACTTTCCAGCGGCTGGTTCCGGGCTATTCGGACATCCCGGTTTGCTTTCCATAGGTGTAACACACAGGCTAGCGGCGGGCAAGACCCGATTGCAACAGTTCCATCACGAAGTCGTCGAATGCGGGTGTCCGCTGCGCGCTGCGGCGCTGGAATCTGCTCATTTCCTCAATCTTTGCTGATGCTTGCCGCACCCAGCCAAGCTCCAGACACCCGGCCAGGACGCCCAATGCATCCCTATACTCCGGATGGCGCAACAAGGGGCCTCGCGCACGGAGGTGCAGGATGTCCTGTAGCAGCGTAAGTAGCGTTTCCAGGTAGTCATCCACGCGTTCAGACTTCTTTGCCACGGTGGCTTCCGCGTGCCGCACCCACTCCGTGAAGGGCTTACGCCCAGCCGCCACCTCCAGCAGAGTCAGCATGGCGGCGGCTCGCTTGTGGTGCGCTTCCAGGTCGAGTTGGATGGCCTTGCCCGGGCAACCCATGGCGAGTCTCGCCCGTTCCTGGGCTTCCTTCGCCTCTACTCCCTTGGCCAGCAGCAGAGCCTCTACCTCCTCGTCCGCAATCCGGTTGAGAGTAAGCATCACGGAGCGTGACCGAATGGTGGGAAGCAGGTCAAAGGCGTTGGTGACGGTGCCAATCAGCAGCAGGTAAGGCGGCGGCTCCTCCAGGATCTTCAGCAGGGAATTGGCCGCCTGTTCATTGGCGCGGTCCAGTTCATCCAGCAGGAACACCCGTCGTGAACCTTTGAGCGGGGAAAACTGGGCATGCTCCTTCATGGTGCGCATTTGCTGGATGGAGATCTGGCGCAGCGGTCCGTCTGGCGAGTAGGTGAAGAAGTCCGGATGCGAGGCAAAAAAGAGCGGATCCTCTGCCCGTTTCTCACTGCTAAGGGTAAGGCGCTCCTCCAGCCGCTCCCGATTGGCGGGCAGGGAGAGGTCGTCCAGTTCAATCCGTTCAGGATTGGCCAGCAGCAATCCCCCGAATCGCCGCGCAAGCGTCGCCTTGCCCACGCCCTCCGGGCCACAGAACAGAAGCGCCTGCGGGATACGCCCACTCAAGGCCATCTGCTCCAGCATTTGCCGGATGGGGGCGTTGCCCGCAAACTCCCGAATGGAGGTGCCTGTCATCGATTCCCCATTTGCCTCATCGCAGTTTCATACATCGAGATTCCAAACGAGGAAGCACTGCTTCCCGAATGGTAGCAGCCACCTGTTCTGGCGATCGGCTGCCATCCACCACCACAACCCGCTCTGCGTTTGCGCGAGCCAATTCCAGGTAACCTTCCCGGACCCTTGTGTGAAACTCCCGCGATTCCTCGTCCATGCGGGTTTCCGTGGACGCGGTAGCCGCATTCCGTGCGGAGGTCCGCGCAAGGCTTGTAGACGGGTCGATATCCAGGAGAAGGGTGAGGTCCGGCGACAGGCCCAGGCAACTGATGCTATCCAGCCGGTACACCACATCGGTACCCAAGCCCCGCGCCACTCCCTGGTAGACCAGCGTGGAATCGGTAAATCGGTCTGAAATCACTAACTGCCCAGCTTGCAGTGCGGGCAGAATTACTTCCTCCACCGCTTGCGCGCGGCTGGCAAAGTAGAGCAGCAACTCCGCCGTTGGCAGCAGGTGCGAGTTTGCGGCATCCAGCAGAATGGAGCGAATCTGGCGGCCAATTAAGGTGCCGCCGGGCTCTCGATTCACCACCGCGGAGATGCCTTGGGAAGCCAGCGTTTCCAGCAGCAGATCGATTTGCGTACCCTTGCCCGCGCCATCCATTCCCTCAAAGCTAAGAAAGAACCCCGGGTAGGAAGGGGACTGCACAGGGCTGGGCTTAGACAGCTGCACAGGGCTGGGCTTAGACATCGGCCAGCACCTCTCGCAATTGCGCCCCAAAGGTGGCCACATCCGCCTCATTGTTGTAGTAGTGCGGGGAAATGCGAAGATACCCGTGGCGCGCGCTCACCAGAATGTCGCGAGCCTGTAAAGCCTTGGCAACCACGCCGGGGTCGATATTTCCGGGTAACGTTGCAGCCACGATGTGCCCACCGCCCTTGCCGCTATCGCAGGGCTCAGCTCCCACAGCGCGCAGTTCGTCGCAGACTTTGGCGGCAAGTGAGAGCACCCGCGCCTCCACCACATCCATGCCGAGCTCCAATACCAGGCGGACGGACTCCCGCATTGCGAACAGGTTCACAAAGGGGAGCATCCCGCCTTCGTAGCGTTCAGCGGCAGCAGAGAACTCCGGCGTGCCCAGGTGCAATTGGTTCACGTTGCGCCAGTCCTTGTGGCTGCGCCATCCCACGGTATGAGGCTCCAGCCATTCCCGCGTTTTCGGCGGCGCCAGAAGGAACCCCGCACCCGGCGGCGAGTTCATCCACTTGTACGCATTTACGGCATAAAGGTCAGGCGGATTCGCGCCAAACCGCACCAAGCGAACGCCCGCCGTCTGCGTGCCATCGACGTAAAGAAATCCGCCCATCGCCTGCACCGCTTGGGCCATTGCGTCAATGTCCGCATGTTCTCCGGTGGCATAGTTGGTATGCGTGACGGCCACCAACCGAGTGCGTTCGTTTACGCTATCGCGCCACGCGGCGAGAGGCACAGTACGCAGCCTTACTCCACGCGCTTCCAGAAGTGAAGCGGCGTATATCTGGTTAGGGAACTCGTTCTCAAAGGTGAGCACTTCATCACCCGCCTGCCAGGGAAGGGCGCTCACAATCAGAGAAAGCGCGTAGCTTGTGTGCGGGATGAAGGCCACGTCGTCCGCGCTTACGGTGAAGAGGGCGGCAATGTCCGCCCGGATGGCATCGGCTTCGGAAAACCAGTCCAGAAAGTCACGCGGGCCAATCTGGTTCCGACGGTTATAGTGCCCGACGATAGCGGCCTGCGCCCGCAGAGGCACTTGGCCGAAAGTGGCGGTGTTCAGCCATACGTTGTGCTGCAGCGCGGGAAATTGCGCGCGAACTTGCGGCCAATCAACACTCATGCCGGAATCTCCCGCGTGGGCAAAGCCCGCGTCTAGGCCCCACTTTCCGAAGCTGCCAGCAGTGAACTCTTCACCCGGCGCAGGACATCCTCGAAGGCTTCATGGGCGGAAACATCGGTGCTGACGCCGGTTGCCCGCTCGGAAACCTCCACCACGCCCTCGCCAATCTTCTTGCCCACGGTGATGCGGAAAGGCACGCCGATCAGATCCGCGTCCTTGAACTTCACGCCAGCGCGTTCCTTGCGGTCGTCCAGCAGCGCATCCAGGCCCCAGTCCCGGCACTCGCGGTAGATGCGCTCAACGGCCTCCCACTGCTCAGGAACCTCGGCATTCACGGGTGTAATCACCACATCGAACGGGGCAATGCTCGGCGGCAAGACAATGCCGTTCTTGTCGTTGTACGTTTCAATGGCGGCAGCCAGAATCCGCTCCACGCCAATACCGTAGCTGCCCATGATGGGGGTTACTTCTTTGCCATCGTCGCCGGAAACACGCAGCCCCATAGACTCGGAATACTTGTAGCCAAGCTTGAAGATATGGCCAATCTCCATCGCCTTCCGAACTTCAATGGC
>CAZUAX010000006.1:9140-62863 GCA_964618435.1 uncultured Solibacteraceae bacterium
CTGCCACCCATGGCACCGGAGTGCGCCTCAACGGCCATAAACTTCAGCCCGCAGCGACGGAAAATCCTGTTGTAGGCCTGATAGTGCTTCTCGTAGGAAACGTCCAGGCCCGCAGCATCCAGATCGAAGGAATACGAATCCTTCATGGTGAACTGGCGCGTGCGCAGCAGACCGGAGCGCGGCCGCGGTTCATCGCGAAACTTCGTCTGGATCTGGTACCAGATCTGCGGAAGCTGCCGGTAGCTGTTGAGTTCCCCGCGGGCGATGGCGGTCATGATTTCTTCGTGGGTCATGCCCAGGCAAAGATCGCGCCCAAAGCGGTCCTTCAGCCGGAACATGTTGTCGCCCATCACATCCCAGCGGCCAGACTCCTGCCAAACCTCCGCGGGATTTAGCGCGGGAAGATACATTTCCTGCGCCCCAATGGCCTCCATCTCCTCGCGGATGATGCGCTGCACTTTCATCAGTGAGCGCTGCGCAAGAAACAGGTAGCTGTAAATACCTGCGGCCAATTGACGCACGTAGCCTGCACGCAGCATCAATTGGTGACTAGCCACTTCAGCTTCCGCGGGGACTTCCCGCAGGGTGGGAATGAACAGTTTGCTCCAGTACATGGGTGAAAACGAAAGGGGTAACAGGATGTCGGTAATCTCTCAATGTACCATGCAGGGCACGGGGCGCCGCTGGATTTTAGCTCCTGGTTCTCTGGGTTTTCAGTCAGTTGCCACATTGACGGCGGAGGAAGGATGGGTGGGTAATGCGATTCCTGGGAATTGACTTCGGATGGACCAGCCAGCCCAGTGGCGTTGCCGCGCTTGTTTGGGACGGGCAGCGCCTGGCAGTGGAGGATATCGGGCGCATCGCCACTCCCCCTTCCCTGATGGAGTGGGTACGGACCATTACCCGTGACGCCCCGGCGATGGTTGCGATTGACGCCCCTACCGTGATCGCCAACCTTACCGGCATGCGTCACGCGGACCGCGCCATGCACCGGCATTTCGGCAAGCAGCACGCGGGCGCCTATCCGGCGAACCTGGCCAGTGCGTTCGCCGCCCGCACCACTGCGCTTGGCCGGGATCTGGAGGCACTGGGCTTCCTGCACGCCGACACCATGGAACCGCAGCGTCCGGGACGCTACCAGATTGAAGTCTACCCGCACGCCGCCATGCTGCACCTGTTCCGTCTCCAGCACATCCTGAAGTACAAAAAAGGCCGCGTTGCGGAACGACACGCAGCGCTGCAGCAGTACCGAGGCTTGTTGCTAGAGTGGCTACCGAAGCTTACACCAAGCCTGCCTTTGGACGAAATACCCTCTGTACCCCAAACGGGCCGCGAGTTGAAGGCAGTCGAGGACCAGTACGATGCCATCCTCTGCGCCTACATCGGAGCTTGGTGGTGGTATTGGGGCGCTGCGCGCACCCTGGTGGAAGGGAACGCGCAGGAAGGTTACATTGTCGTGCCCTTAGCCTAGCCGCAGGGGTTCCCGCGTCTTCCACTTGCCCCTGGTGAAATCGGGGAAAGCAATGGGCCGTCCGCCTTGCGCCACGGAGCGTTCGCTGACGGGCAGAATCGCGCTCCATGCCGTCGCATCGTAAACGTCCTGGTCCGGCTCTACCCCCTGCCGGACTGCCCGCAGGAAGCGTGTCCACATCAGCGCTGTGGTAAGCCCCGCACCGTGCCCGCGTCCGGTTTTCCCAAGACGCGTGCGGTCGAGGCTCTTGTACATGTCGTGCTGGTACTGCTCCCGGTAGTTGGCAAGCGGCTCCCAGGCATGTGGCTTGGGGCTGCGCTGGTCAATGTACACCGACTGCATGTTTCCCGCGAAGTGCCCCTTCGTCCCCTGTACGCGAAACTCCATCGTTTGGGGATGTGGCGTGTTGGTGTCGAAATGCAGCGTCACCGTGCGTTCCCGCTTCGTTCTGATCATCGACACATTCACGTCACCCTGGGCCATCTTCATGGTGGCGTACGGACTGTTCCCGCCATAATGCAGCCGCGCATAGTCATTCAGGCAACGCGCTTTGCTACTCATGGAGACCAGGTAGTCGAACTGGTCGCCGCGGTTGATGTCCAGCACCCAGGCAATAGGCCCAATCGGGTGAGTGGGGTAGAGGTTGCAGTTCTTGTCAATGGAATACTGCAAGCGCCAGGGCTCGCGTTCGGGGTCGAACTTCACAAGGCGGAGGTCATGCACATACCCTCCCGCGCAGTGCAGCAATTCTCCAAACAGGCCGGCGCGAGCCATGTTCAGCACCTGCAGCAGAGCCTCGGAATAGTTCGCCTGCTCCAGCATCATGCAGTGTTTGGCGTTCTTCTCGGAAGCATCCACCAACTGCCAGCACTCATCTTCGGTAAGCCCGGCGGGAACCTCCGTGGTGGCGTGCTTGCCCGCATCCATCGCCGCGGCGCAGACGGGCGCGTGCCACTTCCAGCCCGTGGCGCAGACCACCACATCCAGGTCGTCGCGTTCCAACAGGCGCATCCAGTCCGTTTCATGTTTTCCGTAGAGCTTGGGCTCCGGCTTGCCGGTCTCCATCACCCAGCGCTTGGCCCGGTGCAGATAGGCGTCGTTGATGTCGCACAGGGCGGGCACTTCCACACTATCCATGCCCAGCAGGATGTCGAGGTGTGCGGATCCGCGATCTCCCGTACCCACAAAGCCCACCCGCAGGGGACGGGTAAGTGGTTCAGCGCTGGCCCCGCGCTGTCCGGCGGTCACAGCTTCAAGCGCGGCCGCCAGGGCTGCGCTGCGCGAGAGTTGGATGTTTCGTGATGCGTTTGCCATGGTCTATGTCCTTCTCTCGTTACAGAATCTCGTCGGGATTGATCGGCGGACGGGATTGCCACTTGCCGCGCGTAAAGTCAGGGAAGTCCACGGGCATTGAGCGTTGGGCCACGCTCGCTTCCGAAAGCGGAAAGATTGCGCTCCACGCAGCAGCGTCATAGACGTCCATATCTGGGGCAAGACCCGCTTGCAGCCGCTTCACCAGGCGGTAGATAAGCATGTAGTCCCCACCTCCATGGCCGCTCGAACTCGCCGCCGTGCCCCGATCGCGCCATAACTGGTGTTTGTATTTCTCCTTCCAAGGCGCGATATCTTCCCAATCGTGCCTTGATCTCCAACTGTTTTCGTTCTCACCGTGGAAGCTCACGCCATCCACGAAAATCTTTCCCATCATGTGCGAGTAAACGCCCTTGGAACCCTGCAATCGGGTGATGTGCTCCTTTACACGGGGCGTGTTGGTGTCAAACACCAGGTGCACCAGGCGACCATTTGCCGTGCTGAGAATGGATGTATTCACATCTCCCTGGCGATACTCCGCTTTGGCGCGCCAGTCCTCGGGGCCGAACTCGCGGGCGGCAAACTCGTTCATCGCGCCGCCTCGCGAACTCATGGAAACGAGCGAGGTGTATCGGTCGCCGCGGTTGATATCCAGCCACCAGGAAATCGGCCCGATCGGGTGGGTGGGATAAAGGTTGCCATTGCGCTTCAGGGTATGCTCCAGCCGCCAGGGTTCGCCGTTGGGCACCGTATTGAACTTCACCGCTCGAAGATCGTGCATGTAGCCGCCCTCGGCAAACAGCGGCTCACCCAGCAGCCCGTCGCGCAGCATATTCAGCACCATCAGGGTTTCCTGGTAGTAGCAATCGTTTTCAAGCATCACGCAGTGCTTGCCGGTAGCTTCCGAGGTATTCACCAATTGCCAGCACTCGTCCAGCGTCAGAGCTGCCGGCACTTCGGTGGCCGCGTGCTTGCCGGCCTTCATCGCCGCAACGCAAACCGGGGTATGCCATTGCCAGGGAGTGGCGGTAAGCACCAGGTCGAGGTCCTCGCGCTGGCAAAGCTTTTCGTAATCGAACTCACCCCCCGCATAGCCCTCGGGCTTGGCGAGACCGGTATCCGAAACCACCTTCTGCGCCCGTGCCAGATTGGCCGGGTTGATATCGCAAACGGCCGGAATGGCTATCTGGTCGAGCCGCAGCATCTGGCGCAGGAGGTTGGTGCCGCGTCCACCCACGCCCACAAAACCTACGCGCAAAGGCTTCGTCTGTGCGCCGGCCAGCGAAGCGGCAGCCAGGGCGGCTGAGGCAGCAGTAGCGCGCAGCAAATCGCGCCGCGACGCCCCGGTAGAACGGGCTGTAAGGGATGAGGTCTGCTGCCTGTTTGGCCTATCGGGCGTACGGGTATCCATGTCCGCCGAGTGTACCTATCCTGGCGAGACTATGCAAGAAATAAGCCGTCAAAGCGCAATGGCTTCCCGCTTCACATAGATGCTGCCTTGGGGCTGCAGCTTGCTTTCAAACAGGTGGAATTCGGCTGCTTCAAACTGCCCGAGTTCCAGCGCGGGCAACCTGGCGATGGATTGCCGCAGTTCCACCACAGGACAGTCCTTCGGAATGCGTGCCAGGGTAAGGTGAGGACGAAACGGTTTCGTCTCGCGGGGAATGCCTAATGCAGCCAGCGCGGCATCGGTACGCAGGTGCAGCGCGGCCAGAGTTTCCGGCGCATGCACGCCCAAATAGAGGATGCGCGGCGAGTGCGGGTTAGGAAGCCAGCCCAAGCCGCGCAGTGTGATGGAAATAGGCCCTTCTCTGGGCAAATCCCGCAGGGCCTGCAGCAACGCGGGTTCCTGCTCTGGCGCCACGTCGCCCAGAAACTTGGTAGTGATGTGCAGGTTGCCTGCAGGGCTCCACCGCGCCTTTGCAGTGGGCCTCAGCTGCTGGATAAGCGCCATTGCCTGCTGCCGCAAGGCATCAGGAATATCAATCGCGGTGAAGAGTCGCACCGATGAAGCCTCTTTGCTTGAGGCTTCTTTGCCGAAGCCCGAAGCCATTTCCAACTTGGAGGAGAGGCATGAGCCTGTAGGCAGGCCCACGCCATAAACCCACGATTCCCCTACTGGGCGCTACGACTGCCGCGCAGGGTGCCAGAGTATTCGGCGAAGGTCCAACGACCGTTCACGATGGAGTCGCCCTCAATCTTGCCCTGGATGTTGAGGTCGGCCTTGAACCCGGCATCCGGAGAGTAGAACTCCGCTGCCTTGAGGCTAAGCGCACCGTCCCGGAAGTTGCCCGCCAACGGGATGTTCGCCTCGGCAATGGAACCTTTCACCGTTTCGCCGTCCGCCTGCAGCATGATGCGGGCAGGCTTGTCGCCTACTTCCGTAATCAGTACGAGGTCCCACGTGCCAGTAGGGCTGCCTGCCGTCGCGACTGCTCCGGCCTTTTCGCCCTTCAGCGAACCACTGTACTCTCCGAAACTCCAGTTGCCCGCAATCTTGCTGCCGTCCACCGTTCCTTGCATCACAAGGTCCGCCTTGAATCCGGCTTCCGGAGCGTAGAAATCTGCGGCCTTCAGGCTAAGCCGACCCTCACGGAAGCTACCCTTCAGTGGAAACGCCCCCAGGGAGCCCGACACTTCTTCGCCCTGCTGTTGCAGCGTAATGGGCATGGGACGGTCACCAATTTCTGTAATCAGAACAATGTTCCAGGTCCCATCCACCTCTGCGGCGGAACCAAAAAAGGAAAGGGCAAGCAATGCCAGAATTAGGCCAACCGGACGGACCAGGAGATTTTTAAAGCGGCTCATAGTTGTACAAACCTATCAATATGGAGTGCTGGCGAAACCACCAGTTCTTTCCAGGATGCCACAGCTTTCCACTCACCCTGGCAGGTCGCCTGTCAACCCGGTTTCGCCCCGGTTACATAGAAAGAAGCCGTAGCCCTAAACCGGCTCCATCCACAGCACCCCGTAAGGAGGAACGGTTACCGAAAGCCGGTCTCCGCTGCATTCGTAACGGGAGCCCGTAAGTCGATCGCGCCACCGGCCCGATGGCGCTTCCAGCAACGAACAAGGCAGGTCGATACAACTCTGGCGTGGCGTCACGTTCACCAGGCTCAAGAGTGTGGAGTCACCGCTCATAGATCTGCGCCAAAGTGCAAACACAGCACCATCCGTTGGCAGCACCTTCTGTCGCGCTCCAGGGTGGAGCGCTGGAATCGCCACCCGATGTTCGGCCAACTGGCGGAAGCGGCTGGCGATCCGATAGGCCAGGGAATCCGGATTCATCAGCGCCTCTATCATCTCCCTCTCGCTGAAGTTCCTGCGGTTGATGGCCCGTGCTTCCTGGATTTCACGTGCGTCCATGGGCGCAATCTGGCTCCCGGTAATGCTGGGAAGATATATCCCCGGCACTCCCTTCAGCACCAGCGCAATCGCCCGGGACGCGATGAAGCGGTCCACTTTGCGGTTGTCGGGTTCGCTGGCCCGCGGATTGTTGAGGGCATCGAACCAGGTGATGTTCAACTCGTAGGGCGATCGACCCCCATCAGAGGTGGTCCGGTACGACACCATCCCCCCATGGGCCTGCACCGCGTCCACCAGATCCTGAACCTGCAACTCATCCAGAATGCCCCGGGCGCCCAGCAAACCAATGCCGTCGTGTGAGTCCAGGAAGTTGAAATAGGTGGTGGTGGGCGAGGGCACGTGAAGAGCCGCCGCCCACTCCGAGAGCACCCTGCAGTCCGCGGCCAGGAAGGTATGCAGCACCAATGGAGGCAGCGCAAAATTGTAAACCATGTGGGCTTCATTCGCCCCGTCCCCGAAATAGCTGATGTTGTCGTGGTGCGGTACGTTGGTCTCCGTTAGCAATGCCACACGAGGCGCGGCAATATCGATGGCCGCCCGCAGAAAACGCACCACTCCATGGGTCTGCGGCAGGTGGGCGCAGGTCGTTCCAAGTTCCTTCCAGAGGTAAGTGGCTGCGTCTATCCGGATCAGGTCAGCGCCCTTCTGCACGTAAAACAGCAGCACATACAGCACCCGCAGGAGCACAACGGGATTACGAAAATTCAGGTCGATCTGGTCTGGGCTAAACGTAGTCCATACGTAGCGGGGCCCGTCGATGGTTTCCACGCGGCTCAACAGCGGAGAGGTGCGCGGACGCAGAATGTGGCGCAGGTCTTCCGGCGAGATGCTGTCCTCAGTAGGGTAGGACAGAAAGAAATCCTGGTACTCCGGGTTGCCATTCAGAAACTCCTGAAACCAATCGCTCTGTGCGGAAATGTGGTTTACCACGCCGTCGAACATCAGGCGGAATTGGGTGTTGGCTTGCTCAATGTCCTCCCACGAGCCGAGGTTCGGGTCTACCTCCCGGAAATCAATCACGCTGAATCCCCGGTCTGAGGAGTACGGAAAGAACGGCAGCACATGGATGGTGCTCACCACATCGCCCAGGAAAATGTTGGTTACTTCGCTAAGCACCTCAAGCGGCTTGCGGGGTGGGGACTGAATCAGGTCGCCATAGGTGATCACCACCATGTCCCGCTCAGTAAATAGATCTTCAGGCAGCAACCCTTCCTCGGCTTCCAGCATTTCCGGAGTCTTGTGCGCGTGGTGGACGCGCAACATGCGGATCACCTCCGGTAACAGACGATCGGCTTCCGTCTCACCGTAGAGAAAATCCAGAATTCCGCGAAGTCTCTCTTGCTGCTCTTCGGAAATCTGCAGCAAGGGGGAGGAGTAGTCCGGTCGCTTTCGGTGAAGCAATAGGGAGGACTTTTCAGCAAGTGGTTCGCGGCCAAATAGTTGCGGCATAAATGAAATGCGACGCGCCCCCCGAGGGACACCCGCTTGCCAAACCATATCGAATCCGGTTGCGCCGCATCAACAGTGACGTCCGCCTGATGGCGCCAACGCGGGTACGCCCAGCCAAACCGCCATCGCAACAATACTGTAAATCATTACACTTTTTTGGGTGGATTTTTGCGGAACTTGCTGTATTCTGCTTAAGGGGCATCGAATCCGGTAGCCCCCTTACCCAATTCATCTAGCGAGGAAACCCGATGACGATAGGACAAGGAATGGCTAAGGAACTGGAATACTCCGCAGTATCCGCAAGGAAAGTGCTGGAGCGGATTCCGGAAGCTAAATTCGATTGGACTCCACACGAAAAGTCGATGACGTTCTTGAAGCTTGGCTCACACATTGCGGAATCGCTTGGCTGGGCGGATTTCACGCTTAACAGCGACGGGATGGATGTCGCACCGGTGGATGGTCCTGCCTGGGAACCCTATGTGGCCAAGAGTTCCGCTGATTTGCTGGAAACGTTCGATAAGAACCTGGCATCCGCTCTTGCCGCGCTGAACGGTGTCAGCGATGCCACTCTCATGGAAACCTGGACCATGAAGAAAGCTGGCGAAGTGATGTTTGCCATGCCCAAAGTAGCGGTGATGCGCGGTTTCATCCTCGACCACCTGGTTCACCATCGAGCCCAGCTTGGGCTTTATCTGCGGTTGAACGACATCTCCGTCCCCGCCATGCTGGGCCCTTCCGCGGACGAGGAATAGCCCGGCGCGCGCACACTCAGTCGCGGCCATCGGAGAGTTTCGCGGAGCGCTCACGCTGCAGACAGGCAGCAACCGGCGCTCCGCTTGATCTCCCTGTGCTTACCATGGCCCAACGTGGTTACCATACCGTGTAGCCGCCATCGATGGTCACAATGCTGCCAGTCATGTAGTCAGTACGTGGCGATGCCAGAAACGCTGCGAGGCGTGCCAGCTCATCAAGAGCGCCAAACTTGCCGGTGGGGATGAGGTCGAGAATCTGATGGGCAGCAGCGGGGTGTACAGCGAAGTATTCTTCGTTGGGTTTGGTGGCATAGTAGCCAGGGGCAATGGCATTCACGCGGATCCCGTGCTTGGCCCATTCCACGGCAAGAGTCTTCGTAAGCATGTTCATGCCAGCCTTGGAAACCTCGTAAGATCCGCCGTGCACATAGCGGTTCACAATGCTGCCGGACATGGATGAGATGTTCAGAATGCGCCCCGCTTGCTGCCGGATCATATACTTACCCGCTTCGCGCGCGCACAAGAAGGCACCGATGATATTGGTGTCGATGGCTTGACGGAACTCATCGAGCGATGTGTCCTCCGGAGCCTTATGGATCCGCATGGGACCGGCGTTGTTCACCAGAATGTCAATGCGCCCAGAGTGGCTGGCCGCTTGTTGCATCAAGGCTTCCACCTGCTGCTCATTCGTGATGTCGGCAGCAACGAATGCCACCCGCTCAGCAGCCAGGGAAATCCGCCTCGCCGCTTCCTGCAGCACCTCTGCGCGACGCCCACTGAGCACCACAAACGCCCCATCGCGGTGGAAGCGCTCGGCGATGGCAAATCCAATGCCGGTGCCACCACCGGTAATCACGGCCGTTTGGTTGGTTAGTTCACCCATGGGGTCACCCTCTACTGTGCTCGGATATCATCTCTAAATTTCAATTTCGCCCTGCAGGTAAAGCACCGCCTCGCCTTCCAGGTAAACGCGGTCGCCATGGAGGGAGCACCAGATTTCCCCTCCCCGCCGTGAGACCTGCCGCGCAAAGAAAGTAGTTTTCCCGGTTCGCTCCGCCCAGTAGGGAACCAGCGTGCAGTGCGCGGAACCTGTAACGGGGTCCTCAGGGACTCCCATGGCTGGTGCGAAGAAACGCGATACAAAGTCGCACGCGTCCTCCCCGCTTGCCGCCCCGGGCGCCGTGGCAATCAGCCCGAATGGCACCAGTCCTGTAAGCGCGTGCATGTCTGGCTGTAACGCTTTCACCTGGCTTGCATCCTCGTAGATGAACACGAGGTCTCGACTTTCAAGAACAGTGGCCGGCTGGGCCCCCATTGCCCGCACCAGTTCCCGCTTCACCACAGCGGGACGCGCCGGGGTGGCGGGGAAGTCCATTCGTAATTTCTGTCCTTCGCGGCTTACTCTCAGTTCACCACTGAGCGTCTCAAAGTGGATCACGGGTTCCCGGTAGTCCAACTTATGGAACAGCACCCAAGCCGAGGCCAGCGTCGCGTGCCCACAAAGGTCTACCTCCGCCAGCGGAGTAAACCATCGCAGATGAAAGCCTCCGTCGCGGGGCACAAAAAACGCGGTTTCCGCAAGATTGTTCTCCATGGCAATCGCCTGCAAAGTGGAATCGCTCAGCCACGAGGTTAACGGCACAATGGCGGCGGGGTTTCCAGCGAAGCGGCGATTGGTAAAGGCGTCCACCTGATAGAGCGGTAGGGGCATATCTTGATTATGGCTACAGACCTCTTTCGTTGCGCAATGCTACTGTGGACAAGAGAGTCCGATTTAATGATCTTTCGTTTTGTGCTCATGTTGACGGCAGGCTTGGCGCTTTCCGCGCAGCCGTCTCTTGGCCTCCGCGAGGCCGTTGACCGCGCCCTAGCCCAGCATCCTGATCTCGTCACTGCCACCCTGGAAGTGGAGAGCCAGGAAGGCCTAAAGCTGCAGGCCGGCAAGACGTATAACCCCAGCCTGAATATCCAGTTGGAAGACGTCCGTGCCTGGCAGCAGCCGGGCTATCGGACCTTCCAGGACGGTGAGTACTTTGCGTTTCTGCAACAGCAGTGGGAGCTTTTCGGCAAGCGGCGGCGCAGGACAGAGCAAGCGGATGCCTCGGTTCGCATTGCTGCGCTTGAGCGCGAGTTGGCACGCCGCCAGATTGCGCTCCGGGTGAAATCAGCTTATTGGCAGGCGATTGAGGCCCAGCAGCGGCGGGAACTTCTTCGTGAAAATCTGGAAAACTTCTCCCGCATTGTCGACTATCACGAAGCGCGTGTCCGCGAGGGCGCCATGGCGGAAGCCGACCTTATCCGAATCCGCCTGGAGCGCGAACGCCAGTCACTCGATTTCAACCAGGCGTCCCTGGACGCAGAGAGGTCGCGCATTCTGCTGCAGCTCGCCATGGGCGACGGAGAATTCAATCCGGTCCTGCTGACGGAAACGCTTGAGGAAAATCCCGGACCGCCCTCTTTTGCGACGGAACCAGCCCTCGCGATTGGCCAGCGCGTGGAACTGGCCATCCGCCGTTTGGCCATCGAATACGCTGGCGCCACCATCCGCCTGGAGCGCGCCAACGCCCGTCCGGACCTCACCTGGACTGCGGGCTATAAACGCGCTGGGCCCTTTGATGCATTGGTGCTTGGCGCACAATGGGACCTGATGGTCCGCAACCGGAACGAAGGCAATATCGCCAGCGCCCAGGCCGAGGAACGCCAGGCCGCTTCCCTGCTTCGCGGCGCCGAACAGATGGCCCTCGCCGAAGCGGAAGCTGCCGCCGAGAACTATCGCATTCGCCGCCTGCAACTGGAAAGAACGCTACCGCAGTTGCGCGACCAGGCCCAGGAAACGGCAGAAATCGCCGAGGCCGCTTACCGCGAGGGAGGAACCGATCTTTTGCGCCTGCTGGATGCCCAGCGCGTGCGCATTGAGGCCCGGCTGGTTTTCGTGGAGGCGATGGTGGCCTATCAGTTAAGCGTAGTCGAATTAGAAGCCGCTCTAGGAGTGCCCCAGTAATGCAACTTCGAATTATCCTTTTCATCCTCGCATTGGCACTTCTTCTTGCAGGCTGCGCGAATGAGGCGGCTATCGAACCGGAGGCGGCCTCGCAGTCCGACCCGGAAGTTCCTTCCTCTGGCGAGGAAGGCCGCATTGTGCAGCTTAGCGCCGCTGCGCTTCAGCAGATTACGGTGGTCTCGGAACGGGTGGAGGTGCGCCGCATCCCGCGCGTCTTGCGCAGCGCCGGTCGCGTGACCATGAACGAGAACCGCACCTGGCGCGTAGGCGCTGCCACCGACGGACGCATCGTGGATATTGCCCGCAATGTGGGCGACCACGTGCGCGAGGGCGATCTGCTCGCCCGCATGTTCAGCCACGAGATCCACGAAGCGCGCGCCGAGTACGCCCGCGCCAAGTCGGAAATTTCCCGGCTACAGAGCCGCCGCACTTATCTGAAAACCCTGTACGACCGGGCCAGCCGCTTGTATGAGCTCAAGGCAGCTTCCCTACAGCAGTTGCAACAAGCCCAGTCAGAGCTTCAAGATATGGAGGCCGAACTCCGTAATGCGGAAACCGAACTCGAGCGGACGCGCTTTCACCTGGAGGAGTATCTCCGCGTGAAACTGGAACCCAATGGAGACCTCCGCGTGGCCAGCTACCCCGAGAGCGATCTGCTGCCCATTCGTGCACCCGCCTCCGGCACTATCATTGAACGCAACATCACGCCGGGCACCGTAGTGGAGCCTGCTGGAAATCTCTTCGTCATCTCTGATCTGCAAAACGTATGGATGATTGCCGCGGTGCAGCAGCAGGACCTCTCACTGGTGCGCATGGGTGCTCCCGTTACCGTCCAGGTGCAAGCCTTCCCCGGCGGGAGTGTCCAAGGTCGCGTAGGCTGGATTGGTTCTGAACTCGATGCCGCCACCCGCACCGTGAGCGTCCGCGTGGAATTGCCCAATGCCCAGATGCGACTGCGTCCTGAGATGTACGCGACCGCGGAGATTGCGCTGGCGGATTCTGATGAAGGCCTGTTTGTCCAGCAGGAAGCATTGCAGGAACTGCACGGACAGTCCGTGGTGTTCGTGGAACTCGAGCCGGGGCGATATGTGGTGCGCCCCCTTGAAATCGGGCCCGCTGTGGACGGGCAGCGCCGCGTTCTTTCCGGATTGACGCCCGGCGACCAAGTAGTGGTGGAAGGAAGTTTCCTGCTGAAGTCGAAGTTGCTGGAAGCCTCGCTCGCCGATTAGCCGGAGCCCGTCGCCATGCTCAATCGCATCATTCACTTTCACCTGGACAACCGCTGGCTAGTCGTGGTCGGCCTGCTGCTGCTGATTGGCGTGGGCTACTACGCCGTCACCCGTGTTCCCCTGGAAGCCTTTCCTGACCTTACGCCCAATCAGGTTACGGTGGTCACACCGGCGCCCGCCATGGCCCCCGATGAAGTGGCTGACCTGGTGACCTTCCCCATTGAGAGCGCGGTGATGGGTTTGCCTCGTGCGCAGGGCGTGCGCTCCATCTCCAAACTTGGCCTCTCCATGGTGACGATTGCCTTCGAGGACGGCGTCAGCATCTATTTCGCGCGCCAGATTGTCAACGAGCGCTTGCAGGAGGCAAAGAACCGTATCCCTCCAGGCCTTGAGCCCACACTGGGCCCCGTGGCAACCGCATTCGGGGAAGTCTACCAGTACACCGTCGCCGGTGAGGGCTACACGCCGATGGAGTTGAAGACCATTCACGAATGGATGGTGAAAAACCAGTTGCGCACAGTGATGGGCGTGAACGAAGTAAACACCTGGGGTGGAGAAACACAGCAATACCAGATTGTGGTGGACCCTGTGCGTCTTCAGTCCTACGGGCTTACGGTGGGCGATATTTATGCGCGCGTGGAGGAAAACAATCTCAACTTTGGCGGGGGCTATATTGAGCACGCCTTTGAGCAATACACCGTGCGCGGGTTGGGCCGGGCGCGCCAGGAAAGCGATCTTGAAAACATTGTTGTGCTGGCCCGCGCGGGCACGTCCGTCTTGCTGAAGGATGTGGCCACCGTTCGCACTGGCGCCATGCCGCGCCAGGGTGCCGTCACCAGGGACGGACTTGGGGAAACCGTGTCCGGCATGGTGATCATGCTGAGAGGTGAGAATGGACGTGAAGTGATCGCGCGCGTCAAGGAAAAACTTGCCAGCCTGCGTCTTCCGGAAGGCGTGAAGCTGATCCCCTTTTATGACCAATCCACAGTGATTGACTCCACCATTCGCACGGTGGGCCTCAACCTGTTTGAGGGTGGACTGTTAGTGCTTGTGGTGCTGCTGCTCTTCCTGGGCAACTTCCGCGCGGGGTTGATTGTGGCCGCGGTAATTCCCCTTTCGATGGTCTTTGGTTTCCTCGGCATGTTGGCCTTTGGCATCAGTGCCAACCTGATGAGCCTGGGCGCCATTGACTTCGGCATGATTGTCGACGGTGCTGTGGTGATGATGGAAAATTCGGTGCGTCGTCTGCAGCGGCGCGAGGACGAGCCGCACTTCGACGCCCGTGAGCGTATCCGCGGTGCCGCTACGGAAGTGGCGCGCCCTATCGTATTCGCGGTGGGCATCATCATCGCCGTCTACCTGCCCATCTTCACACTGGAAGGGTTGGAAGGCCGCATGTTCCGGCCCATGGCCATCACAGTATGCAGCGCCCTACTGGGGTCACTGGTGCTTTCCCTAACGGGTGTTCCCGCCATGGCCAGCATCTTCCTCCACAAGGGCACCCGGCCTCACGGGGAAAAGTACTTCGACCGTTTCCGCGCCGGCTATTTGCGATTGCTTCATTGGGCCTTCGGCAACCGGGCTTTGGTGCTGGTTGCAGCCATCCTGGTAATGACAGTGGCAATCGGCTCGCTGGGCTTCATCGGTACGGAGTTCATGCCCCGTTTGGATGAAGGTTCGGTTCTTGTGCAATCCCTGAAACTTCCCGGCATCGCACTCACTGAATCCGCCAAGCTGAGCACACAGATGGAAAAGGTTCTTCTGGAGTTGCCCGAGGTCACCAGCATCGTTAGCAAAATTGGCCGCCCGGACTTCGCAACCGAAGCTATGGGCATCTATGAGGCTGACGTCTACGTGATGCTGAAACCACGCGAGGAATGGACCACCGCGCGTACCAAGGAAGGCCTGATTGAGGCGATGGACGAGAAACTGAAGGTGATCACGGGCGTCGGGATGAACTTCACCCAGCCCATGGCCATGCGCCTGGACGAGACCGTTTCCGGCACCAAGGGCGATGTGGCGCTCAAGATTTTCGGCGAAGATACCGATACCTTGCAGTCGCTGGCGGAACGCGCCCTGCGCATCCTCAACACAGTGCCGGGAGCCGCCGATACGCAAATGGAAGTGATTACCGGTGTAGCCGAAATCCGAGTGATTGCAGACCGCGCCGCGCTCGCCCGTTATGGGCTGAACGTTTCCGATGTACGCATGGTAATGGATGCCGCTATCAGTGGCGCGGTGGTGTCTGAGCTTGTGGACGGGCAGCGCCGCTTTGAGATTGTCTTACGGCTGCCGGACCGTTTCCGCCATTCGCCCGACGACCTGCGCAAGGTGCCACTTACCGCGCCCGGCGGGGAGCGCGTCCTGCTAAACGATGTGGCCCGTATCGAAGTGACGCGCGGACCCGAGGTGGTTAGCCGCGAGGGCGGCAATCGCCGCATTGTGGTGCAGGCCAACGTGCGCGGCCGCGATATGGGAGGCTTCGTCGCGGAAGCGCAACAGCTTATCGAGGAAGGCCTGCCGCTGCCTCCCGGCTACTCCACTGACTGGGGCGGCCAGTTTGAGAACCAGCAGCGCGCCATGGCTCGCCTTGCGATTGTGGTGCCTCTCTCCATCGGCATCATCTTCGGGCTGCTTTTCGCCACATTCCAAAGCGTAAAGAATGCTTTGCTGATTCTGTTGAATGTCCCATTCGCCATGGTGGGTGGAATCGGCGCTCTCTGGCTCAGAGGAATGAACCTCAACGTTTCCGCGATGATTGGTTTGTTGGCACTGTTTGGCGTTGCCGTGCTGAATGGCATCGTGTTGGTAAGCTACATCAACCAACTCCGCTCCAGAGGCGAACCCATCCGCCAGGCGATCATCCATGGCTGTGGGGTACGATTGCGGCCGGTGTTGATGACAGCCCTGGTGGCCAGCTTTGGATTCATTCCCATGGCAACCTCCACAGCACCCGGCGCGGAAGTGCAGCGCCCCCTGGCCACCGTGGTGATTGGCGGACTCACCTCCGCCACCATCCTGGTGCTGGTGATCCTGCCCATCCTGTACCCATGGTTCTCGAGCAAGGATGACGTCGACAGAGACGTGGAGGAGCCTGGAACTTACTAACGGCCGGCCACCGGATTGCCCGTCTACTGAATACCTGGGAATGCCGGGCGATTGCTTACCAGTTCATCGAAGATCTGCAGCACGCGCTTCCGGTACTCCACAATGCGCTTCACATTCTCCTGGAACATGTCTTCCTGATAGGAATTGTGGCGGGTCCACTTCTCAAGCAATGACCGGGGCACGTCGATATCCCTGCGAAGCCGTTCCGCGGAATGGCCGCGCAGAAATAACCCGTAGAACATCGCGGCTTCCCTGTGCGGGGCGTTGATGTCCAGATCGTCGTTGGCCGGAATGTTGTTCGTCCTCACAGCAAATCTCAAGCGGAAAATGCCAAAGTTTCGAGCGGAAAAGGCCAGTATAAGCGTGACCTTCGAGTCCTGCAATCGGCGAAACCCTTGAATTCTCCCAGTACCGACAGGCTCTCTAGCCACACAACCATAGGCTCTTTGCTCTCATTGTAGGGCAGAATTCTCTATTTGCCCATGGGGGAGAGCCACCTGAAATGCGTAGCTCAAAAAGCGTTAACCCGGCTGGAAGAATGCTCAACTAGATGGATGCTCGGCGTGGTGCTCTTGGTTGCGCAGAGTTGCCTGCCGGAGCGTAAGCCAGTGGGGAAAAACCAGCGGATTCTCCAGCCATACGCGCAGCCACAGCAGCTTTTCTTCCATCGCGACTTTTACCGCCGCGTCCACCCGAGGGTTTCCGATCACGAATTCCGCCTTGCGCCGTGCCGCCAGCACCTCCTGGCGGGCAGCATCGCCCTCCGGCGCCTTCCCGGCGTGCCCCTTCCCGTCCGACCCAGCGTATTGGTGGGCCGGAGTGTAATGCCGGTTCAAGGCCAGCAGCGTGCGCGCCAGGTGTTCCAGGTCGTCCAGCCGTACCCCTTCCACTAAAGGATGCAGTTCCAGTCCGGTTTCGCGAAGGTCGTGCCGCAGTGTGCTTACACTCAGGTCCGGGAAAGCCAATTGCAGTGCGGCGAGGGCGCTGCCGTCCACGTGCCGCCAACCGCGATCGTTAGCGATTTCCCGAATTGCTGCGATTCGTGCCTGGCGCTTTGAGTGCATTCCGATACGCCTGTACTGCGCGGTTATGCGCAGCGAGATCTTCACTGAACCGGTGCGCCCCGCTGCCATCCCCTTTCGCCACAAAGAACAAGTAGCTGCTCTGGGCTGGCTTGAGCGCCGCTCGTAGTGCCTCCAGCCCTGGGTTAGCAATCGGCCCAGGGGGAAGACCGCGCCGCTGGTAGGTATTGTATGGATGTTCGCGCTGCAAATCGGAAAGGTAGATGGTTCCCCGGTAGCGCCCCACCAATCGCGCGGCGTAAATCACGGTGGGGTCGCAATCGAGCTTAATCCCCTCCCGCAAGCGGTTCACGTAGACACTCGCCACCAGCGGACGTTCCGCTGGTACGCCACTTTCTTTTTCCACCAGGGACGCCAGGGTAACCATCTCATGGATGTCCGACTTGCTGCCCAGTAGCTGCCATTGCCGCCGAAACTCGCGCGTGAGCCGCTCACAGATATCACGCGCTGTGGCCTTTCGCGAAAACAAATACGTGCTGGGGAACAGGTATCCTTCCAGAGATTCCGCACGGGGTGCCAGGTCGCGAATCAGGTCCGGCTTGCGCGCCTCCTGCAGAAAGCCACGGGCTTGCTGCAGTTCGGAGCCTTCAACCAGTTCCGCCATCTCCCAGAGGTTCAGCCCTTCGGGCACCTGGAGCGTAACGTAGTAGACGTCGCCGCGGCGCAACCGATCCACCACCTCGCGTACGCTGGCGGGCGAAGCGAATCGATATTCCCCGGCCTGCAGCACGCCCCGCGGCGGCAACAGGCGGGCTACCTGAAATTGCCATGTGGATGCAATTACGCCTTGCTCGGCCAGCCCTTCGGCAATTTGCGCGGTGCTCATGCCGCGCTCCACTTCTACGAATACGGGGGCTTCGCCAAAACCCTGGTAGGGCTTGCTGAGTTCTCTCCAAAGGAATATGCCGGCCGCGCCCGTCACCACAGCCATGAGCAGCAACAGCCCAATCGCTCGCTTCAGCCACCGCATCCCGCTTGCCCTTTGTCGGCGTCTCCCGCTCACTGGTCCGTTTCCTCCGAGTGCAGATGGTCTTCAAATCCCCAATCACGGAAGTCGGCTTCGCCGGGCGTTTCGCTGGAAACTGCGGCGTGGGGATCAGCCTCCTGGTCGAGCGCCTGGCCGTCCTGTGCTGAATCACTACCAGCAAACAAACCAGGACACCCGGCATCCAGGAAACTCTGCAGCAGAATCACCGCGGCCAACCGGTCCACCTTGCCCTTCAAGGAAAGGCGATCGCCCCCCTCCTGCCTTAGCACCCGTTCTGCTTCTACGGAAGTGAAGCGCTCATCCCAGTAGACAACTGCCAGTTGGCTTCGTTTCTTCAGACGCTTGCCGAAATCCCTTACCCAGTTCGCCTGCTTTGCTTCGTCCCCGCGCAGGGTGCGCGGCAAGCCCAGCAGAACCGCCCCCGCTTCCCGCTCCTTGGCAAGGTGATAGATTGCGCTAAGATCCGCGCGGATGTTGGTTCGCTCGAGTGTGGAGAGGCCCTGGGCAGTAAGCCCTAAGCCGTCACTGATGGCCATGCCAATCCGTTTGCGGCCAAGGTCCAGGGCTAAAATGCGCGAATGATTGCTCACACCCTATTGTCGCGCGGGTGCCCAATCCGGTTCAGTGTGCCCCAGTCAGTTCCGTGAGTCTAAGTTAGTTCCGTGCGCCCAATTCCGTTCAGTGGGTAACGTCCCCCGCGCACTTTCCTCCACAGCATCGGCGACAACCGCCAGTTCACTTAGCAACCGGCCGAATTCGTCCGCGCTCAGGTGTAATCGCGGATGACAGTGAACCAGCACGGTACAAGCGTCCGCCATCACATGCGCAGGCAGTACCTCGGCCGGAACCCTCGCGCGGTCGCTCAGTCGCAGATTGCGTGCATCCGGGCCGTCCTGGTTGCGGAGGCGCGAATATCGCTCCCCGTAGCCCTTCCGCACAAACCCGAGCAAAGCATTGCGCGCTTCGCTGCTAAGCCGCTCTCCGTTTTCCAGGCGAAACGCCTCCTCAAAGCGGTGCAGGCTGCTGGGGTCCAACTGGCTACGATACGCCAGAGTCCCAAGCGGCGCTCGTGTGGCAATGTCCACGGCGATACATAGATGCATGGCACTCTTGCGAAACCACTGAGGCCGGGACACGCGCAGCGATACCAGGCCAATGCAGACGCGACGCCCGTGCGCCACGCCCTGAAACCAATCCTGCGGCCCGCGGGCAAATGCCTTCACGGGTCCAAAACCAATTCGCGATGCCAAGCGGCGGGCGGCCGCGCTGTCAAGCAAAAACCGGCGTACCCGCGCGAACGCCAGAGCCAGCGCTGCCAAAATCAGCCATTCCATGGGTTTACTAAGCGGCCGTTACTCATCGTACACCGCCGCCGGGGCACCCCGCGCCGCAGCAACCTCGCCCTCATCCGTCCTCCCATTGACAGGGCGCGCGCGCACTTGTTACCTTCACAATGTCCTGCCTAGTTTCCTACCTTGGGAGGACCCTCGCGGAGGCTCCACTGCAACGCACCCCGCTCTTCGATGAACACCGCGCCCTTGGCGCCAAAATGATTGATTTTGGTGGTTGGGAGATGCCTGTACAGTACACGGGTATTCTCGATGAACACCATGCTGTCCGCCAGCGCGTTGGCTTATTCGACGTCAGCCACATGGGTGAAATTGAGGTCATCGGCCCGCAGGCGCTGGATCTGGTGAATTACGTAGCCACCAACGATGCTCGCCGCCTTGTGGATGGTCAGGCCCAGTATTCCGGATTGCTCTATCCGCATGGTGGCTTTGTCGACGATATTCTGGTGCATCGTGTCAACGAGCAGCACTACTTCCTCTGCGTGAACGCGTCTAACCAGGAAAAGGATTTCCAGCATATTCTGGCCTGCGCTGGTGCGGAGGGCGGCCCCCGCTTCGACGCGGAAGTGCGATTTGCCAGCCCGGATTACGTGCAGATTGCCGTGCAGGGCCCGCGCGCGCTGGAACTTGTCCAGCGCCTTTGCGAGCGCAACCTGGCAGGCATCCGTTATTACCATTTCCTGGACGATGCCGTGTCCGGAATCAGCGCCCGCATCGCGCGCACGGGATACACTGGTGAGGACGGCTTTGAACTCTACGTCTCCCCCGCTGACGGTCCACCCTTGTGGCGGCTTCTGCTTGAGCGCGGCAGTGACCTTGGCGTAACGCCCTGCGGCCTGGGAGCGCGAAATACCTTGCGCCTGGAAGCAGCTATGGCTCTCTATGGGCACGAGATTGATGCGAGCATCCTGCCGCCAGAGGCGGGTCTCGGCTGGATCGTCAAGGCGGCTAAAGGCGAATTCGTGGGACGCAGGCCCGTGGTTGCGCTGGAAGAATCGGGCGTGCCGCGCAAGCTTTGCGGTTTCGAAATGCTGGGCCGCGGCATTGGCCGCGATGGCTACAGCGTTCTGGTGGATGGGCAGGCGGCAGGCTGGGTAACCAGCGGCGGGCCATCCCCCACCCTCGGCAAAAACATTGGCCTCTGCTATCTGCCGGTGGACGTTGCCGTGGAAGGCCAACCCATCCAGGTGCTGGTGCGCAACCAGCCAGTGGATGCGGTGGTGGTGAAGACACCCTTTTACAAGCGGGAGAAATAACGCCATGTACCCCAGCAATTTCCGGTACACCAAAGACCACGAGTGGGTGGCACTCGAAGCCAGCGAAGGCACCGTGGGCATTACGGACCACGCGCAGAACGAACTTGGCGACATTGTGTACGTTGACTTGCCTCAGGTGGGCAGCAGCGTAGCCAAGGGTGACACGTTTGGTTCCGTGGAAAGCGTGAAGGCTGTCTCGGATCTCTATTCCCCCGTCAGTGGAGAGGTCACCGCCATAAACACGGCGCTCTCCAGCGCTCCTGAAAAGCTGAACGCGGATCCTCACGGCGACGCATGGCTTATCAAGGTGAAACTGAGCGACCCCACGGAAATTCAAGATCTGCTGAGCGCAGAAGATTATCAAACGTATTTAGAGGGCTAACCACCGTTGCGCTATCTGCCAAAATCCGATTCCGAGCGCCAGGAAATGCTGGCCGCCTGCGGCTTGAGTTCGTTGGATGATCTCGTCTCCCACCTCCCCGCGGAAGTGCTTCAGCAGAAAGTGCTGGAACTGCCAGATGGCAAGAGCGAGTACGAGATTGTAGATTACTTCCGCCAGCGCGGCGAACGCATGGCCAACGGCTATGCCAGCTTTTTGGGGGGAGGCGTCTATCGGCACTATCGCCCCGTACTGGCCGATGTCGTGGTGCAGCGTGGGGAGTTCCTCACCAGTTACACCCCGTATCAGGCGGAAATTTCACAGGGCACGCTGGTAACCATCTTCGAATTTCAGTCGATGATCTGCCAGCTTACCGGCATGGAGGTGGCCAACGCCTCGATGTACGATGGCTCCACCGCAGTTCCAGAAGCCGCACTGATGGCTGCCCGCATCAACAAGCGGAGCGGCATCCTGGTCGCGCGCAGCGTCCACCCGGAGTATCGCGAGGTGCTTACCACCACGGTACGCAACCAGGACCTTCCGGTGCAGGAGGTCGGCTTCGATGCCGAAACCGGTGAGATCGATCTTGCCGATCTGGAAGCCAAGCTCAACGACACAATCTCCGCGGTAATCGTGCAGTCACCCAATTTTTTCGGTGTGATTGAGAATGTGCAGGCTGCGGCGGATCTCGCTCACGCTCATGGCGCTCTGTTGATCTTCGTGTTTTCGGAAGCCGTTTCGCTGGGTCTTCTTGAGCCTCCCGCCGGTGCCGATATCGTCGCCGGGGAACTTCAGTCCTTTGCCATCTCGCCATCCTACGGCGGCCCATTTGCCGGCGTCATCGCCACGCGCATGGAGCATATCCGCCAGTTGCCCGGCCGGATTGTGGGACAAACCACCGATGCGGATGGCAAACGCGCTTTCTGCCTTACCTTGTCCACTCGCGAACAACACATCCGCCGCGAGAAGGCCACATCCAACATCTGTACGAATCAGGCGCTGATTGCGCTGATGGCCACGGTGTTTATGGCGGTTTACGGAAAGCAGGGCCTGCGCGAACTGGCTGAGCAAAACCTGGCCAAGGCCCATTACCTTGCTGGCGCTCTGGACCGTCGATTCTCAGGCCGATTCTTCAATGAGTTTGTAGTGGATTGCAGTTCCAGCGGAATGAGTCCAGAGGCACTGAACGACACGCTGCTTTCGCACAAGATCATTGGCGGCATCCCCCTCGGGCGTTTCTATCCGGAACTGGCTGGAAGCATGCTGCTTTGCGCCACGGAAATGACGCAGCGCGCGGAGATGGACGCTTTCCACCGCATCCTGCAGGCCGCAGTGCAACCCGCGCTTAGTGCCGCGAATCTTGGCGCGTAGGTAGCCCAGGCGCTTTGGTAGCGTCGACCTCTGGCTAACCTTGATGCGTGGCGAGTGAAACCTTTTCGCGTTCCACGTAGACGCGATTCATTTTGAAGAGAGAAGGACCCATGGCCGGTAAAGTTACCCCCCACCTCACCCAGGATGAACCACTCCTGTTTGAAACGAGTTCGCCGGGCAAAGTCGGCTACCAGCTGCCACCCCTCGACGTGCCGCACGTCGATCCCCGGGAGGCCCTGGGTGAAGGCGCGGTACGCACGGAAATCCTGGGCTTCCCTGAGGTCAGCGAGGTGGAGGTCATCCGCCACTTCACCCGGCTTTCCACCTGGAACTATGCCATCGATCTGGGACTTTATCCGCTGGGCTCCTGCACCATGAAGTACAACCCTCGCGTAAACGAGGCCGTTGCGCGGATTGATGGCCTCGCTTGGGGCCACCCCTATCAGCCCGAGTCTCTTTCGCAGGGCGGCATGGAAATCATGTACGTGCTGGAGCAGTTCCTTGCGGAGATCACCGGCATGGATGCGGTTACCCTGCAGCCTGCCGCCGGCGCACAGGGCGAATTCACAGGCATTCTGTTGATCCGCGCCTGTCTGGAAGCACGCGGCGACGCGCGTAAAACGATTCTGGTGCCGGATTCCGCACACGGCACGAACCCTGCCACTGCACGCATGTGCGGCTATGAAGTGGTGAACGTGAAGTCCACCTCGCGCGGCATGGTGGACATGGAGCAGTTTCGTACCCTGCTGAACCCCAGCGTGGCCGGCATCATGATCACCAACCCCAACACGGTGGGGCTGTTCGAAGAAAACATTGTGGAAATCAGCCGGTTGATGCACGACAACGGCTCACTGGTTTATATGGACGGTGCGAACATGAACGCACTGGTAGGCATCACGCGGCCGGGTGATTTCGGCGTGGACGTGATGCATCTGAACCTGCACAAGACCTTTTCTACGCCCCACGGTGGAGGCGGTCCAGGAGCGGGTGCGGTGGCCGTGAAGCGGATCCTGGAGCCATTCCTGCCCAGCCCGCGCATCCTTCATGAAGACGGCAGTTACCGCTACCAGCACAACCTTCCCCAAAGCATCGGCAAGGTGCGTGCCTACTGCGGCAACTTTGGTGTGTTTGTTCGTGCTTTGGCTTACATCCTCGCGCACGGCAACAACCTGCGCAAGGCTACGCTGGATGCCCTGCTGAATGCCAACTACATTCGCCAGATGATTGAGCCTTACTACGAGTTGCCCAACAAGGATCGCTGTATGCATGAGGTGGTGTTCAGCGACGCCCGGCAGTCCAAAAAGGGCGTGAAGACGGGGGACATCGCCAAGCGCCTCATCGATTATGGCTTCCACCCTTACACCACCAGCTTCCCACTGATTGTGCCGGGTGCGCTGATGATTGAGCCCACCGAAACGGAAGGCAAGCGTGAGTTGGACTTCTTTGTCGAAGCCATGATTGCCATTGCCAAGGAGGTGGAGGAGAACCCCGAACTCGTGAAATCCGCGCCGCACAATACCCGAGTCAAGCGGGTGGATGAGGTAAGTGCCGCTCGTAATCCCATCGTGCGCTGGCAGCCAGCCAGTAAATGACCCTGGCATTTGGGTATGGACTTCATGGCTCTGAATCAGGAAATCCAGGAATTGTACTAAGCCTTGGGCGGCCATTCGCCCTTCATTGCCAACGACTTGCGCTGTCCTTGAGAAAAATCACCAAGCTTTTCATTGAGATTATTTCTTGACTTTTCAGTGCTAACCCGCTGAAAATACAGTCACCAGCGAAATCAGAGGCGGGCGTGTATGCTCCCGCCATTTTCGTGGAAACCCGATATGGCGTATCCCCAGCACGCTCTCCGGTATTTTCTCGTCTTTCTGCTAGCCGTAACGGCCCAAGCCGGATGGCGAAACGCGGCGGTACCTTCAGGTTCGTTCAACGGCAGCCTATTGGCTGCATTGCAAGCGACCTCTTCCACAACTGCGAAGAAGCCTGCTCCAAAGGCTACGGCTTCCAAAACCACTGCGAAGAAGGCGGCAACCGCGAAGCGTGCGCCCGCCAAGACCACAGCGGTGAAGCAGAAGCCGGTCGCAGCCAAGAAGACCACCGCCGTCAAGAAACCTGTAACCGCAGCAAAGAAAACGACTGCAAAAAAGGCCGTGGTATCCCGGTCCAGGTCCCGCCGAGCCAGAGCCCGTTACAGCCCCTGGGCAGTGCCCACTTATGCGGATTCCACCGCCGGTGATGCCGTTGATGGAGACGATCTGGCGGTCCGGCGCGCCGCGGTGGAAGCGCTTGGACGCTACAACGGAGCCGTGGTGGTAACTGACCCGAATACAGGGCGTGTGCTTACTGTGGTGAATCAAAAGACCGCTGTGGAAAAGGCATACATTCCCTGCTCCACGGTCAAAATCCCAGTGGCGATGGCCGCGCTTTCGGAAGGTTCCATTGACGCCTCCACCACCATTCGGGTGGTGGGCCGCAAGAAGATGGACCTCACCGAAGCCATGGCCAAGTCCAATAACGTGTACTTTGAGCGGGTAGGGGCCGAACTTGGCTTCGAGAAACTGACGGCCTATCACCGCCTCTGGGGTCTCGGGGAAAAGGCCACCCTGAATTTGGAAAACGAAAACCCTGGCGCTCTCCCGGAAGCTCCTCCGAAGAATGGCGGCGCTGCGCGCATGAGCAGTTTTGGCGAAGGCATTCAGCTGACAGCTCTGCAGCTTGCCTCACTCATCTCCGCCTTGGCCAACGGCGGTACGCTTCACTACTTGCAGTACCCGCAATCTCAGGAAGAAGTTGCCAACTTCGTTCCGCGAGTGAAGCGCTATCTGGATGTGGAGCCTTTTGTGGACGACCTGAAGCGTGGCATGAACGGTGCTGTCAGCTTTGGCACCGCGCGCAGGGCAGCATTCGAAACCGAGGCAGCCATGTATGGAAAGACCGGCACCTGCACGGACTATCCCCAGAAAACCCACATGGGCTGGTTTGGATCCTACATCAAGAAGGGCGACACCATGCTCTCGGTGGTGGTAATGCTCACCGGCGCCCAAGGCGTTAGCGGTCCGGTGGCCTCCGGCATCGCAGGTACGCTCTACCGCAAGCTTGACGCTGACGGCTACTTCGACCAGCCCCAGCGCTTCTCGCCCGTCGCTATGATTGACCGCACGGGCACCTACCTCCCCGAATAGATTTCCTCTGCAGACGACGAAACGAACCCACCCGGGTTCGTTTCGTTTCTACCTTACCCCGTTTCTTTAGCCTCAAATATCCAGGCAACTGTCTTATTATCATTTGTTTACGCCTAATCTACCTAATCCCTATAGGGATTATTGATTTTTTTGCTTGCGAGTAAGCACAAGCCCCTGCCACAATAAAGCAATCTGTCGGTATTGCCCCCGGAGACCTGCTTTCATGTTGATTTCCAGTACTTCCACGGCCGCTCCCGCTCCGGGTGTTGCCTCCCACCCCACCCCAGGCCCTGCCGCTCTGGGTTCGTTTCGTCTTAGCCATCTGCGAGCACTCGAAGCAGAGAGTATTCACATACTGCGCGAAGTCGCGGCCCAATTTGCCAAACCGGTGCTGCTCTATTCCATCGGCAAGGACTCGTCAGTCATGCTGCACCTTGCCCGGAAGGCGTTCTTCCCTGGCAAGATTCCCTTCCCCTTGCTGCACATCGACACTACCTACGAGTACCCGGAGATGATTGAGTTTCGCGACCGTTTCACCGCGGAGATCGGTGCCGAACTTCGGGTCTTCACGAACTGGAAAGCCATTGAGGAAGGGGCAAACCCCTATGACCTGGGCACCTCCAAATGCTGCAGCCTGTTGCGCACCCGCGCGGTAGTGCAGGGGTTGCGGGAGGGCGGATACGACGCCGCCCTGGGCGGGGCGCGCCGGGATGAGGAGCGTTCCCGCGCCAAGGAGCGAGTCTTCAGCTTCCGCGATACCCATGGCCAGTGGGACCCCAAGAACCAGCGTCCGGAACTCTGGAACATTTACAACGGCAAGGTAGATCGGGGCGAAAGCATCCGCGTTTTCCCACTCTCCAATTGGACCGAAATGGACGTTTGGCAATACATTGAACGCGAGAACATCCCGATTGTCCCGCTCTACTTCGCCAAGGATCGCGAAGTTCTGGTGCGCGGAGAGACGTTGATTCCACTGGAAGCCAACGTCAAGCTTCTGCCTGGAGAGAAACCGCAAATTGTCCGCTGCCGGATGCGCTCCCTGGGTTGCACACCCTGCAGTGGCGCCATCCGCAGCGATGCCGACACCCTGCCCAAGATCATCGACGAGTTGTTTGCATTCCGCCGTAGCGAACGGGAGAATCGCGTAATCGATCACGACCAGGACGGCTCCATGGAACTCAAGAAGCGCGAGGGTTATTTCTAATGGCAAGCGTGGCCACACATCCGCTTCTGCAGGCCGAGCATTTCCAGGCCGGTGAGGGGGAAAAGGACCTCCTGCGCTTCAGCACCGCCGGCAGCGTGGACGACGGCAAGAGCACCCTCATCGGGCGTTTGCTGCACGACACAAACGGCGCGTACGAAGACCAGATCGACGCCGTGCGCAAGAGCAAGGTGAATCGCTCCACCGGCGCGTTCGACTTTTCCCTGCTTACCGACGGATTGAAGGCCGAACGTGAGCAAGGCATCACCATCGACGTGGCCTATCGCTACTTCGCCACGCCGCGACGCAAGTTCATCATTGCGGACACCCCTGGCCATGAACAGTACACGCGCAACATGGCTACGGGCGCCAGCACCGCAGACCTTGCCATCATCCTGGTGGATGCGCGCCACGGTATTCTTCCGCAAACCAGACGCCACGCTTACATCTCGTGGCTTCTGGGCATTGAACACCTGGTGGTAACCATCAACAAGATGGACCTGGTGGACTACTCCGAGGCTCGTTTTGCGGAAATCCGTGAGGAATTTGAGGCTCTACGTGCTGAACTCCCCGGAGCCATGGTCCACTATTTGCCAGTAAGTGCGCTGGAAGGCGACAACGTGGTGGTATCGTCATCGAATACCCCCTGGTATGCGGGACCCAGCTTGCTGGAACTGCTGGAGACCGTAGAGATAGCACGCGACGCAGCACAGCGTCCCTTCCGCCTTCCCGTGCAGTATGTGGTGCGGCCAGACCTGCACTTCCGGGGCTTCGCCGGGCAGATTGCGGCGGGCGTAGTGCGTCCTGGCGATACCGTATTTTCCCTGCCCTCGGGCCAGCAGGCCACGGTATCGCGTATCGTCACTTACGAAGGCGACCTCGCGGAGGCTTACGCGCCGATGTCGGTGAATCTCGTGCTTGACCGGGAGATCGATGTGAGCCGTGGCGACATGCTGGTGAGCCCACAGTTTCTTCCGTCCATCAGTCGCCACTTGGAAGCAACCCTGGTCTGGATGAGTCCGGAACCACTGCACGCGGATCGCGCTTACCGCCTGCGCCACGGCTCCCGCGAAGTGAGCGCGCAGGTTGCTTCCATTACCCATCGCATGGAAGTGGACCGGTTCCAGAGGGTTCCTGCCACAGGGCTTTCCATGAATGAAATCGCCGATGTGGTACTGGAAACCGCCTCCCCTCTGTTTGTGGATTCCTACCGGCAGAATAGGCACACCGGCGCTCTGGTGCTGGTGGACCCCATCAGCAACAATACTGTTTCCGCCGGCATGATCCTGAAAGCACGGCCGGATGAGGCGGCAGAGCGGCGCCGTCGCGAACGGAGTATTGCCTTCCAGGCAGCACGCGTCACTCCGCTGGAGCGCCAGCATCGTTACGGCCATCGCGCTGCATTGGTGGTGCTGGACGATGCCGAGGACGCGGAGTCACTGGAGCGGATGTTTTTTGACCGGGGCTGGCAGTTGTTGTGGATCGATGGCCAAACGAATGCCATCGACCCGGCGGAACCCTGGTTGCGGGGAGCCCTTGCTGCCGGCAACCTGGTTTTGCTAAGCCGCTGTACCCTGAAAGAAGGGGCAGAAACCTTGCTGCCCGCGGGAATTCCCCTGCTGCGCGTGCCTTCAAGCCTTGGCGACCGTGAAACCATGGGAAATCGGGTTGTGGCCCAGCTTGCGGCCTGGAGCGTAATCCCCGCCGAGGACCAGGCTGGAGACGGAGAGGGTATTTAGATGGCGACAGAAGCTAAGTTGTCGGGAGCAGAGCTTACCAAGGCTAACAGTAATCATTTACGTGGAACGATCGGGGAAGAGCTGAGCAATGACCTCACTCATTTCTCGAAATCTTCCATTGCATTGCTGAAGTTCCACGGCGTTTATCAGCAGGATGACCGAGACGTCCGCAAGGAGCGTCGCGAGCGGGAGTATTCCTGCATGGTCCGCGTGGGAGTTCCTGGCGGAGCATTAACCCGCCAGCAGTACCTGGAGCTTGATCGTCTGGCTGACCATATCGGTGACGGCACGCTGCGCATCACCACCCGGCAAGGAATCCAGTACCACTACGTGGGCAAGAAGGATCTTTGGACCTTGCTGCACTCCATCAACGAAAGCGGCTTGAATACCTTTGCCGCTTGTGGCGACGTGGTGCGCAATGTGATTTCCTGCTCCGCGCCCATTTTGGACCAGCAGCGTATTGACCTTTACCCCTATGTGCGCCTGCTTGCTAAAGAGCTAAAGCCGAAGACACAGGCCTATTTTGAACTTTGGGTGGACGGGGAAAAGGCGGCTAGCCTGGAGCCTGTAGAAACCAACGAACCCCTCTACGGCGACAGCTATCTGCCTCGCAAGTTTAAGATTGGCTTTACCTACCCAGGCGATAACACCAGCGATATATACGCCAATGATGTGGGCATCGTCCCTTCCTTTGAGGATGGCAAACTGCAGGGCTTTACGATTCTGGCCGGCGGTGGCATGGGACAGTCGAATGGCATCAAGGGCAGTTTCCCGCGCACCTCTGACCCCATTTGTTTTGTGGAGCCGGATGACCTGTTGAACGTGGTGAAGGTGATCGTCACCATCCACCGAGATTTTGGCAATCGCGAAAACCGTAAGTTGGCCCGCCTGAAGTATGTGGTGGCGGACTGGGGAGTGCCGCGGTTCCGCGCTGAAGTGGAAGCACGCATGGGCAAGCCGCTAGGAGACCCCAGGCCCCTTTCGTGGCATCGCGCCGACGACTACCTGGGCTGGCACCATCAGGTGGACGACCTCTGGTTCCTGGGGGTCCGTATCGTCAGCGGCCGCATTAAGGACAGCGACGGCCTTCGTATCCGCACTGCCATTCGCGAAGTGCTGCAGGCCGTGCCCTGCGGCGTTCGCTTCACGGTGCAACAGAACCTCTATCTCTCGGAGATTCCCGTTTCCCGCAAGGCGGAAGTGGAGGCAATCCTGCGCAGCCACGGCATGCAACTGGCGGCGGAGATGCCTCCCATCCTGCGCCACTCCATGTCCTGCCCGGCGCTGCCCACGTGCGGGCTTGCCATCACGGAAAGCGAGCGGGCACTGCCCGAAGTGGCTGCCATGGTGCAACAGGAACTGGATGCGCTGGGGCTCAACCAGGAACCCATCCATTTGCGGACAACGGGCTGCCCGAATGGTTGTGCCCGGCCGTATACCGCCGAGATTGGCATTGTTGGCCAAAGCGTGGAACTCTACAGTCTTTACCTGGCGGGTTCGCCGCTCTCCACTCGGCTTGCGCAACTCTACACGCACAACGTGAAGCTTGAGCAGATTGGCGCCACCCTGCGGCCTTTGTTTTCCAACTTCCGTAAGGAACGGCAGCCGGGTGAAGCCTTCGGCGACTTCTGTCACCGTGTGGGTTTGGAGGCGCTGCGAGAACGCCACCTCGCGGTAGCTGCGGATTAGCAGGCAGGCGAAATGCCCTACTATTACCCGGTATTCCTGAATCTCGAAGGGCGGCGCTGCCTGGTGATTGGCGGCAACACCATGGCTACGGAGAAGGCCATGGGCCTTCGTGCCGCCGGTGCAGAAGTAACGGTGCTTGCCGAAACCGTGACGGACGAGCTTGCCGAAGCTGCCCTGTTGGGAACGGTGACCTGGCAACCGCGGGCCTGGCAACCGGGCGACTTGGCCGGATTCTATCTGGTGGTCTGTGCGCCGGACGACCGCTCCATTAACGCCAGCATCCACCAGGAGGCGGAGGAACGCGGCATCCTATTCAATGCGCTCGACGACCCGCCCCACTGCGGCTTCATTTTCGCTTCCGTCCACCGCCAGGGCGACCTGGTGATGGCCATCAGCACAAGTGGCGTAGCTCCAGCCCTGGGCGTGCGCTTGCGGCGCTGCCTGGGAGAATTGCTGGGGCCCGAGTATGACGCCTTCCTGCGTCTGTCTCGCGAGTATCGCGACGCCATCACCACGCAGTTGCCTGCGTTTGTTCCGCGGCGCGACCTTTGGTATCGCATCGTGGATTCTGACATCATTCCCCGGTTGAAACGAGGCGACGCCGACGGAGCTCGCCTTACCTTTGAAGCATTCTTGACCGAGGCCGGTATCACGCCGCATCGCGTTCCCCCTGCCGCCAGTGAGGAGACATCCAATGATCGCGCAGCCTGACTTTTCCGCCTGGGATACCCTGTCTGCTGAAGAAATTGTCGCGCGCGCCCTGCGCGAACTCCCCGGCCCCGCCTGCTTTACCTGCAGTTTTCAGGCGGAGGACATGGCGGTTCTCCACCTGCTTCGGCAGGTGCAGCCGGACATCCCGGTGCTGTTTCTTGAGACCGGCTATCACTTCCCGGAAACGATTGCCTATCGCGATCAGTTCGCCGACAAGTGGCAGTTGAACCTCCACAACATGGAAGCTTCGATGAGCGTCAGTGAGCAGGAGGGCCAGTTCGGCATCCTCAACCAGACGGACCCCACGCGCTGCTGCGACATTCGCAAGGTGGGTCCCCTTTGGGAAGGGCTGCGAGGCTACAAGACCTGGTTCACGGGCCTGCGGAGAGAGCAGTCCCCTACGCGCGCAAGCATGAAGGTGGCCGAACGCCACGTGCTGCCTACGGGCGAAGATTTGTTCAAGGTAAGCCCGGCAGCAGCTTGGAAGTGGAACGAGGTGTGGGCTTACCTGACCATCCATGAGATTGAAGCGTTGCCTCTTTATGAGCAGGGCTACACCAGCATCGGCTGCGCGCCCTGCACTGCGAAACCCACAGGCGACGACCTGCGCAGCGGGCGCTGGGGCGGGCGCAAACTGGAATGCGGCATCCATACCTTTACGGAGGCCCGGTAGAGAGGGAGAACCATGGCAGGCATCGCGCGAGTCTTTTTGGTGGGAGCGGGTCCCGGCGACCCCGAGTTGTTGACGGTGAAGGCCACGCGCTTGCTTTCCTGCGCCGATGTGATCCTCTATGACCGTCTGGTCTCCCCTGCAATCCTGGCTCTGGCCCGGCCGGGCGCCGAATTGGTCTACGTGGGGAAGGAAGACGGCTGTGCCCAGGAAACGCAACGCAGGATTTTCGCTGAGCTAGCGATGAATGCCCTGCGAGGGCGGACGGTGGTCCGCCTGAAGGGTGGCGACCCGATGGTCTTCGGCCGCGGGGCGGAGGAATGGGCCTACCTCAGCAAGCTTGGAGTGGCTGTGGAAGTAGTGCCCGGCATTAGTTCCGCCGTGGCCGTCCCCGCGCTGGCGTGTATCCCCCTTACCGCCCGAGGCGTGGCCCGTAGCTTCGCCGTGGCCACCGGACATGCCAAGGATGGGGAGCCCCAGGATTGGGCTGCCTTTGGAGCGGTGGACACATTGGTGATCTTGATGGGCGTGAAACATCGTGCGAGGATTGCTGCCGCGCTGATCGCCCACGGCCGATCACCGCAAGAGCCCTGCGCCTTTGTGGAAAATGGCAGCACACCCGATGAGCGAGTGCTGGTGGCAACACTTGAAGAGGTTGCTGCTGGCAACACCACCGTAGCCTCACCCGCCGTTTGGGTCTGCGGCCAGGTAGTGGCGTTGCGGGCACAGTTGCGTGGTACGGCATCCCTGGTGGAAGAGGGCAGAAGTGAAGAACAGGGAGATACGCTGCATCCTCCCGTTCTGGAATTGCCCGCCACGGAACTGCCCTGGCTCACCTGATTTCTGTCACCTGACGTTCCGGGTTCGCCAAACCCCTGCGCTACACTAAAAGCTTATGCCTCGTGTTCGTTTTGCTCCATCTCCCACTGGATATCTTCACATCGGGAGCGCCCGCACTTTCATCTTCAACTGGCTCTACGCCCGCAAGGAAGGCGGCACGATGGTGCTTCGCATCGACGACACTGACGTTGAGCGAAACACTGAGGCATCCATGCAGTCCATCTTTGATGGGCTGAACTGGCTGGGCCTCTCCTGGGATGAGCAATATGCCCAGAGCGAGCGCATTGCGCTGCATCAGCAGATGGCCTGGAAGATCTTCGAGAAAGGCCTTGCCTACCGGGATTTCACCCCCATGCAAGCTACTGACGAGGAGCGTGACCCGGCCAGCGGTCCATGGCTGGGAGACCCCACTATGCGTGCCCTGTCCGCGGAGGAAAGCCAGCGTCGCGCCGATGCCGGTGAGCCCTTTGTGCTGCGCTACCGGGTGCCGCGTGACCAGAATCGCTGGGTTGCGTTCAAGGATCTCGTCTACCGCAAGCAGGCCAAGAAGGCCGAAGACATTGAGGACTTTGCTCTGCTCCGCAGCAATGGCCTGCCCACCTACCACATGGCCTCCTGTGCGGATGACCTGGACCTGCGCATCTCCCACATCATCCGGGGACAGGACCATCTCTCCAACACATTCAAGCACGTGTTGATATTCGAAGCTCTCAGCGACGCCATGCCCGAGTTCGCGCACCTGCCGCTGTTGATTGCCCCGGATGGAGCCAAGCTGTCCAAGCGTAAACATGGCCCCGTGGTGAGCGTCACCACCTACCGCGACGCCGGCTTCGTGCCGCAGGCCTATGTGAATTTCCTCTGTCTGCTAGGTTGGAACCCGAAGAACAACCAGGAATTCATGACCGTGGAAGAGATCACGGAGAAGTTCAGCTTCGAGGGCATTAACCGCAGCAATGCCACGGTGAACTTCAGTGACGAAGACCCACTGGACCCCAAGGCGTCCTGGCTGAACTCGCAGCACCTGCGGAACATGCCGGTTAGTATTCTGGCCCCCATGGTGCGGTCGGCGATGGAAGCCGCGAACGTTCCTGTCCCAGCCGATGAAGCGCAGTTCGAACAGACGGTGGACATCATTCGCAGCCGCTATTCCGTGCTCGGTGATTTCCCGGCGAAGGGCCGCGCCTACTTCTGCGACGATTTCGAAACCACGCCTGAGGCAGCGGAAAAACTGAACGCTGCGGGTGCTCGCGATTCTCTTCGCGAACTGGGTGAGCGGCTGGCAGCAAGCGACGACTTCAGCGAGGCTCACATTGAGGCAGAATTACGCGCCGTTGCTGAAGCACACGGGCTAAAAGCGGGGGTTCTTATCAATGGCAGCCGCGCGGCACTCACCGGACAAACCGTAGGCCCCAGCGCCTTCGCTGTCTTCACAGCAGTGGGACGTGAGCGCGCGGTCGCTCGTCTCCGGGCTCTCTAGCGCACTCGCTTCTCGCAGCCACTACCGGTAGTTCGTAAACTCCATGTGAATCTCGAAGTCCTGGGACTTCAGCAACTGGATTACCTGCTGAAGCAGATCCCGGCTCTTCGACGCCACGCGCACGTAGTCGCCCTGGATGGATACGGTCACCTTGATCTTGGAGTCCTTGATGGCCTTCACGATCTCCTTGCACTTCTCCGTGGAGATCCCCTGGCGCAGTTTCACCTGCTGGCGCACGGTTGAACCTGCCGCAGTCTGGACGGTTTGGTAATCCAGCCCGCGCAGAGGCACACCACGTTTCACCAGCTTCTGTTCCAGCACTTCACTCACTGATTTCAAGGTGTATTCATCCGAACTCTGGAGCTGGATGATCGTGTCCTTCTCTGTAAGTTCGATGCTCGAATTGGAGTTCTTTAAGTCGAAGCGCTGTGCGATTTCCTTCACCGCCTGCTGAATGGCATTCTGCACTTCGGGAATCTCGATTTTGGATACGATGTCAAAACTGTTGTCGGCCATAATGGGAGTCTACACAAACGAGCGGGTCCGCGATGCCGCCGTCGGCCTTCCGCGGACCCGTGAAAAATGGGTGAATACCTAGTCGGAGGCCTTGTCTGCAGGAGCCTCATGCTCCTGACGGTAGCGTGCTTCCAGTGCCATGGTAACGTACCGTGTAATCTCTTCCACAATCGAATTCATCGATGCGGAAACGGCAATCTCCACCGCTGCTCGGATTTCCTCTTCATCCAGCCGAACGCCGGAAGAAGACAGCGCAAGACGTTCAACCTGGCTTTGCGCCGCCACCGCTGCCGCTGCATTCACAAGGATTCCGGTTCCCTGTTCCTGGCTCTCTCCGGCGGCCTCAGCAACCGCAGCTTCCTCAGCTTCCACTTCCAGCTGCGCTTCCGCTTCCACATCAGCTTCCAGCTCAGCCTCTGGTTCCGATTCCGCCTCCGGTTCTATTTCCGCTTCGGGTTCTATTTCCGCTTCGGGCTCCACTTCCGCTTCAGGTTCTATTTCCGCTTCAGGTTCAATCTCCAACTCGGCGGCGATTACTTCTTCCACGGTCACGGCTTCCGCGGTGGGCTTGTCCGGAACGAGAAGATCGTCTTCATCCTCAGGTGAGGCACCTTCGCTCTCATACTCGGCAAGTGCGTCCAGCAAACTGCGCCTCGGGCGTGCCTGCTCCACAGTCGGCGCTTCCGGTTCTTCCTTGATGAGTTCCTCTTCCGCCGGTTTGGCCTTGATGCGGAAGGTCCTGGTGGAAGGACCTGCGGACTCGGTTTCCGTCTCTTGCGCCCTTGAACCGATACTCTGCAGTTTGGAGGCAGGCTCCGCAGGTGCGGGAACGTTGCGCAGCTTGGCAACCGGGTTATTCCGCAAAGAGAGATCTTCCGGCTCAGCATCCACGTTGCGCAGCAATTGAGGGTTCGACAACGTAGCCGCTTCCGTTGCGGCCACACTCGCAGCCTTTGCGACGGTCACGGGCTCCTCAATGCCAAGCGGGTCTTCTCCATCCGAGGCCGGCGGATCGGCGTCGTGCTGATCGAGCCACGCTTTTAGCGGCGATACTCCCGATTTGTCGGAAGTCCGGCTGCTTTCCGCAGAGGCATCTTCAACCTGAGGACTCGCGCTTTCTTCCGAATAGGAATTCAGGTCGAAAGTGGACCCTCCACGCTTCTTCTTGCTGTCCTTGTCAGAACCGCTAATCAGATCTTTGAGCGATTTAAGCATCACGGATGCCTCGAATGGTTTTTTTAGCTGCCCATCCGCACCGGACCGGAACATCTGATCCTCATCAACACGCTCTAGCGCCGTTGAGGTCAAAAGTACCCGCACATGCGAATGTTGAGGCTGTTTCTTGATGAAGCCACACAGGTCATAGCCGGACACCTGAGGCAAAAATGCATCGACAATAACGACGTCGGGATTGACGTCCTTTACCCGCAAAATGGCAGTTTCGCCGTCAGTGACGGTCACCACCTCATAGCCTTCCTCGCGAAGGATTCGCTCCCCCATGCGCTGCGCATGCGGGCTATCGTCAGCGAGTAAGACTCTGCCAAGCGTGGACACAGTACCCTCTCTCCTTTTAGGGCTGCGGTTTCGGCGCACTGGGGTCAGGCGGCGTTTGGCCGTCTGGCTGGTTCTGCCGGTTCAGTCGGGCATCCGGTTGGGTATCCAGCGCGGTGGAATCCTGGATGGTAGACACCGTCACGTCTGCGGAAACCGCACCCGGCGCTCCGCTGCCCGTTCCACCTCCCACGACGCCTGCCGCAGGCACACTCAGAGGAAGCGTCGGCTGGAACGTTTCCGCTGCCGGAGTTCCGCTCTTTGCCGCTTGCCGCACTTCCGGTTTTCCCCGGAAGACTCCCCAGAACTTGTCGAGATTGCTAGGGCTAAAGGCATTTTCCTGCTCATACTTCATGCGAGCCATCGCGACCGGATCCGCATCCGGCACCGGGCGGTTCATTGCGGTGAGCTTCTGTTTGGCTGGCTCCACGTACTCGCTCAGCGGATATTCCCGCACAATCCTGGTGAGGATGGAAGCAGTGCGCTCTTCGAATCGGTCTCCGAGGCTGCCGTAAGATTCCGCCAGTTTCCAAAGCGCTTCGTCCGCGGCGCTGAAGAGGGGGAAGTGATCCGTGAGGCCCTGCAGTCGGTTGGTCGCAGCCCCCAAGCTCCCCTTGCGAAGATACGTTTCCGCCACGTTGTACTCGTGGCCAGCCTGCACTTCCTGCACATTGCGGAGCAACTGCTCCACGCGCGGCGCGAACTTGCTGTTCGGGAACTTCAGCAACACCTGCCGGCACTCCTCTTCGGCACGATAGGCGTGCCTGGTATCGCGGTCAGGCTTCTGCATCTGGTTGTAATGGATCATGCAGATCTTTTCCTGCGCTTCCGCTGACTCCTCCATCATGGGGTAGAAGAGGATGAAATCCTTGTATTCCACTTCGGCCTGCACCAGCGCCCCACTGGTTCCTTCGCGATACCAGGAGTCTGCAATCGCAAGCTTTGCCTTTGCCATATACTCACTGGAATCATAGGTGTTAATCAGCGTGTTCAGCGTGATCCGCGCAACCTCATAGCGCCCTCTCTCCATATCGGCAATCGCCTTGTCGAAGAGCACCTTATCCGGCTGCAACGTGTCCTTGGTGATGGGGTTATCGTAGCGTTTCCGCCCGCACCCGGTTACGGCCAGGGCCAAAGCCACCAGGCTCACCACCAGAATCAATCGAATTGGAACTGTCCTAACCATTCGCAATCACCAGCCTCGCTCACAAATTACTTCTATTGTAATGGTTATACCTTTGCCATGGAGGCCGTATCCGCGTCCCGCTGCAGGGCGCGGTAGCTGGCGGTGGCATCTTCACTTTCAAATACACTCGAGCCTGCTACCAGCCAGTCACAGCCCGCTTGCACCAGTTCCACAACGTTTGCGCTGCTCACGCCGCCATCCACTTCAATCTGAAACGATAATCCGTGACGCTCTCTCAGTTCGCGCAAGACACGAATTTTGTGCAGAGAGCGCGGGATAAAGCGCTGCCCGCCAAAGCCCGGGTTTACGCTCATCACAAGCACAAAGTCCATCACATCCAGAACTTCTTCCAATGTGGATACAGGGGTAGATGGATTCAACACCACGCCTGCACGCGCCCCCTCCGCCTGAATCGCCCGCAGGGTGCGATGAAGATGCGGAGTCACTTCCTGATGCACGGAGAGCATGTCTGCCCCGGCTTCGATGAAAGGAAGCAGGAAAGCGTCCGGATTGTTGATCATCAGGTGGACATCGAGAGCAAGCTTCGTGCAACGCCGCACAGCTTTCAGCACCGGGATGCCCATGGAGATGTTGGGCACAAAATGCCCGTCCATCACGTCAACATGGAGCATGCGCGCCCCTGCCGTCTCCACCCGCCGGATCTCGTCGCCGAGCCGGGTGAAGTCCGCCGCCAGGATGGAGGGCAGCACCTGTGCCATGCGCGTTCGCTTACACCCCTTTTGATCGGCCATTCTCACAAGCGCATATCACGCGTTCCGTCGCCTTTGGCACTATCCAGATCCGCCCAAAGACTATGGTCGTTCTTAGCGAATTGCGGCCGGAAGAACGACGCGTGGCGCACTACACGGCCCTCGAAAGCCCTGGTGCCTTTTATCAGGCACTCCGCGCGCGGATTAGAGCTGCGAAGAATCCGTCGCCTGGTTGCTCCCCCGGCACGCGGTGGAACAAACGGACATCATAATCATGACATATATCTCGAACAATGTACTCATTTTCTTCTGGTTCCAGAGAACATGTCGAGTAAACAATAGTACCCCCCGGGGCAAGGACATCCAGGGCGTTCCGCAGGAGGTTGCGCTGCAGTGTAGGGAAACCGGATAGTTTCTCCGGCGTCAAGCGCCAGCGGATCTCAGGATTCCGGGCCAGTGTACCCGTTCCAGAGCAAGGGGCATCCAGCAGAATCCACGGAAAGCGGCAGCGGAACGGCAGTGGGCTTGTGCCGTCGAGTTGTACGCGCGGGTGATTGGGCTCCGGCATTGCGCGGAGCCGGCTGAGATGGAGGTCACAAGCGGCAGCTACGCTGGCCCGTTCGGCAATCACAGCGGTCTTGTTTCCGGGGGCCGCGCAGAGGTCAAGAACGGCCTCTCCAGGGCAAGCGTCTATCATGCTGGCCACCCACTGGCTTCCAATATCCATTTGCCGGAATCCGCTAACTGCGGCACTGCCTCGCGCCACGCGAAAACAACCCGGCAGTTCCGTACTCTCAAGCGCGCAACCATGCTGCTCTTGCGGCGGAGCGCCTCCGGGTACCCGCACATAGACTTCGGGTTTCCTTAGAAATGCCTCGGCGATGCGCTGCATTCCTGCCTCGCCGTGGACTGTTTTCCATCGCGACAGCATCCATTCCGGCTGGCAAAGGGCGATCTCCCGGTTCGGCCATGCGGCCGGGAGAGATTCTGCCGCCACCTTGCGCAGGACGGCGTTCACCAACCCCGAAGCCGAAGTCTTCTTCGCCAGTTTCACCAGGGACACGCTTTCAGAAACCAGTGCGTGGGTGGGAATCCGCTCCAGAAAATGGGCTTGGAAGGCACCCATCCGCAGGGCTATCTTCACTTCGGGATCCAGATGCGCGATGGGGCGGCTTAGGTGCTGCTGCGCCAGGAAATCCAACTGTGGCTGGCGGCGCAGCACGCCAAAGACAATCTCCCACGCCAACGCGGAATCGGCAGGCATCAGGTTGGCTCCGCGCTGGTGCAAGAGATCCGCGGCATAACCGCCGCGCTCCACCAGCATGAGGACGTCGAAAGCCACACGGCGCGCGTGGGTAATGGCAAGCAAACCTCAGCCTAACATGGCGGCTGCTGGCTGAAAACACGACGATACTTTGTTGGTTTCCGCAAATCCCCTCACCCGCTTGCCTCTTTGTGCCTGGATTGCATACGATCAAGAACGTTCCGGCACAATTCCGTGGTCTCTCTTCCCAGGAAGGGCCTAGGCCAGCGTGTCAAGAACGCCCCTCATGGGTGCGCACGCCTGTGTGCGCCAATTCCGGGTATTTTTTCCAGGATGGTATCTCGAATGTTTCGCCACCGTTTCTTATTGTTTGCGCTCGCACTTGGCTCCATCTCTTTGCTGTTCAACTGCGCGCCTTCCACACAACAGCCAGCCGCTGATTCCGCAACCATGGGGACGCCCTACAACGGGCGCTGGCTGGTGGAGTTTGAACCTTCTGACCGGGGCAGAGTGGGCTGGTATCAGCTTGAGAAAGTGGGCACCCCGGAAGCCGCTGGCCTAATTGTGGGCGCTCCCGGCGGGGGCATGTACCCGATTCCGGAAATCAATGTCCTGCCTGACGGGCAACTGCAGATGATCTACACCGCTCGTTGGGGTTCCAACATTCCCGAGATCGCTCAGCAGGAACGCGCCGCCGCCCGCGCTGCCCGCGCTCGTGGCGAAGAGCCCGTGCGCAATCCTGAGATTCGTGCTGTCTATACGGCAAAGCTCGAAAACGATTTGCTTGTGGGCAAGACCGAATGGCCGGACGCCCCCGAACGCTTCCGCCCGGTGACATGGAAGGCCAAGCGCGCCCCCGAGATCAACGAAACCGACGACGGAACCTGGGTTCCTGGCGAAACCGTAGCCTTGGTAGACGGCAAGCGGAACGACACCTTCACCGTCGATCTTCCCAACAAAGAAATTGGCTGGAGCGTGGAAAACGGAATTCTGATGAACCACCCGCCCGCCGGCAACCTGGAGTCGAAGGAAAAATTCTGGAACTTTGACCTTCATGCCGAGTATCGCCTTTCGGAGCACTCAAATAGCGGCATTGGTCTACGCGGACGCTACGAAGTGCAAATCATGGAGGATTACGGCAAGGAGCCCTACAAGCAGGGACATGGCGCCCTCTACTACCGCATCGTCCCCACATCCAACCCAAGCAAAAAGGTGGGTGAGTGGCAGACGTTGCACGTGCGCCTGATAGGCCGTGAGGTAAGCGTGACGCTGAACGACGTGAAGATCATCGACCGCAAAATCATCGACGGCCTCACCGCGATGGCGACCAATGCCAACGAAGGCGAACCCGGGCCAATCACCATCCAGGGCGACCATGAGAAGGTAGAGTTCCGGAAACTCACGGTCACAAAGTTGGAAAAGAAGACCAGCTAAGGTAGCCGAAGCTACTGGGGGGAGCGGGAGGGCTTCAGCCAAGCCCTCCCGCTCCCCCATTCGTTCCTCCAAGATCCCATGCGCGCTTCGCTTCCCCGGCCGGAAGCTATTTCCGGCGCTTGGCTCGGTCCTCAAGCAGCCGGGCAATTAGCGCAGTCCAACCCGTTTGATGAGAGGCGCCCAGCCCGCGCCCGGTATCTCCGTGGAAGTACTCGTAAAAGAGCTGCGGCACCCGCCAATGTTCATCCACCAACGGGCGAATGCTTCCCCCGTGCCACGGTGCCCGGCCATTGTCGTCCGCGTCAAAAAGTCGGCATACCCGGTTACATATGTCCTCCGAGACTTCTTTCAGGGTCATCATGTTGCCGGAGCCGGAAGGGCACTCCACCTTCATGGTGTCTCCATAGAAGAATGCATATTGCTCCAGGGTCTCCATCAGCAGGTAGTTCATTGGAATCCAAATAGGCCCGCGCCAGTTGCTGTTGCCTCCAAAAAGGTAGGTATGCCCTTCTCCTGGTTCATAAGAAACGGTATGCACCTGGCCATCCCAGTGAATGGAGAAGGGGTTCTGCTCGTGATGCTTCGAAAGCGAGCGAATGCCAAAGGGTGAGAGAAATTCTTTCTCATCCAGCATGTAGCCCAACAGACGGCGCAATCGCGATTCCGTGGGCATGGAAAGCAGATGGAGACGGCCCCCGTAAGGACATTCCCGCACCATGGTGATGTCCTTGGTGAGATCCTTACGATGTTTCAGGAACCAGTCCATCCGGCGCCGAAAATCAGGCAGTTTGGCCAGTACTTCATCGCGTAGCACTACCACACCAATCAAGGGAATCAGCCCCACGAGAGAGCGGATCTTCATCGGCATAGCACCGTGAGGCAGAATCAATTCGTCGTAGTAGAAGCCGTCGGCCTCATCCCAGAGACCACGCCCGCCAATCCGGTTCATGGCGTCGGCAATGCCAATGAAATGCTCAAAGAACTTTGATGCAACCCCTTCATAAGCAGGGTTTTGCGAAGCCAGTTCCAAGGCAATGCTCAGCATGCTTGAGCAGTAAAACGCCATCCAGGCGGTAGCATCGGCTTGCGCCAGTTCGTTTGCTCCGGGAATCGATTTTGAGCGATCGAACACCCCAATGTTATCCAGCCCCAGGAAGCCTCCCGTGAAGATATTGTTCCCGCTGGGGTCCTTCCGGTTCACCCACCATGTGAAGTTTAGAAGGAGTTTGTGGAATACCCGTTCCAGGAAGCCGTAGTCGGGGTTTCCCCGCTTGCGCCCAATGCCGAACACACGCCAAGCCGCCCAGGCGTGCACCGGTGGATTCACATCATTGAAGTTCCACTCATAGGCGGGAATCTGCCCATTGGGGTGCATATACCATTCGCGCAGAAACAGGATAAGTTGCTGCTTGGCGAAGTCCAGATCAGTATCGGCAAACGCCACCATGTGAAAGGCGGAGTCCCAAACGGCATACCAGGGATACTCCCACTTGTCCGGCATGGAGACGACATCGCGATTGAAGAGATGCTGCCAGTCGCCGTTGCGAATGAGGCCACGGCCTGGGGGAGGAGTAGGCTGCCCTGCGTCACCCTTCACCCACGGGGTGATGTCGTAATAATAGAACTGCTTGGTCCATTGCAGCCCCGCATGCGCCTGTCGCGCGATGGTGCGTTCCTTGGGAGTGAGCTTCGGCTCCAAATGGCCGTTGTAGAACAGGTCCGCTTCCTGCCTCCGCCGGTCGAAGGTCTCGGCATAACTGCTACCAAAGGCCTCCAACTGGCCCGGTTCGCGCTTTCGCAGTCGCAGCCGCAACCGCACGCTCTCGCCCGCTGGAATCTCGAACTTTGCGTGAAAAGCAGCCTTTGTCCCACTACCGTCGGTGTTGACGGCTTCAATCTCACCGCGCACCAAGTAGCGGTGAAAGGCATCCTTTACATAGGGCTGATTATTCTTCTGGTTGTATAGCCTGGCCCGGTTCGTTTCGTTGTTGGTGACCAATATCACTGGTTCCTGAAGTGACTCATGGGACTCGACGGAGAACTCGTACTCACCGAGTTCCGCATGGGAAGCCAGTACTTCTCGGTCTCCGGTCACTTGTATTGAGGGCTGGCCAAGATGCGCTTCGTAGCTGTCGCCCCAAGCCCAGGTATTGCGAAACCATAGTTGTGGCAGCAAATGCAGAGGCGCTGCCTCCGGCCCGCGGTTGGCAACGGTAATCTCGATCAGGATGTCCTCGGGGGTTGCCTTTGCATACTCCGCATATACATCGAAGTAGCGGTTCTCATGAAAAGCACCCGTATCCTCTAACTCATACTCAAGCTCGGTCTTGCTTCGCCTGCGGTTTTCCTCCAGCAACTTCTGATACGGAAACGCATTCTGCGGATACTTGTAAAGAGCCTTCATGTAGGAGTGGCTGGGAGTGGAATCCAGGTAGAAGTAGCACTCCTTAACGTCTTCGGCATGGTTGCCTTCGCGCCCCGTGAGTCCAAAGAGGCGCTCCTTCAGGATGCTGTCCTTCTCATTCCACAAAGCCAGGCAGAAGCAGAGACGGCCATGATTATCGGAAATCCCCAGCAGGCCGTCTTCGCCCCAACGATAGACCCGGCTACGCGCGTGATCATGCGGAAAGTAACCCCAGGCATCGCCATTCGCGGAGTAATCCTCGCGCACGGTGCCCCACTGCCGTTCAGAGAGATACGGTCCCCAGCGGAGCCAGTATTCTTGCTTTGTCGCATTGCGCCGTAAGCGCAGTGACTCTGGATCATCGTGTAAGTGGGGCATGTCTTGATTGTCGCCAGTTTCGTGATCTGTCACCAGTAGATTGGTGGACTTCGTAGCACGGCGGAAAAGATCCCCGACGCACTACCAGATAGAATGCGAATGGATCCGTATACACGGGCTGCCCGGTTGTCTGCAAAAGGAGACGCTCCATGCGAAGCACTCTGTTTCATGGGAAAGCGAAAATCATCTACCCCCAGCCAATTTCACGTCGACAAGTTGCAAGTCGACTGGCTGCGGCGGGCAAATGTGCTTTGGTGACGATTCTGCTGGCCGCCGCGATCGCGGCCACGCCAATGCAAATAATGGCGCAGCCAGCCTCACCATCAGTGCCCAACCCTTTGCGCATTCTGGTGGTGACCGGTGGCCATAGCCACGATGCAACGTTCTACAACCTCTTCGAACAGCAACCTGACATCCGGGCCGTGATCGAACCCCATCCCTCCGCCTTCACAAAGAACCTGATCCGCGACTTTGACGTAATCGCACTCTATGACATGGTGCAGGAATCCCAGGTGCCGGAGGCCCAGCGAGCAAAGCTGAAAGCCTTCGCTGAAGCGGGAAAAGGCATTATGGTGATTCACCATGCGCTAGTGAGCTACCAGCAATGGGATTGGTATGGGAAGGATCTGGTGGGAGGCCGCTACTTGTTGGAAGACCGCGATGGCTTGCCTAAAAGCCTCTACGAGCATGACTACGCAATGACCGTTCGACCGGTGTTGAGGCACCCTATCACCGAAGGTCTCGCGCCCTTCCGCATCGTGGATGAAACGTACGAACGGATGCAAATCGAACCAGGAGTGAAGGTGCTGCTGCGCACGGACGCAAAGGGAAGCGATGACGCCGTGGCCTGGATAAGTCCCTATGCAAAGTCCAGGGTGGTGGTGCTGCAATTAGGACACGACCGAAAAGCCCACCTGAACCCGGACTTCCAGAAGCTGCTGCGACGAGGTCTGCTGTGGGCCGGAGGGCGTCTCTAGATCCCCCTCGAGGAGCCCGGGTTTACTTGGTCTCAAAACCAGCCACGATGGTAGACACGAACCGAACGTGGCGTGCGCGCACCATGCTGACCCCAAGTTCTGATGCATGAGGGAACTCTACTCGGTAATCTTGCGACGGCGCCGGCGCAACAAATAGACAACCGCAATCACGGCAGCCATGCCCCACATTAAAGTCGCGGGAAAATCATAACTTTCCATCGTTCATCTCCTGCCTGTTCCCTGGGAAATTGCCCGTTGGTTCGGCAATACCGGGACAGGTCCGTTAGTTGGTTCCAAGCCCTTGCAACATGGGCAACAGCACTTTGTACACACGGATCATTGCGGGTCCCGCAGCGATCGCCAGAATGGCGGGAAGAATACAGAAGAAGATGGGGAAGATCAACTTCACACCCACTTTACCCGCACGCTCCTGGGCGTCCTGACGGCGCTTCACGCGCATAAAATCAGAGTGCGCATGAAGGGCATCCGACATACTGGTGCCAAAGCGGTCTGACTGTGCCAGCACCTGTACCAGCTTACGAATATCTTCCTGGCCGGTACGGTCGGCTAAGTTATGAAGGGCATCGATCCTGCGCTTCCCAGCACGCGCTTCCAACACCACGAGGCCTAACTCTTCGCAAATTTCCTTGTGTGCGATCTGCAATTCTTGTGCGACCTTCTGAATTGCCTGGTCCAGGCCCATACCGGCCTCAACGCAAATCACCAGCAGATCGAGCGCATCCGGCAAGGAAAGCCGCAGGTTCTCCTGACGCCGCCTCACAATCTTGCCGAGCCCAAAACTAGGTAGCATCCAGCCCAAACCCGCCAAAATCAGCGGCAGGAGGATGTTCATGTTTTCCAGTCCCAGCCGTAAGGTGAGCCCACCCACCAATCCGGCAGCGGCACCGACAATCTGGATGCCACGAAACACCGCAAGGGCGGCTTCATTACGGAAGCCCGCCATAATCAAGCGCTTACGCAGGTCACCGACGTCGCTGGGAGAGGCGGGAACCTTCTCGCCAAGCTCCTGGATCACCTTGACGATGGCACCCTCTCTTTTCGCGGGTACGCCAATGGACCTAAGCTGAGGCGCAGTGGATTCGGGGCTCAACTGCTGGATCAGGCGGCTTGGCCTGACATAGTAGAAATAGCCGAACGCTACGATAATGCCCGTGATGGCAACAAAGAGCCCAACGCTGATTGCAATCGGAATCATCTTCCGCCCCTCTCTCTTACACCTTAATATCGATGATTCGTTCCATGATGAAGTAGCCCACGATAATCGCCCCTGCAACAAAAAGCAGGATGAACTTACCATCCGGATCATTCATCATGTCATCCAGATAGGCGGGCGCAATAAAAGAAAGGATAACCGCCAGACCAATGGGAATTGCGGTAAGCACCCCTGCAGTAAATCGCCCCTGCGAACTGATTGCTTTCACCATGCCACGCAGCTTGAATCGCTCACGAATGATATAGGCAAGATTGGTGAGGATCTCACTCAAATTGCCACCCGTCTCGCGCTGCAGCAACACCGCTGAGACAAAGAATCGGGCGTCCACCAAAGGAACCCGGGCAGTGAGATTACGAAGCGCAACATCAACAGAACTGCCAAGATTTTGTTCGTTGTAGACGCGCCGGATCTCGATTCCGAGGGGGTCTGGACTATCGCGCCCAAGCATCTCCAGGCTCACTGAAAACGCATTGCCCGCGCGCATGCTTCTTGCTAGAAACTCCAGAGCATCCGGCAGTTGGGCTTCAAAGGCCGCCATTCGTTTTTTCGCTTTGAAGCGCAAAATTGCTAGTGGAATACAACCAGCTACAAGAGCCAGTACCGCCATTTCCAGGGCTGGGTGAAATCCGAGCGTGAAAAACCTCGAGGCAATCGCTCCGGCGAGGGCGAATCCTGCGGTCATGCCGATAAACTGGGAATTGGTCCAGGCCACTCCGGCCTGTTGCACGATGGATTCCACCCTGCCCATTGGCGCGAAGCGAGCCGCCAGTTTCTCCAAGCTCGACTCTCCAGTGGGCGCCTTCTCGATGGAGGTCCGCTTCAGCTTCACCTTTTCGTTGCTCTTCCCTGCCAGGGTGTTGAGCATTCCCACGACTTTCTGCTCGCGCTTTTTCTCCACCAGCATCAAGCCTGCCATGGTGGCGCCGAATACCACGACGAGCAACACCAGGAAGATAACGATTACGATGGATGGCATGGTGACGTGTGCTCCCGTTGAATATCTCTGTTAGCTAATTTCCATAGCAGTCTCGAAGACAGATGCGGGCAACCGGATACCGGAAGCCACTAGGCGTTCATAGAAGCGAGGACGTACACCGGTGGGCTGGAATCTGCCTAAAACCCGACCGTCCTGTGAGATTCCAGTTTTGATGAAGTTGAACAAATCCTGGGTAGTAACCTGTTCACCTTCCATACCCACACACTCTGTAATATGGGTAATCCGGCGGGTACCGTCACTCATGCGGGATACCTGGACGAACAAATCGACGGCGGAGGCAATCTGCTGGCGAATGGCGCGAATACCCATATTGGCATTGGCCATGCCCACCATTACCTCGAGACGTCCCAAACCATCGCGAGGAGTATTGGCGTGGATGGTGGTAAGCGAGCCGTCGTGACCTGTATTCATAGCCTGAAGCATGTCGATGGCTTCCTCGCCGCGCGTCTCGCCCACCACAATACGGTCAGGCCGCATACGCAGGGCATTGATCACCAGTTCGCGCTGACGAATGGCACCCTTGCCTTCCACGTTGGGCGGTCTGGTTTCCAAACGCGCTACGTGCCACTGGTTCAGTTGAAGCTCAGCCGCATCTTCGATGGTGACAATGCGCTCTGTTTCTGGAATGAACGACGACAGCGCATTTAACAGAGTTGTCTTTCCAGAACCCGTACCGCCCGAGATGATCATGTTTAGCCTTGCGCGCACGCAAGCCTTCAGCAGTTCCATCATCTCCGTGGTAACGGAGTGGTTTGCCACGAGTTTATCCGGAGTGAGCGGGGAACGGCCAAAACGCCGGATCGACAGCAGGGGTCCGTCCACCGCCAGAGGGGGAATGATGGCGTTGACGCGGCTGCCGTCGGGCAGACGGGCGTCCACCATGGGCGAGCTTTCATCTACACGGCGGCCTACCCGCGAAACAATCTTTTCGATAATTCGCAGCAGGTGGGAATTGTCCTTGAACTGCACGGAAGTGCGTTCCAGACGTCCATTGCGCTCCACTACGACAAGGTACGGTGTCGTCACCAGGATGTCCGAAATGCTACGGTCCTGCAGAAGTGGCTCCAGCGGACCTAAACCGAACACCTCGTCCAGAACCTCCTGCGTCACACGCTCTTTTTCGAGCATGCTCAGCGGGGTCTTTTCCTCATCCACCAACCGGCTGAGAATTACGCGCAGGTCTTCCCTAGCGCTCTCTGTGTCGATGGTTGCCAGCAATTCCAGGTTTACCCGCTCCAGCAATTTGCGGTGCAGGATAAACTTGAGTTCCTGATGCTCCAGGTTTTCACTGGCCTGGAACAGCCGGTTCACCCAGTTGGCTTCATTCGGATTCGTGCGGGGAAGATTTCCCTGGATACCCACTGCCATTCACTTACACTCCATTGAAAACCTGTTTGAAGAATCCAGTCTTGGTGACTTTCTTCTCCTCGGGAATGCCTGCAATCTTGCGTGCGAGGCTCTCATAGTGCCTCAGCAATTTGCTTTTCGCCGGCAACAAACCACCCTCGGCATAAGCCTCATAGAGCGGAAAATAGTCATTGGGAATCGAGCCGAAGACGGGCAGTCCCATGGCCCGCTCCAACTCCGCGGGAGTGACCTCCGGCGTCTTCTGCATCCGATTCAACAACAGTTGAAGCTTTCCTTGCCCAAAGCCGTAATCCCGCAATGCGGAGATAATCAGTTTTGCCTGGTGGAGGCTTGGCACATCCGGCACCGTCACCAGATAGGCGGTATCCACAAGCTCAAGCGTACTCAACGACAATCGGTTCAATCCGCGGCCCAGATCGAGAATCGTGTAGTTATACATCGACTTCGAAAGCCGGAGGATCGCGCGAACCTCATCCTGGTTGGGAACCGTATGCGTGAGAGCCGGTGGCGGCCCCTTTAGCACGTCGACTCCAGTACGATGCTTGAACACCATCGCTTTCCAGAAGCTTGGGTCCAGCCGGTACACGTTCTTGGCTGCATCGAGCAGCGTGTATCGCGATTGCACCTTCATCAAGAAGCCGATGATTCCGGCATCCAGATCGAAGTCGGCCAGAAACGTCGGCTGCATGCTGGCGCGGTGCAGTTCTACCCCAAGGTGGCAGGCCAGCGTCGTAGATCCGCATCCGCCCTTCACCGAAAGGAAGGCAAGCACCTTGCCATCTACCTGCTGCGGATTCTTCTGCTGAACACGCTCCGAACCCAACCGCTGCAAAGCGGGCTGCAGGGTGGTTTCAAAGGGCGGAAACAGAAACTCGCTAGCCCCCGCTCGCATTGCGTCCAGAATGATCTGCGTATCCGACGAAGTGTGAAGAGCAACCACAAAGGGCGCCGCCGCGGTGGACCGAAGCCTGCGCACTGCCTCACTCAAGGACTCGTCTACCGCGGAAACGTCGAGCAGAACGCCATCGGGCTGGGCACGCTCCACCTGCATCATGAGGTCGCTGAGATTGTCGACCTCAGAGACTTCCAAGACAACGCGGACCGGCGAGCGTTCCAGCAAAGATTGGATCTCTGACCGGAGCGAGTTTTTGCGAACAATCAGACCTAGGGTAATCGGTTCCATGAGATTCCCATTTTCGTACGGGGAGGGCGACCCATCAAAGGCGACGCCCACCCCGTAACCAAATGCTCTCCAATCGGCTAGTTTCCGCCCCCGCCACCACCACCGGTGGGAGCCACGGGGCCGCCAGTTGGACTGGTGACTGCAGGAACGAATTGCAGTACATTCTGCTGTTGCTCCGCATCGCCCACGTTCTGCTTGGAGAACTTCTCGTACTCCTCAGCAACGGACTCGTAGGGAACCGCAGAACGCGGACGGCTTAGCGGCGTTGCACCCGTATCGTTTTGGGACGGATGAGCCTTGGGCTCCATCGGTGCACCTTCCATGAACGGTACCGGGAATTCCACTTCAGGAACTTTTCCGCCCTTCTGGATGGGACGCACCAACTCCGGCGTCACCATCACCAGCAGTTCTGAGTTGTTCTTGGTGAGGCTTCTCGATTGGAATAGCCGTCCGAGCAATGGAATGTCGCCCAAACCTGGCATTTTCTGCAGGTTTTCGGTGACGCGATTGTCGAGCAATCCGCCAATCAGAAAGCTTTGGCCGTCCTCAAGTTCCACTTCCGTTTGCACACGGCGCACCGAAAGGGCGGGAATCTGAATCCCTTGCACTACAAGGCCATTGGCAAAATCGAGCGAACTCACTTCCGGCTCCACCGCCAGGCGGATGGTGCCTCTGGAGGTGAGCGTGGGAACGAAGTTCACGCGGATACCAAACTCGCGGAACCGGATGGTAATTTGCCCAAGACCCGCGCCGCCACCTTGCAGAATCGGATACGGAAATTCTCCGCCAGCAAGGAAGCTGGCCGGTTTGCCGTTGATTGCCAGCAGGTTCGGTTCGGCTAATACTTCGGCCAGCCTGCGCTGCTGAAGCAACCGAATCGTCGCGCCCAAATTCAGATCCGGACGAAACAGGAACACATTCAGGGCATCGGAGAGCGTCACCTGCGGGCCATCGTTTGTAATCTCCACATTAGGGGCAAAGAACTGCCCTGTGCCCACACGACCGACCGTATTGGTGGCGCCAGTGCTGAATAGGTTTGCACCCAGTTCACTCACGGCCGCACGCTCCACATTCGCGAAGCGGACACGAAGCAGAATCTGGGGTTCGGCCTCGGCCGTGAGTACCTTCAACAAATTCACCGGCTTGCCAATAACCGCCGCAATCGAAATCGCCCGCTGCGCGCTTACCATGTCACCCACAGTGCCACGGACATAGACGCGGCGCTTTTCAGGGTCCGGATCTTCGCCTTCCAGCCGGACATCAATGTCGGAGTCTGGAAACTCCAGCCGCATCTCCTGCCGGACGCCGTCCACCATCTCCTGCCATTTACTCTTGTTCGCCTGCACCTTCAAGTCAAACAAAACGCGCCCGCCTCCGGCGGTCCAGAGAATCAGGCTGGTCTCGCCCTCGGCGCGGCCATGAAGCACCAGTTCCTGTTGGGTAACTGGCAGCGCTTCTGCAATCTTGGGATCGCTCACCACCACGCGCTGGATCACGGAAGGCGTCTGTACCACGATCGACTTGCCCGCCATCACAAACAGGTCACGAGGACTTGTGCGTCCATCATTTTGCACGGCATTCGCGTTTTCGGCCGCGAGGCCAATTCCTGCTCCCGTAAGCAGGAGCACCGCTGCTGCGGCCAGACGGCGCAGGTTTCGGCCTGCGATGCCGGACATCACTGAATTGCGTTTACTCATCGACGTGCGCCTCCCAAGTTCGAATCGATCTCCCGCTCGCTGCGATCCAGCCCGTGAATCACTTCAACCGTGGGCCGTGGTGGTGGCGGCGGCGCGGCCTGCACCGCGGGTGCCCGGCGTACCGGGGCCGCAGGAGCGGCCGCTTTCACTGGCCGCGATACGCCCGTGAAAAGCGTGGGATATTCCGCACCGGATGTGGAGATTTCTTCGGTATCGAGAGGATTGCGCAGCACCAGTTGGAGGCGTGCTTCGGAGCTGGCCAAGGTAAGTTTTTCCGCCTGTTCCGGCGAGACCAGCAGGTTCACGACCTGCACTTGAATCGGTTTGCCTTCCGCATCCCTCTGGATATTCTGACCGGCGGAAAGGACCTCGATGTTCTGAAGGAGAAGCTTGGACATCATGCCGCGGTCGCTGACGTCGCGACCCGGGCTCCCGGCCACAATTACGTCTACACGCATTCCAGGCAACACAAAACCGGCGACACCGATCACCTGATCGACCTTTACGGCGACGGCGCGCATGCCTTTGGGAATCGTTGCGGCGAGTCCGCCGCCAGCGCCTTCTGGGGCAAGACGGCTGTCAAGCACAGGCTCACTGGCGTAAATAGTGGAAACCACTCCGCGCTTCACCGGCAGCAGAGGATCTGTCATCGCCCCTTTGGGGACATCCCCCACCCAGGGTACTGCTTTGACATCCCCCTCCTTGATCACAGTACCGATCTCAAGCTGGCGTGTCGCGACAACAATTTGGTTGGTGGCCTTGGGACCTTCCGGGCCGCTGAGCCTGCTGCGAATCTGGAGGTACAACACCAGACTAGCCAAGCCCGCCACCACCACCGCAAATACAAGAACAGACAAAAATCTCTTATTCATTCGGCTATCCCCGCTTCATCACTGTCCACGCTGTGGTGGGGGCCTTTTGTTGATGGCCTCTTCTCAACACAGCGCCCTGTCCGGCAATACGGACTTCAGTGGAACCGCTATCTCGGGCACTCTATTCATACCCCGACTGCACACAAATCACAAGAGCGATGTTTCAGCGTAGTGGCACTGAAACGTTCGCCCGACAGCGTGATTGCAGCTTCATTGATCCAAATAGCTAAATCCAAGAGCCAACCACGCAACAGCACCTGCCCGCCGCCGGGGTTTGGTGCCCTCATCTCCGCAGTTGAGAAAGGCAAGCCGACCAGGAATGTGTTTCCATTCCTGGCCGACCTTCCGGCTGCTTGCAACTGCCGCTGCCGTCCACAACCACCTGGTGAGGAGATCGGCCAGTCTGGGTACGGTCTTTAATCCGATTGCCGAATGCCCTATCGACAACCTGGACTTGTTAAGTTGACGCAGTGATACCAAGCTGGCTCAGTGGCCACCAAGGCCCGAAGCTCAGATGCGGGCGCACCCGCAAAGCACCGGGCTGTCGAGGCTAGCGCCAGCTACACTGCGATAAATGGAAAGCGGGTAACCCGATTTGGATTACCCCGCCCCATGTCGTTTGCAGCCTCGTTGAGCGGGCTGGCGATCTGCAAATCTGTTTCGCGTCGCCTGCCCTATGAGAAAGGTCGCTTGACTAGCTGGCGGCGCCGCCGAGCTGGCCGGAAACGTTAGTCCACACACCGCTGATGGCGGTGGTCAGGGTCGGCAGCGTGCCGGCAACCACCAACACAACCAGAGCCAGAAGCAACGCGTATTCCACCAGATCCTGGCCTTCTTCTTCCCGTACGAAATTCTTAAACATGTTCAGCATGGTCTCTTCCTCGCAAAGTGATTTTCTGATTCGAAACAATTTTTGCGGACCTAGTAGTTCTGTCAGGCTTTGCCTTTGGGCGCTTGCCCATCAGCTCCTGCCCCCAGCACTCCGAAGCTCGCAGGTTCGGTCGTTTCTGTCATTCGTGATCAGATGCTTTCTGATCCGACAAAGCAAGTCTAACCGAAGTTCATCGAAAATTTAAGGGCGAAAGGTATCCAGTACTCTCCATTTGCCCTAGTACTTTCGATTGCCAAATCCATATTTACCAAGACTTTATCAGTAAAAAACTGACCACCCGCACTCTGACGAACCCAATCTCGGTAAACATCAAGAACCAGCGATTCTCCAGCCGATGAGAAACCTAAGTCAACCAGCTCGTTACATTCACCGTTTCCACACTCCAAAGAATCTTTGGGGTATTCACGGCCCTTGTAGCAGGCCACTTGGCATCCTCCGCCTACCTGGCAGAACCGCCCAGAACTCTTCGTCAGCTCGCCGGGTTTCCGGCTCGCTTCAAGTACTACTCTTCGTCTGAAAGATCACTTTGTCAAGCCAAAACCGGAAAAAATTTTTAAGTGATTGAAAAATAGGATACTTGGTGCGCATTAGAGTACTACCCTGTTCCCTTCACCAGACACAGCAGTACTTGCTTCGCAATCTCATTATTGAGTTCGTACTCTCATCAATAAGCAATCGATCGATGCACTGCCAGAATGTGCACGCCCGCCTCTGGAGGGCTTCCCCTCCCCTGGGGTTGGCGAAATCACGCTCTTCAATCGCTTGGCCGACTTAAATTGAGACATATCCTGGATACGCAGCGAGTACTACCTGAAAATTCCTCATTTTCCTCTGGCCGCTAAGGACTGCCACGAATCTCGTATAGATCGGTAACACGATCGGAACGCCGATGGAAACTTTCGGGTGGACTCCTATGGTACTCATCGTTATTCGGCACCAAAGTCTATTGAGTTATTCACACCACTTCCGCATAATCATCCGTAGGGAAGACCTGGATTGGACTCGATGTTCGTGTCCAGGTCTACTGTTTTGGCGAAGACCATCGCATTGTTCATCGGCCTCCTGGTAGCAAACCAGGCCCGATCGAATTCTTCGAAGCCGATTCCTGATCTATAGCCAACCCGCATGCTTGCCTCGACGCAGCATGGTATGTCGCTGGCAACGGGAACGATTGCGGCGAATCGCCATGGAATGTGGAATTACTGTCGAAACGTAGAATGTAGTCCCGCTTAGAAGGGAGAGCGATATGAGAGACGGGGAGCTAAACGAGGGCCGATTGATTCGTAGGCGCCGCCAAAAAGGAGCAGAGACACTGGCTGGCGCCTTGGCTATGATCGTGCTTCTTCCTTTCCTGGTTGTGACCGTTGACATTGCTTGGGGCATTTTTGTGAAAGTGACCCTCCAACATGCATGTCGCGAGGCGGTTCGCTTTGCCA
>CAZUAX010000007.1:0-15419 GCA_964618435.1 uncultured Solibacteraceae bacterium
TGGTTGAGGTCGCTCTCCACCCATTCAATGGCTTCATAGCGAGCGATGACCAACTGGGCAATCCGATCTCCGGCCGCAACCGCAAACGGTTCATTGCCCAGGTTTAGCAGGATGACCTTCACCTCGCCACGGTAGCCGGGGTCGATGGTGCCGGGAGAGTTCGGAACCGTGATCGCGTGCTTCAACGCAAGCCCGCTGCGAGGACGAACCTGACCCTCGTAGCCAGGGGGAATCTCCAATTGCAAACCGGTGGGGACGGCTTGCGGCACACCGGGCTCCAGGGTAAGGCTCTGTACTGAGCGGAGGTCGAGGCCGGCGTCTTCCCCCGGCCCGTGCGCGTAGGCGGGCAGGACGGCATCAGGATGAATACGATTGATCTTGATCTGCAAGGCGAACTCCTTTAGAAGGCCAAAGGTACAGAATAGCCCGGCTGCGGCCTCGCTGCGGCAGAGGCTAGGATGGAGGGAATGATTTTTCGCCTACGCAGCCAGGGACGACAGCCAAGAGAATGCGGTAGACCAGTGAAGGGCAGAGGCATGCGCGGCGTGATTATAGCCGCCTTGGTGCTCCTGTGGTGTGGCGCTCTGGCCGCCCAACCCGTGCGAACCATGACAGAGTTCGCGCGGTTTACGCCCACAGGGGAACTTTTTCCCCAGGACGGAATTCAACAGCCAGTGGAAGTATTGTCTCCGCCGTTGATTCGCGGCGCGTGGAATGCGTTCCGGGTGGTGGTGGATGTGGAGCCCGGACAGCAGTTTCGGCTTTATGTGGGGCAGAACCCGAACAACGCCATGCGTGTGCGGATGCTGCGAGAGGTGGTGGAGGAAGGGCCCGAGGGATGGCGTATCACCCGCCGGGAACATGTGCTGCTTCCGTTTCGAAGCGAAAGCATACCCGCGGCGGAACGACCGGCGGAACGTACCACCTACACGTTTTGGATGGAGGTACAGCCACCGCGGAATTATCGGGCAAGACGGCTGAAGCTGGAGCCACAGGTGCTGATCGACGACCAGTGGTTTGTCTATCCGATGGAGATTCGCGTCCTGGATATTGATATCGACATTCGCGGTTTACCCACGCGTGCTCTTGTGAATGCGAGAGAGGAAGAACCTGCCAAGCAGCCAGATTTGGCTCACCAGACGCTGATGAAGGCGTGCCTTTGCGGGGATCCAGGGGCGCGGTTTCTTGATGCTGCGGCGGGTCTTCGTCCGCTGGACCGGGAAAGGGAATCAGCGTCTTCGTTTGCGCGCGCACTCGACGGGCTCGCCAGGAGGCTCTCCAGGGATGAAGTGGAGCAGGCGATTCTGCGTGTGCTAAACATCAGCGACCGTGGCGCCTGGTGCCAGAAGCCCGTGTTTCCAAGGGAACGCTTCGGGACGGAGTGGCCCGCCGTGCTGCGCAACCGGTTGCTGCAGCTGGCGGGCGATCCGTATGACTGAAAGCTTAAGACCTAGTGGGCTGAGGCCCAAGTGCTCCTAGTTCGCGAGTGCACCCTTGAGCTTCAAGACCCAGGACTGCTGTCGCGCGGTGGGTAAGCCTTCGGGGTAGTTCGGCATTTGTACAAGAACATCATTGCCGCTGGCCCGCCATGTGAGCGGATTGCCGCCTACGCCCAGAAGAGTAACCTCGGTACCGCGGGCAAGTTGGGTCTGCTTCAGGACAAAATCACCCTGTTTCCAGTGGGGCAGGATGGCATAGAGATCGTCGCCCTTCCGTGTGAAGAAGGCTTCAATACGGGCTTGGCCCGGCTTGGGGCGGTCAGTGAAATCAAGTACGTCGTACTTCACCTTGTACTCGCCGGTTTCGAGTTTCGGCACCGCTCCAGCGCTCCACTGGCGGGTAAGTTTCCATGTGCGTGTGCCGTAGATGGCCTCGCCGTTTACTTCGAGCCACTCGCCGATCTCAAGCAGGCGTTGCTGCATGATGACGGGGATGCGCCCGTCCGCGGTGGGACCCACGTTGAGCAGCAGGTTGCCGCCCCGGCTGACAAGGTCAACCAGCATCACAATGAATTCGCGCCCGGTGCGGTAGTCGCCAAGGTTTTCGGCCCGGTTGTAGCCGTACGAAAAACCCATTCCCCGGTTTTCTTCCCAGGCGTGGGCGTCGCTATCCATGCCGGCGGCGTACTCCGTGGTGTAGTAGTCCCCGTGCTTATGGCGGGAGTCCTTGCCCCAGCGATCATTCACCACCACGTCGCTGCCGACGGGGGATTCGTTGTAGAGCCAGGCGAGGAGTTCGGGGGATTTCCAGTCCTCACTGGGCATGTCCCACTCGCCATCGGAAAAAATGACCGCCGGCTTGTAGCGGGTAACCAGATCCTTGAATTGTGGGTGCATGTGCTGGATGGCGTACTGTTTGCGATCCTTCTCCCAAAGCGGGTTGTACCACTCGTAAAGCGAATAGTAATACCCCATGCGGAGTCCACTCTGGCGAACGGCCTCCGTGAGGTCGCCTAAAAGATCGCGTTTGGCGCCTACGGCGGCGGCATTCCAGGGTTTGCCCCAACTGGCATCGGCATGCTGGCTGGGCCAAAGGGTGAAGCCGTCATGGTGTTTGGAGGTGAGCACCACATACTTTGCGCCGGCCTTGCGGAAGAGTTCTGCCCACTGGCCTGGCTCAAAAAGTTCTGCCCGGAACTGGGAAGCAAAGTTAGCGTAGGGGAACTGGCTGCCATAGTTGCGCTGGTGAAACTCGTAGGTGGGGTTTGGCTTGCCCTGGTGCATGGGGCCGCGCTCCAGATGCCGCCAATACCATTCGGCATACTGGCCCACGGGGGCGTAGGCGGGGACAGCATAGGGGCCCCAATGAATGAAGATTCCGAACTTTGCGTCAAGGAACCACTGGGGGGTGTCGCGCTTGTCGAGCGATTCCCATGTTGGCTGAAAGCGAGATTGAGCTGCGCCGATTCCGGCGAGTGTACAAAGGAGCGCAATGAACCACAATATTCGCAACATGCGTAGATGCCTCCCGGTGAAGTCTGAACTTGATGGGTCCTTAGGATTCGCTAGGCTCTAGACTGTCTTTGGATCAGGGTGAACGTAACCTTCGCGATAGGCTCGGGCGAGCATGCGGGTGGCTTCGGTATCGCCGGTGACGACATGCTTCGCAGGGTCAAATTGCAGCGTGCGTCCAGTGGCAAGTGCAATGTTTGCCAGAATGCAGCTTGCTGTACTGATGTGCCCCTGTTCAATATCCGCGACGGGTTTGCCGCGTTCGGCGATTGCCTTCAGGAAATCCTTCATGTGATAGCGCATGGCCGGGGCTACATGGCGCTCAAGATCCTTCTCTGTCTTGTCCTCAGGATATTCTTCAAGCTCGTAAGTAACGTCCTTGTGAATAGGCTGCTCGTCTTTGCCGACAGGGATGAAGTCATAGCCCATGACGCTGAACTTGAGCGTGCCTTTCTCGCCATAGATGGTGCCGCCCCAGGGGTATTTCGGGTCTGGTGCGGTGCCCCAAGTGCGGTGTGTCCAGGTGACGGGGAACTCCGGGAACTGGAAAACCGCGGTTTGGGTATCCGTGGTGTTGGCTTTTGCGTTGGTCTGGACAAGGATGCCGCCATTCGAAGAGATATGAGTGGGCCAGCCGAGGTCGAGCATCCAGCGCACCGCATCAAGCATGTGGATGCACATATCGCCGACGATTCCGTTGGAATACTCAGTGAAATTCCGCCAGCCGCGAGGGTGCACCAGACGGTTGAAGGGACGCATGCGGGTGGGTCCGGTATAGGCTTCCCAATCGAGATACTCGGGAGGGTCAATGTCGGGTGGGGCGGTCTGATTGCGCATGTGGTAGTAGCAATAAATTTCCACATGGCCAATCTTGCCAAGCTTACCCGGCTTGATGATCTGCTCGATGGCTTCCGCGAGGTGGGGGGTGGACCGACGCTGCGTACCCACCTGCACCACTCGGCCATATTTGCGGGCTGCCGCAAGCATGGCCTGGCCCTCAATGACGTCCAGGCTGATGGGCTTTTGGACGTAGATGTCTGCGCCAGATTTCACCGCCTCAATCATGGTAAGAGCGTGCCAATGATCGGGAGTGCCGATAAGCACGATATCAAGGTCGCGTTCCTTGAGCATCTGGCGATAGTCGCTATAGGTGCGGGGTGTCTTTTTGGATGCCTGCCGTTCCGCGACAATCTGCGCAGCGCCGGCAAGCATCTGATTGTCGACATCGCATAGGGAAACTACCTCCACCGGCGCCACCTGGATGAGCCGCAGCAGGTCTGCCTTGCCATACCATCCCGTGCCAATTAAGCCTACGCGTTTGGGCTTGGAGCCAAGCAGGTCTTGTGCCCAAGCGAGCCGGGAACTGGCAAAGGTGGCAGTTCCGCTCATGAAAAACTGGCGACGATTCATCAAGGCGACATCCCCCTGAAAGAGCAAAATGGAAACGGCATGGCGGCCGGGTATCCAGTATCTTATCGCGGCGGGCGCGTCGGAAAAGGGTGTTGCCCGATTGCCACATGGCACGTATGCTTACAGCAGGCTGGACTATCGCTGGAACTGTTCGCGATTGCCGGCAGTAATCGCATGGCGTCCGGCAGGAACCCCATGACATGGAGTCTTGCAGAAGGCAGGTTCACTTGAAACGTCGAGATCTCTTTCGCTCAGCAGCCGGGCTAACCACATACTCGCTCTACGTGAACGGGCAGGGCTTGACGCAAAGTGGGGGCTCCCCTGCAGGAGAGACGGCACCCAGGCCGTTGGACGCGCAGCAGATTATCCAGCGCATCCAGCCGTTATCTGAGGCCAATACGCGATTAGCCTCGCCGGAGCCGAACATGCGGTTGGTGGACATGAGCTGCGATGTGTTTGTTGCAGGCGGAGGCCCCGCGGGCGTACACGCTGCGATTGCCGCCGCGCGCCATGGTGCCAAGGTGATTCTGGTACAGGACCGCTCCCGCTTGGGCGGCAATTCCTCCAGTGAAGTGAAGATGCACATTGTGGGCGCAAACTCGCACAAGGGAAGGCCCGGCTGGCGGGAAGGCGGCATCCTGGAAGAACTGCGGCTGGATGACGCGGCGAACAACCCGCAGCGCTGCTGGGAACTTTGGGACCTGCTGCTGTATGACAAGTGCGTCTCAGAACCAAACATCACGCTGTTGCTGGATGCCGCCCTGTACTCGGCCGAGACAAAGGCAGGCAGGATTGAACGGGTGATGGTGCGCTGCGACCGCACTGAACACCTTTACCGCATTGCGGCGAAGATGTTTCTGGATTGCACAGGGGACAGCCGCCTGGGGCTGGAAGCAGGGGCGGATACGCGATATGGGCGGGAGGCGCAGAGTGAACTGGGCGAGAGCCTCGCTCCACAGAAGGCGGATGCGGAGACGATGGGCAACAGCATTCTGTTCACTTCCAAGCTGCATGACCGGGCGATGCCGTTCACCCCGCCAAAATGGGCGCGTAAAGTGACGCGCGAGCACCTGAAGCATCGCGGTACCGAATTCTGGGAATACGGCTATTGGTGGGTAGAGTGGGGCGGCCACCTGAACACCATTCATGACAACGAACGCATCCGATTCGAATTGCTGGCAATTGTGATGGGAGTGTGGGACTACATCAAGAACAGTGGAGAGCACCCGAATTCCAGGCGCTGGGCGATGGATTGGGTAGGGATGATGCCCGGGAAGCGCGAGAGCCGTCGTTTGCTGGGCGACTACATGCTGAAACAGCAGGACCTGGAGACCGGAGGGCACTTTGAGGATTCCGTGTGCATGGGAGGCTGGCCGATGGACGACCATCCTCCGGGCGGGTTCGACCGCGCGGACCTGGAGCCGGCGCAGCAGATCCGCACCCGGGAGGTGTACAACATCCCGTACCGGTGCCTGTACAGCCGGAACATTCAGAACCTGATGATGGCAGGCCGTAACATCAGTGCATCGCACGTGGCGTTTTCCTCTACGCGGGTGATGGCCACCTGCGCCGTGCTGGGGCAGGCAGCCGGGACCGCGGCGGCGCAATGCGTGAAGGAAGGGGTAAGCCCGAGAGAAATCGCGAAGGACAAGCAACGGCTTGGCCGACTGCAGCAGAGCCTGCTGCGGGACGACCAAAGCATTGAGCGGATCACCAATCAGGATCCATTGGACCATGCACGCAGCGCGAAGGTGCTGGCCTGTGGGCATGAGGAAGGGCGAGAGCCGGAGAAGATCCTGAACAGTCTGGTGAGGGATATTCCGAAGGGAGCCAAGAACCACTGGGCGGCTAAGTTGGGAGAGCAGCCAGCGTGGATTGAACTTGCATGGGACCAGCCAAAGACAGTGGGTTGGGTGCAGATCACGTTCGATACCGGGTTTGAACGGGAACTTACGCTGACGTCGAATGACCGGATGACCCGCACGATCATTCGCGCACCGCAACCAGAGACAGTACGCGACTATGAAGTGCAGGTGCGGAGGCCAGGCTCCTCCAACTACGAGACTGTGGCTACGGTGGAGGGCAACCACCAGCGCCTGAATCGGGTTGTGTTCGCGCCGCAGCAGGTGGATCGTCTCCGGCTGGTTGTGAAAAAAACTAACGGAGACGAGGCGGCCCGGGTATTTGAAATGCGAGCGTATAGCGCCAATCCGATTGCCGCCAGCTAAACGCTTGACACATTTGGGGTAGGCCCTGCTGAGACTACTTCTGGTGGAACAGGTAGTGGGGTAGGCCGGCGGAATCCACGAGGCGTTCAGGACGTACGCCAAACACTTCTTCCAGGACAGCGGATGGTAGGGCATGGCCAGCGGGACCGCTGTGGGTTACCTCGCCGTGATTGAGAAGCACGACCGATTGCGCAAAGCGCAAACCGCTGTTTAGATCGTGAGTCGCCATGGCGATGGCGCGGCCGTGGGCGCTGAGGCGCTGAGCGAGCGCGAAGATGCCGAGGGCGTGTTCGAGGTCGAGGCTGGCGGTAGGTTCGTCGAGCAGGATGCAGCGGGGCTCCGCCGCCAGGCAGCGGGCGATGAGCACGCGCTGGCGCTCACCGCCAGAGAGCGTATTTACGGCGCGGTTGCGCAAATGGCCAACATCGCAGATGGCCATACTTTCTTCAACAGCATCACGGTCGCGCGCGCCTTCCGCCGCGAAGCGGGCAATGTGGGGATGCCGCCCCATGGTAACGATCTCGCGCACCGTGAAGCCAAAGTCCATGCGAGTGTCCTGCGGTACATAGGAGAGCATCCTGGCAATCTGTCTGCGGCTGTGGCTGGCGAGAGGCTGTCCTTCGAGCAGGACTTCCCCCGCGGAGACTTGCCAAATGCCCGCCAGCGCGCGGAGCAGGGTGCTTTTGCCGCTACCGTTAGGGCCGGCAATCACTACAAAATCCTCTGCTTGCAGGCGGAGGGACACCTCTTTCAGCAGAGTGCGGCCGCCTCTTTCCACGCAGAGCGAACGAGCCTCCAGAAGTGTGCTCATGCGCTTGCCTCGCGGTAACGGCGCATGAGTAGCCAGATGAAGACGGGTCCGCCAGTGAGGGCGGTGACAACACCCAGACGAAGTTCGGTGGGCGGATTCACGGTGCGCGCGAAGAGGTCACAGAGTACCAGGAAGATGGCGCCCCCCAGCGCGCTGGCAGGCAGCAAGGTGCGAGACGAAGGCCCCAGCATCATGCGCACGGCGTGGGGCACCACCAATCCCACAAAGGCCACCGAACCCGCTACGGCAACGCTGGCCCCGGTAAGCAGGGCGGCGAGGAAGATGAGGGTGCGCTTGGTGTTCTCTACATCCACGCCAAAAGCCGCAGCGACGTCCTCGCCCTGCTGCATGAGGTCAAGTTCGCGGGCGTGAAATACCGCCACCACGCATCCAAGGGCAACCAGAGGTCCGGAGAGCCAAACGTGGGTCCAGGTGCGGGCTTCGAGCCCGCCCATCATCCAGAAAACGATCTCCTGCGCAATCTGCCAGTTCACAATATTCAGCGAGAGCAGAAGGCTGGAGACGGCGCTCAGCAGCGAACTTACGGCGATTCCGGCAAGAAGCAGTGTGGAAACGGGCGTGATGCCGGCTCGGGTGGCCATGGCGTATACCAGAAGCAGGGAGAGCAGCGCACCGGCAATGGCGCAGGCGGGCAGACTGACGACCGCGGTGGCACTCCAGCCAGCGACGAAGGCGAGTACCGCACCCAGCACCGCACCCGCGCCAGCGCCAGCCAGGCCAGGTTCGGCCAGGGGGTTGCGGAAGAGACCCTGCATTACTGCGCCCGCCAGCGCAAGCCCCGCTCCCACCAGCGCCGCCACCAGCGCGCGCGGCAGGCGGATCATCCAAACGATCACCTGGTCGGCCTGGGAAACGGAGGTGACATCCACCCAACCGGCGGGGAGCAATTTGGCAGCCAGCGCGCGGAGAATTGTCTCCGCAGCGAGTTCCGTGCTGCCGATCGCCACCGCCGCCACGAGACTCAGCACGAGAACCGGACCGACGAGGGCATAGTAGATTACCAAACGGGAGGAATTAGCCGCCATAAAGCTCGCGGGGAAGCGCCTCCAGAAAGTGCTGGCAATAGGGGGACATGGGCATGAAGACGCGCGAGTCAAAAACGAGAATGCGTCCTTCGCGACCCGCTTGAGTGAGGGAGATGGCCGGGTCTTCGAGAAGGCGGCGGCGGACCTGGTCCTCCTTGCCCTTTTCGGCCGGGACCAAAATCCATTCAGGGTTCCAGCGGAGAATCTGTTCTGAGTTCACCTGCTGGTAGCCCTCAAGCCCCCCTTCCGCGCCGAGGTTGATGGCGCCGACGGTGGTTACCATGTCGTGAAAGAGTGTCTTTTTGCCATAACTGAATGTACCGCCGAGCCCAAGAACACGGGGTGCGGCTACGCCAGATGGTCGGCTGCGGCGCGCGCGCTCGACGGCGTCCAGAAACTGGCTGTGCGCCTGTCCGGCTTCGGCCTCGCGACCCGTGAGATAGCCGATAACCTGGATGGTTTCGGCGATCTGATGGAGCGTGGTGAACGTGGTAGCCAGGCGGTAAACAGGAATGCCTGTGGAGCGCAGGAGCGCTGCCATATCCGCGCGAGCACTGCTGGAAATCAGCACCAGGTCCGGGTTGGTGCGGATGACGCGTTCGGGGTCGTTGGCGATTATCGGACGGTGGCGCTCCACTTGTGGCAGGACATTGCTAAACCCGGGAAGATACGCGGTCTCACTCACGCCCACTACCTGCTGCGGTTCCAGGACCGTGTAGAGAAACTCATCGATGGACCAATACTGGGAAACCACGCGCTCTGCCGGCCGCTGAAGTTGAATGGCGAACTCATCGAAATCCTTCACAGTACGCGGCCAGGTTGTGGGGCCGTTCTCGAAGGGCGGGGGGCCGTCGGTATCCACCCGGTTTGCCTTGGCAACGCCTGCGGCAGGCGCCAGCCAACCGATAATGGCAAGTATCACCAACGTGGAAACGAGCAACGCAAGAGGGGCGCGGCCAGCTTGAAGTGTACGGAGGTTAGCGTGAGAAAACGGGACCACGCGCATGGACGACTACCTCCGGTTCAGGCAGGCAGACTCCGCAGGGCACGCTAGGGGTGCTTGGGCAAGACGCGAGGATGGGAATGGTGTACATTCGCATTCTTTCCGTGCTCCGCAGAAAGTCAGCCATGTGGCCTCAGGTAGGTCTCCTGGCTGAGAGGTGGCGTTGCTGGTCAAACGGGTTGACCTGCGCTGCCGGCCGCTTCGCCTTCCCTGAGTGCATGCACCCAAGTGGCTTCCATGAAGCAGCCGCCTCCATTACAGTGGCGGGACCGCGCCGGATTCTCACCGGCTTCCCTGTTATGCCCAATAGGGGCACCTGAGGACACTTCAACGTAGCATGAGGGCTACAGAGCGTCAAGCAAGGTAAAAAATGAGCCCGGAAATTCGGTGAGAGTGAACGATTGGGCGCCTTGGTTTTGCGAAGTCAGGCTCTTGTTTTCGCTGCCTGCCCGTGAGTGGGAACTGACCTGATGCGAATCATCGTGGTGATAACGCGACGTACATGATTCGGCGAGCGCGAATGACGAGCGGGGGCGTCGGGTGTAGCCGAAGCCGACGCCGAAGCATTCCGCAGGCGAAAGCGGTAAGCGTCGCCAGACAGAAGCTACTCCTTAACCGCTCCGGAATGTTCGACATGCAGGGCGGCATATGTCCGATTCATGACGCAATATCAGGGGAGGGCGGCAACGTCTCCTGACGAATCCTTTTAGCGCTTTGGCTCCAACTTCGTCTTGCCATCGGTGAGCCATTCCAGATCGAACTTCACCAGCGTCAGGAAAGCGGTGCGGAAATGGTCATCGCCCAAGCCGCCGCGTTCGTAGAAACAATAGATGGAGCCGTCGGGGCCTACATTAATATCTGCGTAGCCAGACCAGCCACGGTCAATTACCTTCTTGGTGGTCCAGGTTGCACCGTCGTCTTCGCTCAACTGGACAGTCAGGTTCTTGCGGTCGCGGCCTTTTCCGGGTTCGCCTTCCACTTCGCCCCGCTTCAGGTTGTCAGGGTTTACGAACAGAAGCCTATTCGGACGTCCGTCACCAGCGCCGCTCAAGCGGGTGATGGAGCCGAAGCAGATGGGCTCTGCCAATTCTTCTTGATAGCGGGGCTCGCTCCAATTGGTGGCGCCATCGGCACTGAGGGTGACGAGGCGGCGGTTCCGCTTGCTCTCGCTGCGCAGGTTCAGCATGACCCGGCCATCGGCTAATTGCTCTGCTACGGTCTCGCTGGGGTTGATGGTGTCTTCATTGTTAGGAACCGCGATTTCGCCTCGCTGCCATGTCGCGCCGTGGTCATCGCTGAAGATGGTGGCAACCACGGAAGGGCGGTGGGCGTGCCCACCGGTGCCCGTTGAAAGCCAAACCGGCACAAGCAGGCGGCCGTTCCTGAGCTGGATGCCATGTCCCGGACCGGTTGCGATGACCTTCCAATCGTACTCGGGGCGGAAGTCATCGAAGGCCGCGGTGATCTCGACCGGCTCGGGAAAGGTCTTGCCGTCGTCGTCGCTTCGCGTGTAGAAGGCGCGCATGTATTCGGCGCAAAAGAGAAAATGCACCGCTCCTGTTTTGTAATCCGCGATGGCGATGGGGTTGTTGAATGTGGTGCCACCGTCGGAGCCAAGGTTCTTGGCGAGGGCCAAGGGGTTCTTGGCAATCGGGCTACGCACGTTGCTGATGATCTGCGGTGTACTCCATGTGCGGCCGCTATCCTCGCTGCGCCGCAACATGACGTCAATCACACCCCAGTCACCACCCCCGGTCTTGCGCGCCTCGGCGTAGGCCAGCAGGGTGCCCTTCGCTGTCACAGCAATCCCGGGTATACGGTATAGTTCATAGCCTTGTTCACCGGCGGTGAACAGGTCTGTACCGATGGGTTGCTGCGACGAGGGGGGAACCTGGCTACAACCGCACAGGAGCAGTACAACCAGGAATGCCAGGGTGAAGCGTTTGCGCAAAGTGCGCGACCTTTGCCAGGCAAGTTGATGGGTGAACATGGTTGACTCCGAGAGATGCGATTTCCTGACGATGCGACGCCCCGGTTCCTGACGAGGCGACGCCCCCGGCGCATTCTGTGCGAATGTCGCGAAAGTAATCCACCATCTTTCCACGAAAACCAATGGATGTGTGACGGGCGGAACCGGGATTACGGCGTGGGCTGGCCACGCGGTCGAGGGAAGGCGTGAAATCGGACTTCTTTGTCATTTTTGGCTGGTCTATGTTAGTTTGAAGAAAGCGCGGAGCGCCGCGCCTGCTGCAAGGGTAGGACGTGCGCGCGGGCGCGGATGTTCTCAGGGTTTCGCTATGTCGTTTATTGAGAACCAGTTTGAGAAGAACGTGATCACCACCTCGGTGGACTACGTATTCAATTGGGCACGGAAGTCGTCGCTGTGGCCGCTTACGTTTGGGCTCGCCTGCTGCGCTATCGAGATGATTTCGTCATCGAGTCCGCGCTATGACATCGCGCGCTTTGGTGCCGAGGTGTTTCGGCCCAGTCCCCGGCAGAGCGACCTGATGATTGTCGCTGGCACGGTGACGCTGAAGATGGCGCCGGTGCTGAAGCGCATTTACGACCAGATGCCGGAACCGAAATGGGTGATCTCGATGGGTGCGTGCTCCAGCGTGGGCGGGCCTTTCAATACCTATGCGGTGCTCCAGGGCGTGGATCGCATCGTACCGGTGGATGTGTACATCACGGGTTGCCCGCCGCGACCGGAGAACCTGTTCTATGGCCTGCTGAAGTTGCAGGAGAAGATCGACGGGACTCCAAATCTGGTGAAACGACCTACGGATGTGCGCCTGGACGAGACGATGCTTGAGGATTTCAAAAAACAAGTCATGATCGCCCAGGTGCAGAACCCGGCCTAGTTGCCAGTGTGTGTGCCGATGCCAGCCAGCATTCCCCATGGGTTCCAAATTGATGCGCATGGCGTACTGCGCTGCGAGGCGCTATTGCGCCTGCCTTGGCTGGAGCATGGTTTCGAGACGCGGAATGCGGCGCGCCCCACCGGTGGATTTCAAGTAGCACGTCTGCGCCAGATTCATTCCGCGATTGTCGTTCGTCCAACCGGGCAGGAGGTTGACTGTGGCGAGGGCGACGCGCTGATTAGCGATGAGCCGGGACGGCTACTCACCGTGCGCACCGCGGACTGCGTACCCATCCTGCTGGCGGACCCGGAACGCAGGGCGGTGGCAGCGGTACATGCAGGGTGGCGGGGGGTGGTGGCCGGGGTGCTTCCCCAAGCGGTGGCGCGCCTGCGGGAGCTCTTCCATACGCAACCGGAAGACCTGATCGTGGCGATTGGGCCGTGCATTCGCGCGCATGCCTTTGAGGTAGGCGCTGAGGTAGCGGCGCAATTTCAAGAGCTTTTTCCCGAGCGTGGTGACCTGGACCAAAGGACTCACATTGACCTTGCGGAGGCCTGCAGGCGGCAGTTGGCGGCCACCGGCGCAGCGATGGAGCATGTTTTCGATTGCGAATGCTGCACGGTGACAGACGCCGCTCTGTGGCACTCCTTCCGGCGCGACAAGGATGCGGCGGGGCGAATGCAAGCGTTCGTAGGAGTGCGGGCCGTCCGGATAGAACCACGCATTGCGTAGGCGGCTGTCGTGGCCCCGTATACTGAAAGAACTCCCCCTTGACCAGATCCTGATTTCCGCTGGAGTTTGCCTTGCCGAAGCCTGTTTCAGACGCCCCGTTCGTTCACCTGCACTGCCACACCGACTACTCCATGCTGGATGGGGCCGCCGATATCCCCACGCTGATTGATACCGCTGCGCAAATGGAGATGCCTGCCATCGCGATGAGCGATCACGGGAATCTGTTTGGCGCGGTGGAGTTCTACAATACCGCCAAGGCAAAAGGCGTCAGGCCGATTATCGGCTGCGAGGTGTACGTTACTCCGGGCAAGATGAGCGAGCGGAAAGAAGGGGATGGCTATAACCACCTGCTGCTGCTGGCCGAAACCCAGGAGGGTTACCGGAATCTGGTGAAGTTGGTTTCCACCGCCTACACGGAAGGGTTCTACTACAAGCCGCGCATCGACAAGGATCTGCTTTCGCAGCATGCAAAGGGGCTGATCTGCAGCTCCGCGTGCTTGAAGGGCGACATCAACGAAGCAGTGGTGCAAGGCAAGTACGACGTGGCGAAGAGCCTTGCGTATGGGTACCAGGACCTGTTCGGAAAGGGCAACTTTTTCCTGGAACTTCAGGATCACGGGTTGGAGCAGGACCCCGTAGTGATGCGCGACATCGTGCGCCTTGCACGCGATACAGGGATGCCCCTGGTGGCGACAAACGATTCGCATTACGTGCACAAGGGCGACTCGCGGCTGCAGGAGGTGCTGCTCTGCATCTCCACGGGTACTGTTTTGTCTGATCCAAACCGCATGCGCTTCGACAGCCAGGAGTTCTACCTGAAGTCAAAGGAAGAGATGCTGCGGCTGTTTGGGGAGCTTCCAGAAGCACTCGACCACACCTGGGAAATTGCCCAGCGCTGCGACGTGAAACTGGAAAAGGTGCCCAACCCCTTTCCGGATTTCACCGTTCCGGAGGGCCATTCGCTCGAAACCTATTTCGAGTACGTGACACGGCAAGGTTTTGAGCAGCGCTGTGCAGTGCTCCGGCAACAGGCAGCGCAAGGGCGGCTAAAGCACTCCCTGGCAGAGTATGAGGAGAGGCTGGAGCGAGAGATCAAGCTGATTGAGAGCATGAAGTTCACCGGGTACTTCCTGATTGTGTGGGACTTCATTCGCTATGCGCGCTCTCGTGGCATTCCTGTGGGGCCGGGGCGAGGGTCGGCCGCTGGCAGCCTGGTTTCCTTCTGCCTCCGAATTACAGACATTGATCCGCTGCAGTACAACCTTCTTTTTGAACGCTTCCTGAACCCTGAGCGCATCAGCTTTCCCGACGTGGATGTGGATTTTTGCACGCGGCGGCGAGGTGAGGTGATCCAGTATGTGACCGAGAAGTACGGTCGCGAGCAGGTGGCCCAGATCATCACCTTCAATACCCTGGGAGCCAAGGCCGCCATCAAGGATGTGGGGCGCGTGCTGAATATGGGCTTCGCCGATGTGGACCGGATCACGAAGATGATTCCGCCCGTGCTGAACATCAAGCTGAAGGAGGCGATCGAGAAAGAACCAAAGCTGCAGGAAGCCGCACAGCAGGACCCGCGGGTGAAGGAAGTGCTCGACCTGGCACAGCGACTGGAAGGCAAGGCGCGGAACGCAGGAGTGCATGCGGCGGGAGTGGTGATTTCCCCGATTCCGCTGAAAGAGATTGTTCCCCTCTACAAGACAAACAAGGACGAAATTGTTACCCAGTACGACATGGGTGGGCTGGAAAAGCTGGCCTTGCTGAAGATGGATTTTCTTGGGCTTACCACCCTCACCATCATTGAGGATGCGCTAGGGCTGATTGCCAAGACCCGGGGGATACAAATTCAGCCGGAGGCCATTCCACTGGACGACGAAAAGGCCTATCAGATCTTTTCGCGAGCGCTTACCAGCGGTGTGTTTCAGTTTGAATCCGCTGGAATGCGCGATGTGCTGCGGCGCTACGAACCTTCGCGTATTGAGGACCTGATTGCACTGAATGCGCTGTACCGGCCGGGCCCCATCCAGGGCGGCATGATCGACGACTTCATTGACCGCAAACACGGCAGGAAGAAGGTTGTTTACGAACTGCCTCAACTGGAGGCGATTCTCTCCGAGACTCTGGGCGTAATCGTTTACCAGGAACAGGTAATGCAGATCGCGAACGTTCTGGCGGGCTATTCCCTTGGGGAAGCCGACATCCTGCGTCGCGCGATGGGGAAGAAAAAAGCCGAGGAAATGGAACAGCAGCGGATCCGTTTTCTGAAGGGCGCCGCGGAGAAGAATCTTCCCGAAAAGAAGGTGGAGAAGATCTTCGACCTGATGGCGCAGTTTGCGGGCTACGGATTCAATAAGTCGCACTCGGCCGCGTATGCCTATCT
>CAZUAX010000007.1:15519-20657 GCA_964618435.1 uncultured Solibacteraceae bacterium
TGGGCGTCGATGATGCTGGAGGATTGGCTGGGGACCGTGGATATGGTTTGCTTTGCCAAGAACTATGAGCATCTGGCTGAGCAGATCAAGGAAGATGAGGCGGTGCTGGTGACCGGGCTGGTCTTTCCTGAGGAAAACGGTCCGCCGAAGATATCCGTGCAGGACATCCTGCCGCTGAGGAATGCACTGGTGCGGTACCCGACGATGGTGTCGATCCGGGTTCCCCTGCAAGGTGCAGACGCGCCTAGCCCCACGCGAGCAGAACGCCTGCATGCGCTGTTCGCGAGCAAACCGGGTGATACCCAGGTGCAACTGGTTCTGGAGCGGCATCGGGACTTCCAGGTAACCCTGCAGGTAGAAACCCGGATACGGCCTGATCGCACTTTTCTTGCTGAACTGGCAAAGTTGTGTGGCGACGACGCGTATCACGTGATCAGTGGTGGTTTGTAGGGCGACAATCGGACTCTACACTGCGGATTGGAATGGGAGTTTGGAGCCAAATCGAATGACCAAGGAAACGACAATTGCGGTGCAAGTGAACGGGGAACTGCAGACGGTTCCCGCAGGGCTGACGCTCTTGGAACTTCTGCGACACCTTGGCATTCATGAGAAGCGCGTGGCGGTGGAATGGAACCGGCAGATCGTGAAGCCAGAGCTTTGGGCGGAGACTGCCGTGCACCAGGGTGATGAAATTGAGGTGGTGCATTTTGTGGGGGGCGGCTAGGTGGCCACAATGGCTTGTGGGTACTTGGCGGAAAGAAACCATACCAGTACTAAATTGTTCTAAATCAACGACTTTCGCATCAGTTTAGACCTTGACACCGGAGCGCCCTCAAGTAAAATTTGAAGGGCGGACACTTGGAAACGGATCAGGGTGAAAATGTCAAAAGCGCGTAAGGCCAGAGTACTCCCGGTTTCGGCTGAGGAGACCTATTCCAGCAGCGAAGTCGCAAAGATTGCGCAGGTAAGTTTGCGGCAGTTGCAGTGGTGGGACGAGCAAAGTGTAGTTTCACCCCGGCATGAGGGTCACAAGCGGGTGTATCTGGCACAGGAAGTGATTGAGATCAGCCTGATTGCCGAGTTGCGGCGCAAGGGATTCTCGCTGCAGAAGATCCGCCGTGTGCTTGACTACCTGCAAAGCGAGCTTGGGGCCCGCTTGCGCGAAGTGCTTTCCGGAAGCGCTGACCTGCATTTGCTTACGGATGGAAAGTCCGTTTATCTTGAGCGAAGTCACGAGCAGATCATCGACATCCTGAAGGATGCCATGCAGCCGATGTTCCTGGTGTGCGTGACGGACCAGGTGAAACGGCTTAGCGACCTTCGAATCCCGCCCGCCACACCCCGGAAACCCCAGCGCTCGCTGTTTCTCGACGAAGAGAGCAGGCTGGCTAAGCTGGGCTAGGCCCTGCCCCCGTTCCCATCGAATGCTGGGAGTGCGCCTGTCGTTACTGGAATGAGAGGCCACTCAAGAGCGAAACCGGCTTTTGGCATTTCCGTGAAGCCCTATTGCATCCCTGCCGATAGAGAACTGTGGGGTTGCGCAGCTACAAGCATGGATTCGCAGAGCAGACGCTGCTGGCAGCTTCCAGGTGTCTGAACTTGCCATGGCTGGTGCCGCTGCTGCTTGGCGCCCTCTTTGCTTGTGGCGCCGCCCACGCGGGCCAATACCAGTTTCGCGTACTGGACCAATCTCACGGGCTCGACGATCTGGTAGTCCGCGATCTGCTGCAGGACAAGGCCGGTTTTCTTTGGGTAGCCACGCACACTGGGCTCTACCGCTTCGACGGGCGCAGTTTCCGGCGCTACTCCACAGAGGACGGGCTCCCCAGCGATTGGGTGACGAACCTCCTGGAAACGAACGATGGCCGGTTGTGGGTTGCCACCAGCGAGGGGATTTGCCGGCAGTCTGGAAATGGCTTCCAGGTAGTGCTCGCGAAATTGGACTGGCTGAACCTGTCACCCGCTTATGGCACCCCGATGGTGGCCGGTAGGGACGGCGAAGTTCTTGTATCTGTACCCGCGGGCCTGCTGGCTATCGAAACAAGCACAGCAGCGCAGCAGGACTCGGAACGAGGGGTGATTGCTGCTCCGCCGCTGCGTGTGCGGATGATATCGCCTGCGCGGTCTCCCGAGCAGCGCCTGTTTACGCCACTAGGTGTGGATGATTCCGGCCAACTCTGTTTTTTTGACTCAGAAGACCGGTTTCGGTGCCTGGATCCGCGAACAGGAATGCAGACACTGGACGTGGCCGCGCCGCCAGGGCGATTGTGGCTGACGCTGCATCGCGAACCGTCGGGCGACTGGCTGGCGGGAACCGGACAACGGGAGATCTTCCGGTTCCAACCGGACAAGCTTCGCTTTCAGCCACTACCGGTCGCCTACGGAGGCGCGGGTAAGCTATACCTTGATCCGGAAGGAAGGGTGTACGTCCCAGCCGATGAGGGTTTCAGCATCCTGCGCTCCGGGCTGGTGGAGCGGATTGACCGCAACGAGGGGTTTCCTCCAGACCGCGCGGAGTGCTTTCTACTGGATCGGGACGGCAATCTCTGGATCGGGACCACCGGCTCGGGATTGACGCAATGGCTGGGTCCCGGCGCGTGGAAAGGCTGGGATACCGACGATGGGCTGCCGGGGCAGGCAGTATCACGGGTGGTCCACCTTCCCGACGGGACGCAATGGGCAGCAACCAACCGCGGTATCGCGGTGCGCGCTCAGGGTGAGGCTCGCTATCGCGACGCCCCACTGCCAAACCGCATTCCGCAACGCAGTCTGGTGTTTGGTCTGGCGGCGGGGGCGGATGCAGACCTCTGGTTCTCGAATGAGCGGGGCATTCTTCAACACTGGTCGCCAGCCAAGGGTCACTTGGAGACCTTCTCCGCCAACAACGGGGTGGATATTGATCTTGTCTGCTCTTTGCTTTGGCACGAGGGGGCACTGTGGATTGCGGACACCAAGGGGCTGGGGAGGCTGCGGCGCCAAGCTGGTGCCTGGCACTTTGAGCGCATTGCCGAATCCCTTACTGCGAACCGCACGGTTTACGCACTGGCCAGCGGTCGGGAGGGTGAACTGTGGGTTGCCAGTGAGAAGGGATTACTGCTGGTGGAGGAGGGGGGGCGCATCCAGGCAATTACGCAGCAGGATGGCCTTCTCCGCAACAACGTGTTTGGAGTGACGGCGCATCCTTCAGGCAGTGTGTGGGTGAACTACCGGTTACCTCTAGGCCTTACCGAACTGCGGCGCGGCAACGGTGAATGGTTGATGCAGCATTACCGACGTGAGCACGGGCTGGCGTCAGACAAGGTATTTTCTGTGCTTGCGGACCATGCTGGCCGGGTCTGGGCGGGTACGGAAAATGGACTCAGCGGCCTTGCGGAAGGCGAGTGGCATACCTTTACGCGAGATGACGGATTGATCTGGAATGACACAAGCATCAATGGATTGGCTGAGGGGCCGCGCGGAATGGTGTGGATTAGCACCGCGCGTGGGATCTCCTCCTTTCGTGTTCCTGGCCGGCTAGCGCGGCGACCGATGTCCGTCGCGATTCTTGGGTTACACGGAGGTGAGGGAACGGAATCTGCCATCAACTCGCAGGCGCTTCTCCGCGCACCCCAGAAGTTTCAAATCTCTTTTGCGGCCTTGCGCTTCACCAATCAGGATCGTATTCGCTTTCGCTACCGGCTGGGGGTGAGAGGCGAGTGGGTGGAATCCGATGAGCGCCGGGTGAACTTCAACCGGGTGGAGCCCGGCAAGCACGAGTTCCAGGTGGAGGCACGCGAGGGAGTTGGCCCATGGAGTGAGCCGGCGACGCTGACGGTGGAAGTGCCCACTCCCTGGTGGCGGCGCTGGTGGGTGCTGGCTTTGGGCCTGTGGATGGCGATGGCGCTGGCCAGAGGAATCTGGCTTTGGCGCTACCAGCGAATCTTACAACGGCAGCGCGAGTTGGAATCTGCGGTAAGCGAGCGCACACGGCAGTTGAAAGAGCAGAGAGAAAAGGCGGAAGCGGCAAGCAAGTTTAAGGACGAAATTCTGGCAAATGTTTCGCATGAGATGCGGACGCCCCTCAATGGCATCCTGGGCTTCACGGACATGATGCTGGGTACGCAGCTGAGTGATGAGCAGCGTGAGCATCTGCAAACGGTACAGGCATCGGGAAAGACCCTGGTGGACATTATTGAGGACTTGCTGGATTTTGCGGCAATCGAATCGGGAGAGGTAGCCCTGAGGCCAGTGGAATGTAGTCTGGCCGAGGTGGTTGACCAGGCGGCGCGGAGCGTACGGTTTGAGGTACAGCGTAAGGGATTGCATCTGCGGATAAAACTCGCTGCGGACCTGCCAGGGAGAGTGCTTGCGGATGCCCACCGTTTGCGGCAGATCCTGCTGAACTTAATCAGTAACGCTGTGAAGTTCACAGACCGCGGCACGGTCACTCTGGAGGCGTTTGCCTGTGCCGGCGACGGTACCAAACCGCCGATTTGCTCTCCAATTGCGAGGCCGGAGAGTGTTCCCGGTACCAGAAGCGTTGTGTTTGTTGTGGCGGATGAAGGCATTGGGATTCATCCGGATCACATGGCGGCGATCTTTGAGCCATTCCGGCAATTGGATGGCACCCGGCGCCGTCGACACGGTGGTGCCGGGCTGGGCCTGGCGATTGTGAAAAGGCTGGTGGATGCCTTTGGCGGTGTCTTGACCGTGGAGAGCGAACTGGGGCGGGGAAGTCGGTTTACAGTGGAACTGCCAATGGCGGTGCTGCCACCGTCGGTTGGGCCTGCTACGACCGTCGATGATGCCCCTGCTTCTCCTGCGGGGGGAAATGTGCCCCCGGCTAATGCTGCAGGCGACGAGGTGCCTATTCGCAAGGTGCTGATCGCAGAGGACAATCCGGTCAACCAGACCTTGCTGGCGCGTATCCTTAGGACTCGTGGATTGCACGTGGTGGCCGTGGCCAACGGGCAGGCCGCCGTCGAGGCGATGGAGCAGGACAATTTCGACTTGATTCTGATGGACATCCAGATGCCGGTGATGGATGGCATCGAGGCTACCCGGCAGATCCGGCAGCGGGAATCGGGCGGGCGCGGACGGATTCCGATTATTGCCGTAACCGCCAACGGGCTATTCCAGTGCCGACAGGAGTGCATGGA
>CAZUAX010000007.1:20757-43348 GCA_964618435.1 uncultured Solibacteraceae bacterium
GCCCGGCAAGTGCCATGACAGCTAGCGAAATCCGCTTCTCTCTGAAATCATGGGAACTAAACCGTGGAACCCTCCGATCCCAACCTGAACAAAGATTTGAACTCCGCTCGTCCGGCTGACGATGATGGTCCGGTCGCTGGCTTTGCCGATGATGCCGATTTGCAGGCGGGGCGAGCGGATCCTCCAGCCTATCCGAAAGCCCGCGCGATTCTGGAAGTCCTCGTATTCGGTGTGCTGTTCTACCTCGCGTCGGTGGTAATTGCCTTGCTATATGGGCTGTTGCCCAATCTGCTGCTTATTTCCGCACTATCGGTGTTCCTGGGCTCCCTGGCGGCTACGGCAATTGTCCTGCGACTGTTCCATGAAGGGCGCACCCTGCTTTCCGCGGGGCTGCACTGGAACCTGCGGACGAGGCGCAATCTGTTTCTTGGGTTCGCACTGGGGGGAATCTTCGGTGCCGTTGTCACCGTGATGCCGGTAATCATCGGGAAGGCGGCATGGCAGCAGGGCGACACGCCGTTTGCTCTGGATTCTCTTCTGCTATTCGTTGTGTTGATCCTTTTTGGAGCGATTGGGGAAGAGGTGCTTTTCCGCGGTCTGGTATTTCAGCGGATTGAAGAAACCTTTGGGCCGGTGGCAAGCGTCGCAGTCACAAGCCTGCTGTTCGCCTGGGCGCACAGCGCCAACTTGTCGGTTACCTGGCTCGCAATTGCCAATACGATGCTTTGGGGCGTGGTTTTTGGCATTGCACGTTTGCGGAGTGGCGACTTGTGGCTTCCGATTGGGATGCACGCCGCATGGAATTGGACCCTGCCGTTGCTAGGCGTGGAACTTAGCGGGTTTACACTGGAGGTAACAGGCATCCGCCTTCGGACAGAGGATGCATTCTGGGCTGGCGGCGCTTACGGCCCGGAAGCAGGCATTTTCTGTACCCTGGCGATGCCAGTGATGCTGGTGATCCTTTGGCGCGCGGGGCATCTCCGCAGCGTCTGACAGAGTAGCGTTCCGTGGAATGCGTAAGGAATCCCATGCGTACTCATCTTCGCGCTCCCGTACTTCTCTTGCTTCTGCTGGTTGCTTTGGCTGTGGGTCCTTTGTGCGCGGACAACCCCAAGCGTCTGCGCGACGAAGACAAAGTGGCGCTGTTGCGCGGCTTGATGTCAGAGTATGCTACCGCGGTGATTCTGATTCCCCGCTCCAAAAAGCCGCTCACGATTGAGGAAGATGGCCGTTTCGATCAGGCTGTTTGGGAGGCTGCGAATAATAAGTCCGGGGTGGCTGCGCGCACGGGCGACCTGGTTCAGTTCACGAAAGTAAAGATCGAGGACGATGGCATCACGTTTGAATTGAACGGCGGAATGGGCGGACGCAAGTGGTATCAGGGGATCCAGGTGGGTATGGGCAACCGCACCGCACCCATCGCGAACCAGACTCTCACCTCCCCTGGAGGCTCTAATCTGCGATTGCGCTTCGCTAAGGATGACCCCCCGCGCACCGTGGAAGAGGTAAAGGAATTGCTAAGCGGGGTGTTCAACTTCAACCAGCGGTCAGCCACTGAGCAATACCTGGAAAACCTTCCCGAAGAAGTGAAGCAAGCCATTGAGGAAAAGAAGGCCATCAATGGGATGGACCGCGACCAGGTGATTCTGTCGATGGGTAAGCCCAAGCGAAAAGTGAGGGAAACCAAGGATGGCATCGAACTGGAGGACTGGATCTATGGCGAACCTCCCGGGCGCATCGTGTTCATTACCTTCGATGGCGATGAGGTGGTGGAAGTTCGAGAGGAATGGGCGGGCATGGGACAGACTGCCCCGCGAGTGATTATCCCCCACTGATGCCCGGCTGGGGTCTTGCGGACCTTCCGGTTACGGATGCAAGACAAAAGAGTGCTCTATCTGAATCTAGAGTGACGGGAGCGCCTTCCCTTTGATATCATTGAGGTTTGGCCGCGTGGCCGCATGGGCGGACCCCGAAATAGCGGTCACTGGAAATCGGAAGGAGCATACTGTACATGGCCCTGAAAGTTGCAATTAACGGATTCGGCCGCATCGGAAGAAACGTTTTCCGCGCCGGCCTCAAGAACCCCAATATCGAATTTGTGGCAGCGAATGACCTCACGGATATCAAGACGCTGGCGCACCTGCTGAAATACGATTCCATTCTCGGACCGCTGGACGCAGAGGTCTCGGCGAGCCCGGACGGCATTATCGTGGATGGCAAGCTGTTGCGCATCTTCGCTACCAAAGACCCTGCGGAAATTGAGTTTCCGTCAGTTGGCGCTGAGATTGTGGTGGAATCCACCGGCCGCTTCACCGATGGTCCTGTGGCAGCGAAGCATTTGCGTGGTTCCGTGAAGAAGGTAATCATCTCCGCGCCTGCGAAGGATGAGGACGTGACCATCGTCATGGGTGTGAACCACGATGTGTACGATGCTGCCAATCACAACGTGATTTCGAATGCCTCCTGCACCACCAACTGCCTGGCGCCCTTCGCCAAGGTGTTGCACGAAAACTTCAAGATCATTACTGGTTCAATGACCACCATCCACAGCTACACCAACGACCAGAATGTGCTGGACTTTCCGCACAAGGATCTGCGTCGTGCGCGGGCTGCCGCAGTGAACATGATTCCTACGTCCACTGGCGCTGCCAAAGCAATCGGACTGGTGCTTCCGGAACTGAAGGGCAAAATGGATGGCTTTGCGATGCGCGTCCCCACGCCCAATGTTTCCGTGGTGGACCTGGTGGCGACCGTGGAAAAGTCCACGACCGCTGAGGAAGTGAACGCACTGCTGAAGGCTGCCGCGGAAGGTCCGCTGAAGGGCATTCTGGCTTACACGGAAGATCCCGTGGTGTCTACCGACATGCTGCGCAACCCCAATAGTTCCATTGTGGACTCCGGCCTGACGAAGGTTTTGGGCGGCAATATGGTGAAGGTACTTAGCTGGTACGACAACGAGTGGGGCTACTCCTGCCGTGTGGTGGACCTGGCACTCTTCCTGCAGAGCAAGGGCCTGTAGGCAAAAACACGTTTTCGACGCAGAACGAGGCAGGCTGCAAGCAGCCTGCCTCGTTCTGCTTTTGTGGGGCAATTCCCAGCCGAAAATGTTCCCAGCCACTTGAGATAACGCTAGGCGCCAGTGGGCTTGGCGCCGTCAGGTGGTGGCGGATCCTGCTCCGGTTCAGGTTTTGGGGTCAATTTTTCCACTACATTCAACTTCACTGGTTGGTCGATGTACATGGGGCTCTCTCCCCCAGTGAGCACCAGCAGTCCGTAGCGTCCGAAGGGAATCTCCTTGCCGACAACAAAGCGAATTGCCGTGTCTGTTTGCTCCTCAACAACGACCTCGATATCCTCATTGCCTTTGGTGAGATAGAGCCCCACCACATGGGGTTTGGCAAGGTGCTGGCCAGTGACTGTCACGTTGTCGCCTCGAAGTGCTTCCTGCTTATCCAGACTGCGAAGCATAGGTGAATCTTGCGCACTCAGCACCAGCACAACGACAAGGGCAAGGAACCCGAGGGAAAACACGGCACGAAACATGGGCGGTTTCTCCTCCTTATTCTCAAGGAACTCCGGTGCCGCTATCCTAATTCGGTTGCTTGCAGAATACAAGCGCTATTTGTGCTAGTTTCCGCAGGTGAGGATGGATCGCCCACACTATGGTAAGTCCATGAGAAGCTGAAGACACCAATGGGATACGCGCTGTGGATTGATGGGGATGTCGCCTGGGCGGAGGGTGCGCACGAATACCGCGCGTGGGGATCTGCCGTCGTGTCGGCCAGCACTGGCTTTCGATTGAAGGACTTCCGGCGCCATGCAGGAAAGCGCGAACGTCGTGGGGAAAACTTTGTGGGGCTTTTTCCGTCGCTGGAGGAGGTGAACTTTCACCTCCGGGAACGGCGCTCGATGAACCCGCCCAAAATCCGCAAGCGTCCACTGCCCGCATTTTTGGCCTGAGGTGTCACAACTCGGCCTGCGGTGGTACAGAGCGCAAACGTACCTAGTCGGCGGCACCCGGGCGGGCGATTGAGGACGCGGGGAACGAATAAGAACCAACACGCAGCGCCTTGCTTTGCAGGCCTGACTGGATTTCCTTTACTTCCTGATCACGTAAATACTGCCATACCCGAGCTAACTTGCGGTGTGCCTCAGGACTGAGGTGCTCAAAGTGGCATTCGATGACATCGTCCACTGTTTCACGAGCCGATTCGTACCAAGACTGCATATCCATCGGTACTTTCAGGATAGCCGATTGTGATTATCCGTCAAGATCAAACTTGCGATATTTTATATTTATTTATCTGAATCAATTAGCCCAGTTAGGCAAAAAGTCCGGTGGGCGCTTCGGTGACCTGTCGACGAGCATTGATGATCGACGGACCGGCAGGGGTAGGATTTTCTGCTGATTCGAGATGGCGGAGGCGCAACTATCGTGGCGGACCAAGCTCAATGTCACTCGAGTTTAGGACTAATTTCAGGATCTTTAAGTGATTGATGGGCCATCGTTTATCGCTTTTGCATGTGAACTTAGCGGGTTCAAGCGGCAGAGAGTAGGAGGTGCATCTCCTACCCTAGGGCGTGATGATTGAACGGCATCTGATACGCAGGTTGGCGCGGAAAGCGGCGGTGAGCGAGGGACTTGCCGCGGACTCCCTGGACCAGTTGGTCCACGATATTGTACGCCGGTTGAGGCGGAAGGAATCGGCAGAGGTTCCAGGTGTAGCAAAGCTGGTTCCTCAGGCGGATGGCAGAGTGGAAGCCTTACCGCTGAAGGGTCGGCAGGGGAAGCGTAATGAGGGTTCTTGACGATACCGAGGTGCGGGACCTTCTCTTCAAAGCTCCGGGGGCGGACCCGTTGGAAACCAAGCTGGAGATGCTACTGAGGGAGACCCTCGCCCGCGACGGCAGTCTGTGCCTTAGTGGCGTGGGGCGTTTCTGGCTGCTGGATAACGAACGGATCCACTTTGAACCATGGACGCGCAAACGGGTATTCCTTGCGTATGCGTTGGAAGACCGCCAGGCAGTGAGGGCCATTTTCCGCTTTTTGCGACGCCAAGGGTTCGACCCGTGGATGGATTCGGAATGCCTGCTGCCCGGCCAGAATTGGCCCCGCGCGATTGAGCGCGCTGTAGAACTGGCAGACTATGTGGTTCCCTGTTTCTCGAAGGTGGCCTGCCGCAAGCGAGGGCACTTCCAAACGGAGGTTCGGATGGCGCTGGAATATGGGCAGCGGCTACCGCTGGATGCCGTCTATCTCGTGCCGGTGCGCTTAGAAGAATGCTCGGTTCCACGCCGCATTCAGCAGCAGACGCAGTACACAGATCTGTTTCCTGACTTCCATCGCGGCCTGCACAGCCTGCTGGCCGCGATGATGCCCGTGCTGTGAGATTGCCGCGGGGAATCGACGGCCAAGCCGTCACAGTTGGTGCGGCCAGGGGAAAATCGAGAAAGGAGCAATCGCAACAGCGCCCCTGGTCATCCACGTCCCGGACCGCAACCCGGGATGCGCGGACAGGGAAGCCGTTACCAGCGGCCCCCTGTCTGCAGAGCACCTTCGCGCCGAAGCCGAGCCCGCTGAAAATAAATCAGGTTTCGTACGACAAACCAGATGCCTGCCGCGCTCGCCGCTCCCGCAGCCACGGAAGTCCTTTGCGCAGGAACAATTCGAAAAGCTGCAGCAGGATGGCCGCTGCAAGCAGGAAAGGCCACAGCACGGTTAGAGACTGGAATCGCACATTTCCAGGGTCAAAGACGGTTGCTGGCGACGGGTTGAACTGCCCGCCGGTGTAGGTTGCCAGTTCCCGCAGCAGGCGCTCATCGTTGCCATAATCGTTGGCCTCAGCTTCTTCCCGATAGTAGCCGACCTCGGGAAAATCACTGGATTCCCGGAGAGGCCGGATGCGGAAGAGTCCGCGGCGATCGCCGGTGGGGGCTTCTGCACGGAAAAGTCCTGGTGCAACGCGTTCAGCCGCAATGGCAATCCTGTAGTTGTCAGGGCCTAGCAGGAAGATTTCCGGAGCGGCTCGTGAACCGACTGCGGCATCCGTACGGTACTCCACCAACAGACGGTTGCGCGCCTCATCGAAGCGGATGGAGGATGACCGAGGCTGTGAGCGCGGCAGCAGGTCGCGGGTCAGGTTAGCCCACAACCGATCGTAGCCATCCCAGGTGAGCCATTCGGCTGCCCAGCGGCCCTTGGCATCAGAGGCGAATACGGCAGCGCGCCCAAGGCCGTACTGCCAGCGTGTCAGCAATGGCGCATCCTCTCGATCGACGGTCAGCAGGATATCCGCACTGGGCTTTGCGTCAAATTTCACAAAACCATTCAGTGGAGGAGCGGCGGCAATATCCACGCCATCGGTGAGCTCGCTCTGCCTCGCCAATTGCGCCCGGATGCTGCCTTCAATTGCCGTAGAACCCGTGTGCTCCATCACGTCCTTCAAAAGGATCTGCTGCAACATGGCGGGGTCGTCCACAAAATAAGAAGAGCCCTTCGCGTTTTCAGCGACCTTCTGCAGATAATTGCGATTCACATCCCGGCCCAATCCGACGGTGGAGATGGTTACTTTGTTGAGCTGCGCCTCCTTGGCCAGATTGATGGAGTCGCCTTCCTCGGAGATTCCGTCGGTTAGCAGAACAATGTGCTTGAAGGAAGCCTTCATGGGGTAAACACGGCGATACGCTTCTTCAAGCGCAGGTGCAATCTGGGTACCCCCATCGGCCATGATTCCGGACACGAGCCGCTTGATGAGCGTCTTCGATTCCGCCTTCCGGATGGGCACCGCCCATTGGTGCGAATTGTCAAAAATCAGTACGCCTACCATATCCTGCGGGCGCAGGTTATCAATCACACCGATGGTCGCCAGCCGTGCCAATTGCATTTTTCGGCCCTCCATCGACGAACTCTTGTCGATGATGAGAGCCACCACGGTGCCCTCCTCAGATTCCGGTGGGGCCAATTTTGCGGGCAGAGTCCGCGTGAGCGCATCTTCGGGTGTACCCTCCGGTTTCTCCACGTAAACGTTTCGTTCACCCGCCACCACCAACAATCCCCCTCCGGCCATGACGTACTGCTCCACGCGCGACTTGTCGGTGGGGGCATACGCTTCGAGGTCCTGATTGTTCAGAACCAGCAACTGGGTTTCGTTCAGACGTTCGGGCAGAGTGCCGGTGATGCGCAACTGGAAACCGGCTTCATTCATGATGTTCAGCAGATTCTGGTCTTCCTGTTGGGAGGTGCTGGACACGAAAATTGCGTTGGGACGTCGCAGTGCGATGGCGCCAGACTTGGATGTCTGGCCCAGACCTTCTGCCGATAACTGGGCGCGAAGCTCCGATACTCCCTCAGATTGGACGCTTAGGGTAAGTGCCAGCGGGGTGGTTCCTTCAGCAAGGTCCAATTCACTCAAACCGATTGTCTTTCCGTCTACGGATACCTCTACGCGTCCTCGCGCCGCTCTAGGGGTCTCCACCACCAAGTTCAAGGTAAAGCGTTCCCCGCTCCAAACGCGGTCCGGGAAGTCCATCGCCCGAATCGCCAGTTGTGCCACCGGACGTCCCGGCAGCGCATACACGTGTACGGGGATACGCAGCGACTGTGCTTGCCAAGCGGCTCGCAGCACACTGCCGGTATTCTCAAGCCCGTCACTGATCAGCACAACGCGCGGTACACTGCGCGCGGGAAGGCTGGCAAGGCCATGGCGCAAGGCTGCTTCCAAGTTGGTCGCACGGGTGGCAGACTCCATCGCTGCCGGGGCGGGAAGCGAAGATCCATCCAAGGGGAACACGCGGCTTCCAAAGGGCAGGACAGAAAGATGCTTCGCGCCTCCTGCTCCCTCAAGGCTTCTCACCAGACGCTGCGCTTCCGCGCGACCCTCATCGCCCACGCTATCGCTAAGGTCTGCCAGTGCGACGACATGGACTTGTGAATCCGGCAATTCCCAGACAGGGCTTGAGAGCGCCAGTACAATTAGCAAAAATACGACGCCGCGTATAGCCAGATGAGCGACGCGCGAACCCGTCCGCCACTCCCAAAGCAACCAACCAGCCAGAGGCAGCAACAGCAACAATACCCAGGGATTCTCAAATGCCATGGCGGGGCCGAGCCTCCTTTCGGAGTAGCTGCCGCAAAGGCGCGAATAGTCGTGTTAGGGGATTAGGGATGGCTCGTGTGCCCTCGCCTTCCCCGCGACGGTCGAACAATATCGCATCCGCCACCAGACAGATAAGCCCAAAGGCCGCCAGCCAGATCCACCAGCGGGCGGGTGGTTCCGCCCCGGAACTGGCCGGGAGTGCTGTCATCATCTGTTCTGGCGCGGGCTCCCAAAAAGATTTCGGCGCCTGCGGCAGAGTGAGAGAAACCATGCGTTCCGTTTGGCCTTGTCGCACTTGATAAACGCCACTGCTACCGGCAAAGAATCGCCATCCATCGGTGGCTCTGGAAACAGGAAGTGCATTTCCCCGTGCATCTACGACCCTGGGCGCTTCTCCTTCGCGATCATCCAGGCCAGTAAGCAGTACCGGGCCGGTTGAGCCAATACTCAATTCCTCGGGGATGGCGGTGTTTGCCACCAGCCACCGGAAGGTGTTGGCAAATAGAAGTGGCGTAGCTACCTCAAAACGCATCTCGGAAGCGAGTGGCTGGAACCCCCAGGCAACCTGAGGCGGGCTTTCCGGGCGCGCTAGTGCAAGGGCCTGCCCTCCCACCGCGGCAAAGATTTCGTCGCCGGCAGCGCTCTGCAGGAATCGCCCTCCTTGGACAATCAGATCCTTGGCCTGCAACCCTTCGGTGAGGACAGAGTTGGCATTCCACTCCACACGTCTATCTGTCAGGTTCGCCACTTGGGACGGAAACGGTGAATTGGCGGGAGGGTTAATCCAAAGCGTGGGACGGTTCAGTGTTCCTGCGGGAAGCACGCCATCCAGGATTACCAGCTCGGCATTGTCCTGTACCGCACAAGGGCTATCCTGACGGTAGGAAGCGTTCCAGCCTGGGTTCGCGCGAAACAGCGAAGTATAGCTTGCCGGGCTTTGTGTGCACACCTGCACCTGCACCACGCTGGTGCGTGGGACCTCAACCCGGGCGAAGTTGTCGGTGCGCACCATGTCCGCCAAGTCCAGCTTCACATCCACCCAACCCGCGGCGCCGGTGCGGAACTCCACTGGTATCGTGACGACGGAATCCGGTGGTACCTGCACGGTGGCGGCTGCAGTTGGCGCTCCTCCGAAACTCAACTGTACGGGAACCTGCGCGGCGGGTCCGCGATTGCCGACGGAAACGAATGCGGTCCATCCACCTGCACTGCGCTCTTTCGGCTGCAGGGTTACCTTATCCAAATAGACGTTTCGCCACTCGGTATCCACTGGGATTACACGCAGATTGGGCAACTCACGAGTAACGGTGGGAATTTCGTCTTCGGCAATCCAGCGGCTACCCACAAAGATGATGTCGCCGGCGGCTTCCCGATTGCCCAGCATCTGCCGGGCAAACCCCAGCGCTTCCCCCAACTGAAGCGCGGTGGTGCCGGGCACCGCGCCAAGAATGGAGGATTCTAGAACCGCAGGGTCCTCTTCAAATGTGGCGGCGGGCATCGGGTTGGCATCGCTCATCACCAGCAGCACCCGGTCGCCGGGGGGAAGAGCTCGCACATACCGCACGGCGAGGCGCTTGGCCCGGTCTAAGAGCGTGCCATTTGCGTCCCGCGCCTGCATCCAGGACGAAGTATCCAGCACGAGCACATGATCGAGTGCGCGAAAGGAGTTTGCGGTCCAGCGGATATCCGCCAGAGCGCCAAGCAATGCAAGCAGTCCAAGGATCTGCAATAACAGGCTCCACGGCTGCTGAATGCGCTTCTGCGGCAAGGGATGCCGTTCCGCCCGCGCCTCCCGCCAGAAACGGAGGCTCGATACCAACACTTTGCGCCGTCGCCGGTCAAGGAAGTAGAGTGCCACCACAAACGCGGACATGGCACCGGCTGCGCCGAGCAACTGAAAGAGACTGAGGTTCAGGAACTCCATCAGACGGGCGCTCCCTGCAACTGTCCGAGGGCGCCAAACAACACTTCATCCACAGGCATACCCGTGTCTACAAACACGTAACGGCCTTCGTTGCGCAAAGCCATACGTTCAAATTCGTTGAAGAAAGTGTCAAAGGCCTGCACGTACTCCTTGCGGGACTCGTCATCGAAGTGCATTTGCCGTGCTTCGCCAGTTTCCGCATCGACAACTTCCAGTAGTCCCTGCCAAGGAGGATTCCGGTCCTCTTCGCTAGCCAGGTGGATGAGGAACAACTCGTGGCCCAGCAATGCGAGGCTCTGCCACTGCTTCAGCAAGTCATCCTCGTCAAAGAAATCGGAAATCACAATCAACAGCCCACGCTGCAGGTAGCGATTGGCAAACTGGCGGATCACCGTCGCAGCATCGGAGCGGCCCTCCGGCTTCAGCGCGGATAGAAAGTCGACGATGGGAGCAAAACGATGACGTCCGCCGCCTGCAACGGCGTCCTCATGCAGCCTGCTGGAGAAGGGAATCAACTGCATGGTCTCCAGCCGCACGACACCTACGTAACTGAGCGCGGCCGCCAGCCGCTGCATGTAGGAGTGCTTCGATGGGTTGCCGAGGGCCATGGATCCGCTAACGTCCAGCATCATCCGGATGGGGATATGCGGTTCCATCTGAAAGACTTTCAGGAAAAGCTTTTCCAGGCGCATATAGGCGCGCCAGTTCACGCTGCGAAGGTCATCGCCCTGGGAGAACTGTCGGTGGTCAAGGAACTCCTGTCCCGCTCCTTTTAGGCGCGACACATGGTGTCCGCCAATCGTCCCCGGGAACGACTTGCGCCAGCGCAGGGTGAGCCGCTCGAGTCGTTCGAGGAATTTCTTGTCGATGATGGGGCTGGAGGCCATAGCTATCGCACTTCAAGCAACGGGCCCGCCACAGGGGGCCATGTCTGGATGACGTTGAAACTCATTGGAGGGTGACTACCCGCGAGCGCCTGGCACAGGCAAATCGCGGAGAATCGCTTCCAGCACGCTATCGGGCGTTTGCCCTTCCGAGTGCGCGTCAAAGTTAAGAATCATACGGTGCCGCAGCACGGATGGCGCCACTGCCCGGATGTCGTCCACGCTAAGGTTTACGCGTCCCTGCATCATGGCACGAACTCGACCACATTCCACCAGTGCTTGCGCGCCGCGCGGAGAACTGCCATAGCGAACAAACTTCTTCGAACCAGGGTGTGCGTCCGGCTGGTCAGGCTGAGTAGATAGCACCAGGTCCACCGCATACTCGCGCACGTGCGGCGCCACCAGAACATCCATGCAGGCAGCGCGGGCCTCCAGGATACCGGGACCGTCCATCAGCGATTCCAGCGAAATTTTTTCGGCCTGAAGCGTGCGGTCAACAATCAGCGATAGTTCCGCGCGTGAAGGGTAGCCCACCAGAATTTTCATCAGGAACCGGTCAAGCTGCGCTTCAGGAAGGGGGTAAGTGCCTTCCATTTCAATGGGGTTCTGGGTGGCCATCACCATAAAGGGGGCCTCCAGTTCGTGTGTTGTGCTACCGCTGGTGACGGTGCGTTCCTGCATCGCTTCAAGCAGAGCGGACTGTGTCTTGGGAGTTGCCCGGTTGATTTCGTCCGCCAGCACCAGGTTAGAAAAGATGGGCCCTTTTTGGAAAAAAAGCGACTTGGAGCCCCGGTCGTCCGTGTTCATCATCATGCTGCCGATGATGTCGGCAGGCATAAGATCCGGCGTGAACTGAATTCGAGAATACTGCAGGTGCAGCACGCGGGACAGCGTGCGCAGGAGGGTGGTTTTTCCCAACCCTGGAACGCCTTCCAACAGAGCGTGCCCGCCGGCGACGAGACACGTAAGAATGCCGTTGACGACTTCATCCTGGCCGACGATGATCTTGGCAATCTCTTGGCGAACACGGTCCAGCCGGGTTCCTGCCTGTTCCAAAACGCTAAGGGAATTCACGCCTCTATTCTATCTGTTGGCGTTGCCCTCTGTTACAAACACAAAATCGCCGATGGGAATTTCCGCTTCTGCGCAGTGCTTGGCCCACAATTGTCCATAACTTTCGGTGACATAGGTTTCCGGGGGAAAGCCAAGTTCGGCGGCTACCTGGTCAATCCATTGGGGGGAACCCTCCAACTCCAGAAAGGGGCCAATGGGGGTTTCGTCCGCAGTCAGGAGACCTGCATCGTCGGGCCGGGCATAGACGGTCCGGTATTTCTCATAACGAAAAGTCTGCTGAAATCCCAGCCGCTCAAGCAGCAATCGCATTTGGGCGCTGTCACCAACCAGAGTTTCCAGTTCTTCGCGGGTCTTATGCTTGCCCGGAATGGACGCGCCCTTGAAGGTGAGTACGCACTCGCCGGCATAGTCGCGCAGACGCAGAATGTGACCCACCGCGCGCAGGCTGCTGTCCGCGCGATCAAACAGAGTGTTGCACTCCAGGGCACGCGGCATTTGGACGAGGAAGCCGATCGACGCCGCGCGAGCGAGTGCAGCCGGGAGCGAGGCTGGGCGCAGCTTGATTTCCACTTCCAGTTGCGGGGACGCGGATGAACCTGCCGGGCTTTCAGATTGGTGGGGTGGGGAGGGGGTTTTGCGCATCACTATAGTAGAATCGTAGCAACGCGCCCGTAGCTCAGCTGGATAGAGCGACTGACTTCGGATCAGTAGGCCGTGGGTTCGAATCCTACCGGGCGTACCATTCTCTCTGCCTCCTGCCTTTTCCCCTGCGTTTCTGTATCAGATTTCGCTGCCTCCACTGTGTGTGTCGGTTGCACGCGTTTGCAGTTCTTAAGCACTGCGGTTCCCTCCAGGCAATGCGGATCAGGGCTTCTGTTTCAAAACGATGATGGCGACTTGACACGCGATTGCTCAATGGTAGCCTGAGGTTGCAGCATGCAAGATCTTCCAAACTCCGAGTCCGAACGTTCCCGTACCTTGCTTGACCGCTTCCTTGCGATCTTTACGGTTGTCCATGGCGGTGAAGCTGTGGGGGCGTTATTGCTTACCGCAAATGTATTTCTGCTGCTGGGCAGTTACTACATCTTGAAGACGGTGCGAGAACCGCTGATTCTCGCCGAAGGCAGCGCGGAACTGAAGGCCTATGCCGCAGCGGCGCAGGCGGCACTGCTGTTCCTTGTGATTCCAGTGTATGGCTGGATTGCGTCACGGATGGACCGCATCCGGTTCATTTCGTTGGCCACACTTTTCTTTGTATTCAACCTTGCTTGCTTCTGGGCGCTGGTGCAAGCCGGCATGAAAGTTGGATTTGCCTACTTTATCTGGCTCGGCATCGTAAATGTGTTTTTGGTGGCGCAGTTCTGGGCCTTTGCCAATGATCTCTATACCGAGGAGGCAGGTAAGCGACTGTTTCCTGTGATCGGCGTGGGCAGCAGCGTGGGCGCCTGGCTTGGGAGTGAAGCGGCCGCCAACCTGTTCAAGGACTTTGGCGTGCCGGAGATGATGCTACTGGCGGGTGCTGGGCTGCTACTTGCGCTTGGCTTAACCTGGGTGGCTAATCGCCTGTTCCAGCGCTCCGCCGCGGGCAGCGCGACGCAGCGCAATGCGGAGATGCCCCTGGGCAAGGAAGGCGGCTTCGAACTAGTGCTGAAGAACCGCTACCTTACCCTGGTGGCTGCACTCATCTTTCTGCTGAATATCGTAAACACCACCGGGGAGTACATCCTTAGCAGCTTCGTGGTGGAGCAAGCACAGTTGCTGGCCGGACAGGCCGAAGACGCGAGCCAAGCGGTCGGCTCCTTCATCGGGCAATTCTACGGCACTTTTTACAGCCGGGTGAACCTGCTTGCTCTGCTGATGCAGTTGTTTCTGGTGCCCTACATTTTTCGCTGGATCGGCGTGCGAGGTGCGCTGTTCATTCTGCCGTGTATCGCCTTGGGCGGCTATACCCTGCTGATTGCCTATCCGTTGCTGGCCGTCATCCGCATCGCAAAAATTCTTGAGAATGCCACCGACTACTCAGTGCAGAACACCACGCGCCATGCGGTGTTTCTGCTTACTTCACGCGAGGCTAAGTACAAAGCGAAGGCAGCCATCGACACCTTCTTTGTGCGTACGGGCGATATGGCCCAAGCTGGCGTGGTGAAACTTGGGACGATGGCTGGGTTGGGCGTGAAGGGTTTTGCCGCAATCAATTTTGGGCTGGTGCTGGTGTGGCTGGCCGTTGCCTGGCTCCTGTTCCGGGAACACAAGCGATTGTCCGAGAAACAGGAGATTGCGACAGTACCAGCCGCTGCGGATTAACCCGCGCCTGTCAAATTAGCAGCACCCATCAATGAACCCGGCCAGCTGGCATTTTCACGCCAGCCGACTAGCCCGCAGCGCTAACTCTGCAGTCTCTATCCTTCGGTGTGAACACCAACGACGATAATCGCCATCTTCTTGCCGGCAATGTCTGTGTAAAGCACCCAGGATGGATGGTCGCCTTCGCCTTCTTTGACAAGGCCATTTTCCTGGTCATAATCATTCTTCCAGCAGCTCAACGCCAACGGGTGCTGCACGGATGCGCTCTTGATTGCCATTTCCATCAGGGAATCGTAGGCTGGTTGGGCCTTGGCATCGGCATCCACTGACGGTTTGGTGAGAATCAAGAAATCCCGCTGAGGCTCAATGCCCAGGTGGGCGCCATTCGCGGGAAAGAAGCTAAGCCGCAGGTTGTAGGTGCCAGCGCCGATGAGGTTTCCGCGACGATCCTTGTACTCCGCGGGAAAATTGACGATGCCCAGCAGCGTCCCGTGCGCAATGTCCTTGTGCGTGACGTTCATTTCCGTATTGGAGCCGGCAGGCAAGGCCGACACGTAAAACAGGCTCATCAGTTTTTTGTCGCCCTCAAAGATCGCTTGTCCTTCCGGCTTAAGCAGACCCTTAACGGCTTCTGGCACATCCGCAGGCATGCTGGACTCTGGCTTTACCGAATACTGGCCAAACAGAGTGACAGCGAACAAAACGAGAGAAAGAGCAATTCGAAGCATGATGAAAACGTGATCTCCTCTATCTCTTTCCAATTTACGGGAAAGATTCTTCCTCTGTTGGGATGCGTTCCTGCCGCAAAACGTTTCTGATTCGCTGACGCAAGCACAAAGGGGCACTTGCCAGCGAAGGCCGAGGATGAAGGACTAGATGCGCCAGTTCACCAAAAGGCAACCTTGGGTCGAATGGGCGCACCGTGGGTTTGGCTCACTCATGCACACATCTGGAAACGCTGCGTGGTGGTGCATGAGAACGGGGCGAACGTGGCCCTGGCTGCTCTGCTTTGGAAACAGGCTACTTCTTGAAGAGGCTATCAAAGGCGGCTCGCGCGTCATCAGCAGTTCGCGGACCATTGCTTTGGGACGCACTGCCATTTCGCACGGGAATTGGTTCCGCCACCGGAGGGCGGACGTCGCGGGCCACAGTAACGCGGGGGGAAAACAGCTCGCATTCGTTTGCCTTATCCTTCACCGCGATGCGCTCCGGGATGGATTTCCGGCACTGGAACCGCGTGGATGGCTCGAAATACGCACACTGCTTGCAACAGTGCAATTCGGCCCCGCACTTCGGGCACGTTCCGGCAAAATCGATGCCTCCCGGAAGCGTCGCTGAGCAGCTGTAGCAGCGAGAAGCGGCTACGCTCTGCACCAGCCTTGGGAGTCTTGGGCCTGTAACGTCCAGCGGCAACTTAGGCCGCGGACCGCGCCCACGATCCTGGTCTCGGCGTTCGCCGCCCGGTGAATCCATGTAGCCCTGTTGGCGATACTTGCGGTCTTCGTCCATACGAGGGGTATGCTCCTGATCTGTGTTTGGGCGCGCTCTGTTACCGGTCACCCGCTTGCTAGGGCGGAGGGAATGGACAGATACACGGACCGTTCTCTATCGGGAAGGGATGCTCCAGTAATTGGGCAAGGGGAGGTAGCGATGCGGCCCGCGCTGCGGACGGCGGTTACCCTCACTAAAGCTATATCACGGATTGCAACCGGGCGCCACCAAAAAACAATTTCGACGGTTTTCGAGCGCTTTAACACCGGCTGCATTCGCGAGGAAAAATGTATCGTTGCCGTATTTTAGGAGTTTCAGGCAATAAACACGGAAATTTCTTTCCTCTTTGCCCGAAGCATGTTAGCGTGGTAACGAGAAGCATTCCAGCTACTCACAGGAGGGCGCATATGAAACTCAGTGCACAGGAAGAGTACGGACTTCGGTGCCTGCTGAGGGTGGCCCGTGGCGAGGGCGCTGGCTGTCAGACAATACCCCAAATTAGTACGGCAGAAGGACTTACCACGCACCACGTAGCAAAGCTGATGCGGATTTTGCGTCGCGGCGGTTTTGTTAGCAGCACCCGTGGGCAGGCGGGCGGCTATACGCTGTCGCGTCCGGCCGACCAGATTACAGTGCTTCAGGTGCTAAACTCTCTTGGCGGTCCGGTCTTCAGTCCCCGCTTCTGTGAACGCCACACAGGTACCACCCACGTCTGCACGAACTACCGGTCCTGCACCATTCGCTGTCTCTGGAAGACCATCCAGTATTTCCTGGATGAACTGCTCGGAAAGACCACCATCAGCGATTTGTTGACCGAAGAGAACGAACTGCTGAGCAAACTGGACGGGCGCACTCAGCTTATCTTTGCGGCAAATGGGCTGGATCGGATGACGGACGTCCCCAAACACGTAATGTCCTAGCGTGTTCGCAGCACTGGTGTGATGGCGCTTCCGCGTGCGGCAAACAGCCATTCGCTGGACGTGTGCCTCGCCGGTGCCATCTCCGGGGTCCTTTTTCGTGTGTCTCGTGGGCCTTTCCGCAGTATGCCCTCTGCCCGAGGTATGGAAAGGCTGTATCCTGAAACGACAATGGCGGTTCTGGTTCGCATTGGAAAACAGAAGGCGATCTTGCGCGGAGCGGAGTGGCGATGTGCCTGCGTTCCTCTCGAAACGGATCTGAACCGATTTACCCGCGGTTGGGTGCAGCGCGAAGCGCGCTCAGATGAGCTTTCAGGCAATCTGGAGGAAGCGATCGGCGAGGCGGTGGTGCGCCGGTTTCACGGCAAAGTGATGATTCGCACCAGTCCTGGCAAGGAAAGCAACAAGATGCGGTATTTCCGTCTTCGTCAGTTGGATCTGTTTGAGCTTTAGGGGTCACCAGAGCGAACGGCAATCCTGGGCGTGTGAGCGTTGGCGGGGCGTCATCCTGCAACCGGTGGAGCCTGCTTCTCTTCCAGATCACTCCACCTGGAATAAAGCGTCTCCACTTCCTGCTGCAAGGACTCCTGTTCCCTTAGCAGTGCGGACACCCGACTACCATCAGCAACCACAGTAGAATCGCCCAATTGTGCCTCCACCGCGGCCAGACGATTCTCGGCTTCGTGGATGCGCTCTTCCATGCTCTCCCACTCCCGCTGCTCCTTATAGGACAGCTTCTGGGCGCGTGTGGGTGCGCCTTCGTTGCCGCCGGATTTGCCTGCAGCGGTAGGTGCGGGCAGGGAGCGGGAGGCGGCCAGTCGGCTCGCCTGCTCACGATCGCGCACCGTCTCGCGCCATTGCCAGTAATCGGCAAACATTCCCCAATCCCCGTCACCAAACAGGCCTAGCACCTGGGTGGAGACGCGGTCCAGCAGAAACCGGTCGTGAGTAATCAGAATGAGGGCGCCGGGGAATTCCAGTAAGCTCTCTTCCAGCACTTCGAGAGTGGGGATGTCCAGATCGTTAGTTGGCTCGTCCAGCAGCAGCAGGTCTGCCGGGTCCAGCATCAGTCGGGCAATCAACAGCCTCGCGTGTTCTCCGCCAGACAGACTGCCTACGGGGGATTGAAGCTGTTCCTTATCGAAAAGAAAACGCTGCGCCCATGCTGCAACATGGATACTCTTGTCGCGATAGAGAATCAGGTCTTCATGTGCTCCCAGCGCCTGCCGCAACGAGTGCTGTGGGTTCAATTGCTCACGGCGCTGGTCAAAATACACGGGCTTGAGGAAATCTGCCTGCCGGATGCTTCCTCTATCCGGCTTCTCCTGGCCCAACAGAATGCGCAGAAGTGTTGTCTTTCCGCTTCCATTGGCGCCTACCAGCCCCAGTCGCATGCGAGGCGAAAGCAGGAAGGACAGATTCCGAAAGAGGATCCGATCTCCGTAGCCCTTGGTGAGTTCGTGCGCCTCCAGCAGACGTTTTGTTTGTCGGTCGGTGCTTTCAAAATCAATCTGGGCAGCGCCGCCCCGGTTCAGCGTGCGTGTGGTATCCAACTCATCCATCAGGCGGTAGGCGTTGTCAATGCGGGCTTTGGCCTTGGTGGCGCGGGCCTTCGGGCCGCGACGCAACCATTCGAGTTCGGTGCGTACCCGGTTTGCCAGTGAGTCCTCATAGCTTGCCTGTGCTTGCAGGAATTCTTCCCGTTTCTCCAGGAATACGGAATACGTTCCCGGCGCGCGGAAAATACCGTCGGGGAAGTTGCGCCCCAGTTCCGCCATCGCCTTGGCGACGTTTTCGAGGAACAAACGGTCGTGGCTAACCACCACGTAGGAGGACGCTTCACTGGATAGGAAGGACTCCAGCCACTCGATACCCTCCATGTCCAGGTGATTGGTGGGCTCGTCCAGTAGCAGCAGGTCAGGCTGCGCCACTACCTGGGCGGCGATGGCGAGGCGCTTTTGCCATCCTCCGGAGAGCAGCCGCGCTTCCTGTGCGGGGTCGTCAAACCCCACTTTGCCTACAAGCACGTGCAGCCTACGATCGCGCTCCAACTCTTCCAGCCCAAGCGGCGCAATCCCGGCTTCGAGTACGCTCCAGACGGTGTCCCCTGGGGCGAACTCCGTTTCCTGAGCCACATAGCCGGCGCGGGTTCCCTTGCGGCGGATCACCTGGCCGGAATCGGGCGTTTCCAACCCGGCAAGAATCGCCAACAGGGTACTCTTGCCGCTGCCGTTGCGGCCAATGAGTCCCAGGCGGTCTCCGTCCGCGAGGTGCAAATTGAAGTTCTGGAACAGGGGTCGGGAACCATAGGCCTTGGAGATTCCCAAGCAACTCAGCAGCGATGCCATTGCTTCCATGGTACCGTGTTGCTGCTAAGTCCCTGAGTTTCATCCATAGCGTCGTATGTGAAGCACCGTGTAGGGCGCATGTGTAGGGCACACTGGCCGATAGTACACTGAAAGAAGCTGGGTTTAGGGGGCGCAAGCGCCGATGAGCAAGTTTTATATTGAAACATTTGGTTGCCAGATGAACGCGCACGATTCCGAAAAGGTGATCGGCACGATGATGGCAAGTGGCTACACGCAGGTAGAGACTCCTGAGGACGCCGATTTTGTCCTGTATAACACCTGCAGTATCCGCGACAAAGCAGAGCAGAAGGTGTATCACCGGCTGGACCAGTTCAAGAAAGACGGGGGCAAAGGGAAACGCTTTGGTGTTCTGGGTTGTGTCGCCCAGCAGGAAGGGGAAACGATCTTTGATCGCGCCCCTCATGTGAGCCTGGTGGTTGGTTCCGCCAGTTACAACAAGCTGCCCGAATTGCTGGTGAAGCTGGATGCAGGGGAAAAGCGTGTCACTGGATTGAGCCTGGACACGGACGATACCTTTGAGACCCCGCTCACCCGGCGCGACAATCCGCACAAGGCATACATCACCATCATCGAGGGTTGTGACAAGAACTGTACCTATTGTGTAGTGCCCTTCACGCGCGGCCGAGAGCGCAGCCGGACCTCTGAGAGTGTGATGCAGGAGGCTCGGGAACTGGTTGATCTCGGCTACACCGAGATCATGCTGCTGGGACAGAACGTGAATAGCTATCGCGACCCCTCCCCGGCAGGGTGGAACTTTGCCACCTTGATTCAACGCATCGGCGAGATTCCAGGGTTGCGGCGTGTGCGCTTCACCACTTCCCACCCGCGCGATTTCGTGAAGGAAATCGTGGATGCCATCAGTGAGAATCCGGTGATCTGCAATTTTGTTCACCTTCCTGTGCAGAGTGGATCCTCGGCGGTGCTGGAGCGCATGGACCGTCTCTACACCCGCGAGCGCTATCTTGAGTGCATCGGGTGGATGAAGGCATCGCCGCGGGAAATTGCCATATCCACGGACATCATTGTTGGTTTCCCTGGCGAGACGGAGTCTGATTTCCTTCAGACCATGTCGTTGCTGGATGAAGTCCGGTATTCCTCGATCTTCAGCTTCAAGTACTCACCCCGCCCGAATACAGGCGCCCTGGCGTACGGCGACCACATTCCTGAGGATGAGAAGCGTCGCCGCTTGATGATCCTGCAGGAGCATCAGCGCGGCATCCAGATTGCCTTGAATGAAACATGCGTAGGCAAAGTGGAAGAGGTGCTGGTGGAGGGGTTTAATCGGAACACCAGCCAGTGGATTGGCAAAACCAGCCAGCATCGCACACTGAACTTTGTCCATCCAACTAACGAGAATTTGATGGGCCAATACCGGATGGTTCGCGTGACGCGTTCGGGTCCGAATTCCCTTGCGGGTGAATCTGTAGCGGCCTAGCCTGCAATTGGCGTCAACTCGTGACAGAATCACACTGTCGGAGGGCTGACGAGGACAATGCAGCTCGCTTTGCGAAACCCTGCGCCCGCGCCAGCATCCACACTACTAAGGAGGAACGCGATGACTGAGATCGAAATGAAAATCCGCGGCCTGATGATGGACCCGGTAACGCAAATGCCCATCGTGATCCTCAAGGACCTGAGCGGCAAGACTGTGCTGCCCATTTGGGTAGGAATTTACGAGGCAAATGCGATCGCTCTTGAAATTGAGAAAGTGGCCACACCGCGTCCGCTTACGCACGACCTGATCAAGACACTTCTGTTAGGCATGGAGGCGAGTCTGCAGAAGGTGGTAGTGAGCGAACTCAGGGACGACACCTTCTATGCCGTGATCTGGCTGGAAAAGGACGGAAAGCTTATGACAGTGGACTCGCGTCCGAGTGATGCGCTGGCACTAGCCCTTCGCCTGGATTGCCCGATTTTTGTGAGCGAGCAGGTACTGAAGAGCTCCAGCACCGAAGCAGCCAACTCAGAGAAGGCCACCAACGACGAACTGAAGCGCTGGCTGGAGAACCTGAACGATGAGGACCTGGGCCGCTACAAGATGTAGTGGCCGCTACCAGATCTAGTGATTGTCGCGGACTGGCGAGGGCATGCAGGAACTGACACCGGAAATGCAGGCGACACTTGGCCGTTTGGCTACCGCGGGTTTTGAACTTCTGCCAATTCTAGACGTGGGTACGCACTACATCGTTGGCCGTGACGGGCTTATCGCATTCGTGCAGCGCCACGAGGATGGTGGCTTTGGTTCGTCAGGAAATCCTGGCAAACTGAGTGAGCGTGGCCTCGCAACTTTTGTGAGGCGCGGTGAGGCAGGGGTTTTTATGGCCAAAGGCCTTGAGTTAGAGGCCAGCCCCGAGGAGTGCGGGATGGTGGCCAAGTTCGCCAATGACTTGAAGACGGCCCTGCGGGGCCACTCGTAGCGCTCTTCTGATCAGCGCAACGCAACGATTCGGAAATCGCGGGTGTTTCCTCCCACCACGTCGCGCTCAACAATCATCTCGAGCCGCTTCAGATTGGAATCCACTTTTCGTCCCAGGAGTGCTTCCACCTCAGACAGCATTCGCGGTTGCAGCAGTAATTCGGCCGCGGTAGCCGTAGCGGGGCCGGAATTCCCAGCTGCAAGCACCACTTTCCCTGAACCCGACAGTCCTGGTGTAAGCGCAATGCGTGCGTAGGTGACACCCGTGTCGCGGCTGTCCAGACTGTTTGCGTAGATCTGTTTTTCGCCGGGCCTTGGGTTGCGGTTAAGGAAAATGGCAGCTTCCTGGTTAGGCGGGAACTCCATCTGGAAGTTCAGGTCCGGCTCATACAATCCAGCCCAGGGGTTTGCCCGCCTTCCCCCAAGAAACACAAAATTGTCACCCATCTGCAGTTGGTTCATGGTGACGCCACGTGCGTGATGCTGCTTGATGTGAATGCTGTTGGCAAGTGCTAGAGCGACTTTAGTAGCGGCTTTCGCTTCAGCAACATTGGTATATTGCCCCCGTCGGATCAATTGCCAAAGATCCTCAGAAATTCTTTCCGGCAGTGGACTTGTCTCGCTCTCGAAGGGCTTCAGTGACGCGTAATCTTCGAGGGCGCTCAGAGAACCCTGCGCAATCGTGAGGTCGCAATAAAGTCCATCCGATAGAACCAGATGTAGATGCTCATTCGGTTCCAGCAGTGCCGAGAGTAGATTCCGCTCTGAGGAGCCAGGGGACAACCGGCTGGCCAGCGAACGATTCTCAACCATCAGCCAGACGACCGCCGCACCGCAAAAAAGCAGAAGCACAACCGCCGCAGCCATCATCCGCCGTTGCATCCCAGACGCGAGCACTGTAACGGTTTTGGGTTCCTCCCTGGCGGGAAATACAGGCACATAGCTTCCCTTGGGAATCTCTATGCGAAATAGATCGTCTTTGCCCTCACTCTCAAAGTACTCCCGCAATTTTTGGCGCAACGAACGGGCCGTGCTGCGGACGATGTTATCTTCTTGCGGGTTAAAACTTTTGGCCCGGTGAAAAACGGTATCGCCAATGGTGAGTTCGGACACCTC
>CAZUAX010000007.1:43448-47594 GCA_964618435.1 uncultured Solibacteraceae bacterium
ACTGGTGTCGATTCTATCGAGACAAATGGCTGGTGGCAATCAATTGGGGCAGATTTGCCTCGATAGGTGCAGTCGATTTCCTCTGCTATTTCTCGGTGGGAGCCCCATCCCATCTGTTGCATCTCGGCCCCTCCCTAGCCGCCTGTCAATCGTGTTGATGATGGACTGAGTTGCCTTCAGCGCCAATGATTAACGGTTAACTACTCGAATTTCCCAAACGTTTTGTAGTTTCGTGTTTAGTGAGCAAATCGCTGTGAATGAATCACATAGCAGCGTGAAGTACGTGTTCTTTACCTAATTTTCACTAGCGGGTAACCAATCTGCAGCATAACCTTGCAACAAGCGATTAGCCCATAAGCAAACGTGATGGGGGCCATTTCATTCCCGGGCCAAGCGAAGACCTTCGCCAACTGGACCTGGGCAATATAGTCCTCCACTCGGGAGCAGGGAACTGGGAATCAGCCCCCTTGTCCGCATTTTCAGATGGATGGGGCACAGGAATTGTTGCACAGGGAGAAATAATGCAAAGAAGAAAGCTCGCCTGGATACTCATGGCGTTTCTACTCGCCCTTATGCCGCTGGCACCAACAGCGCGCGCACAGGGTCTTGATGGCTCAATCGCCGGCGTGGTCTTTGACTCCGCAGGCGCAGTGATTGTGGGTGCTAAGGTGTCCCTAACGAACGAAAACACGGGTTTTCGAAGGGAAGTGACGACCAACACACAGGGGCAGTATGTCGCCTACTCTTTGCCCACCGGCCCATATCGAATCTCTGTTGAAATGGAAGGGTTTCAACGGTTGGTGCGCACCGGCACCACTCTAACTGCAGCTGATGCGCTAACTGTTGACTTGACGCTTACCATCGGCGACGTGCAGCAAACGGTGGAGGTAACGGAGACAACCCCGCTGCTGCAGGCACAAACGGCCATGGTTTCATCACTGGTCTCGAATGACCAGATGGTTGAGATTCCGCTGCAGACCCGGACCTTTACGGGATTGCTTCTGCTTAGCCCTGGGGCCACCACCGGATCTAGCGGCAACCTGAATACGTCGCCCTACGCAATGCGCGGGAACGCCAACATCAGCGTGAACGGATCGAGCGCCCAAAACAACAGCTATTTCATCGACGGAATGGTGAACCGCAATCTGTGGCTGAGCACACTGATTATGGTGCCCACCGTGGATTCCATCCAGGAAATGCGTGTATTGACCAGCAACTACTCCGCGGAATATGGAATTGCTGCTGGAGCGATTACGGTTGTGCTGACGAAGTCTGGCACCAACCGCGTACGAGGCAGCCTCTACGAGTTCCTCCGGAATGACAAACTGGACTCCAACTCATTCTTCAACAACCGTGCGGGCATCGAGCGACCGTCGTTCCGCCGCAACGAGTTTGGCGGTACGGTGGGCGGGCCGATTAAACAGGATCGTACCTTCTTCTTTGCCGACTATCAGGGGATTCGCGTTAGACGCCCCCTGGCGAGTGTCTCCACAATTCCGACACTGGCCCAGCGCGAGATGGTGGCCACCGGAGATTTCTCTGGCCTCGGCGCCACCGTGTTTGACCCATTCAATACCAGTACCGGAACACAGCGCGTTCCCTTCGCAGGGAACCGGATTCCGCTGAGCCGCATAGACCCGGCGGCCAGCAACATATTTGGATTGCTGCCCCAACCTTCCGATGGTGGGGCCACACGTAACTTTGTCTTCAACCCTGCCGTGCAGCAACGCACTGACCAGTTTGATGTGAAAATCGACCAGAATCTCGGCGAAGCCGACCGCTTCTTCTTCAAGTACAGTTTCGATGATACAAATCTAATAACCCCAGGCGTGTTGCCGGTTGGCAACCGAGGCAACGTACCGATTGGCGAATTTCTTTCCGCGACAGGTGTGGGCACTGGCACCACTACACCTCTGCGCAACCAATCAGGCACATTCAACTACGTAAAGGTGTTCTCACCCACGCTGCTGAATGAGACTCGCATTGGCGTGGTGCGTTGGAACCAGAACATCAATCCCTTGAACAACGAGTTCAATACGGCGGATGCGGTTGGCATTCCTGGTATCAACATCAACGACAAGTCGGGCGGATTGCCGGGGTTGAACATCACCGGCTATCAGACGATTGGCGATGCTTCCACTTTTCCGGAAACCAGCCAGAGCACATCGTTCCAATATGAGAACGTGACCACAAAAACCGCCGGCAACCACACCATCAAGATGGGCGCAATTTTCGTGCGCCATCGTTTCAATGGTTTCTCGGCCTTCCCCACGCGTGGCACCTTCACGTTCAATGGGCAGTTCACCCGGCAGGCAGGCACGGGTGGCGCCGCAACCGCGCTGGCGGACTACGCTTTAGGGGCGTTCAACGGATCGAACCGAAACGTCCTGGTTGGGACCTTCGGAATGCGCTTCTGGAACTACGGGGCATTCATTGACGACACGTGGCGCGTGAACAACCGCCTGACGTGGAACTTCGGGCTGCGGCACGATATCCAGTCGCCGCCTTATGAGGTCTACGATCGGTGGTCAAACTTCAATGTCGATACGGCGCGCCTGGAAATTGCTTCCGGCAGCGGATCCAGTCGCCGACTGCGCAACATGGACTTGAATAACTTTGCTCCTCGCACGGGCCTAACCTACATGCTTACAAAAGACCGAAAGACTGTGTTTCGGTCAGGCTTTGGCGTGTCGTATGTAGAGGCGGGCCAGGGCGGCGGGCAGTTGTACAAGAACCTGCCGTTCTTCTTTTCAGACGTTATTGCAACTGACCAAAATGCGGCGCCACCTGCACTTCTGCGCAACGGATTGCCGGCGCCAGTTGCCCCAGGCACTGACGATATCGTGGCTCTATCCGGCGGGAACCCCAACGCGTGGGACTACGACCTGCAGTCTACACGTGTTATGCAGTGGAGTGGCGGCATCCAGCGCGAGGTGATCCAGGACCTGCTTGTGGACGTCTCCTATGTGGGAACGCGCACCAACGGCCTGGTATCGTCCATCAACATCAACCAGAGCTTCCCAGGAGCAGGCGGGCAGCAGCCACGTCGCCCGTACTTCAATTTGAACCCGAATCTGGTAAACCTCGGTTACCGGACCAACTACGGTGGGGCGAAGTATCACGGCATGCAGATCCGCGCGGAACGCCGCATGACGGCTGGCCTGTCGGCATCGCTGGCCTACACCTATGGCAAGTACATGGCCAACACCAACCACGTAAACGGTGGAGGCAATGGCCCACCACAGGACGCGCGCTGCACGGCCTGCGAGTGGGGCTCGATGCCTGAAGACCGCCGCCACATCATCGTATTCAACCATGTGTGGGAGCTTCCTTTCGGCAAAAATCGCAAGTTCCTAACCGAGGGTCCGGCATCTTGGATTCTGGGCAATTGGGACCTTAGCGGTGTTTGGACGGCAACATCCGGCGAGCGCTTCACCGCGACCCTGGCTGGCGCAGTCTCTAATTCCGCAGGTGGCAGTGGCGACCGGCCCAATCGGATCAGCGATGGCAATCTGCCTAGCGACGAGCGAACCATCGACCGTTGGTTCGATACGGGAGCGTTTGTCGCGCAGCCGCAATTCACGTTTGGCAACTCCGGCCGCGGCATCCTGATTGGACCCCGTAGCTTCACTGCAAACATGAACATTCAGCGAAACTTCCTGATTGGGGAACGCTACCGTCTGCAGTTCCGCACGGAAATGTACAACGCCCTGAACAATGTGAACTTCGGCAACCCCAATTCGGCTATCGGCAATCCGGTGGCTGGCCAAATTGGCGGCGCCGCCGAGGCGCGCACCATCCAACTCGCGTTGAAACTGTATTTCTGATGCAACGACGAACCTTCCTTTCCGTAACGGTTGGAAGCGCGGCTCTGGGCTCCTTACAAGCCCAGAGCCGCCCACCCAATTTCCTGTTTCTGATTGCCGATGATCACAGCCTGCCGGACCTGGGTTGCTTCGGCAACGACGCCGTCACCACCCCGAATCTTGATCGGCTGGCGGCGCAGGGCACGAAGTTCACGCAGTGCTTTGTGGTAAGTCCGCAGTGCAGCCCGAATCGCAGCGCCATCTTTACAGGATGTACTCCCCATTCCACATCTACATCACGCCTGCATACCCCAATGCCCTCGTGGGAACCCACTTTCCT
>CAZUAX010000007.1:47694-60098 GCA_964618435.1 uncultured Solibacteraceae bacterium
ACCGCCCTGATTTCCCATGTCGACTTTGCCCCAACCTGGCTGCAGGCAGCGGGTATTGATGTTCCCGGCAAGATGCAGGGTGTAAGCCAGTTGGATGTGTTTCTTGGAAGGGCAGCGAGCAAGCGCACGGAGATTTTTGCAGAACGCAACTGGCACGACAATTTTGACCCCATCCGCTGCGTGCGTACGGATCGCCACAAGCTTATCTTTAACGCCGCCCCGCACTTTCCCTACCGTCCGGCCTGGGATCTGGAGAACTCTCCCAGTTGGAAGGAACTGGTGCGTCTGCGGCAGAGCGGCAAACTCACCCCTGGCCAAATGCAGATGTTTGAGCCTGCGCGACCTATGCTGGAACTGTACGATTTGCAAACGGATCCGCACGAGTTTCACAATCTGATGGGTGACCCACGCTATCAGGCGGTTTTTGAGCAACTGCGCGCAAAGCTGAGTGAGTGGATGCACAACACGCGGGACTTTCTGCCACCCGCTCTGCCTCGCCCTGGTGAGCCAGCAGGGCGCGAATGGCCAGTTTCCCTATAACCGAGGCGGGTCAGCTTGGGGCGGAGCGCGGCGGGTGCTGTGCCCCGTTTTGTCGAACGTGAGGATGAACGATGAACCGACGTAGTTTTCTGCACACCGTGATGGGGGCCAGCGCTCTAGGTGCGGCCGCATGTTCCACTCCCCAGAGTGATCCGGGTGTTTCCAATCGACAGGGGCTGCCCAATATCGTCCTGATCTATGCCGATGACTTGGGCTATGGCGACCTAAGCTGCTACGGTGCGGAAAAGCATAAAACCCCGAGGATTGACCAATTGGCCGCGGAGGGCGTTCGGTTTACGCACTTCTACGTTCCCACTCCGTATTGCGCCCCGTCGCGCTGTTCATTGCTTACGGGACGCTATCCGTTTCGCAGCGGTATGGTGTTTAATCCCGCCCCGGACGCGGGCATCAACGAAGTGGGTCTGCCCGCAGAGGAACTCACCATCGCCGAACTGCTGAAGACGAAAGGATATGCCACCACCTGCATCGGCAAGTGGCACCTTGGCCACACAGAGAAGTTCCTGCCCCGCACGCAGGGTTTCGACGAATACTTCGGCATACTCTATTCCAACGACATGCGCCCCGTGCAGATCGTCGAAAACGAGCAGGTGGCCGTCTATCCAGTGAACCAGACAACCATTACGCGAGACTATACCAACCGGGCGATCCAATTTATTGAACGGAATCAGGCGAAGCCCTTCTTCGTGTATCTTCCGCATGCGATGCCGCATAAGCCGCTGGCGGCCTCCGAGGAGTTCTATTCCTACGACACACCGGACGACCTGTACTCCGATGTCATCCGAGAACTGGATTATGAGTGTGGGCGGATCTTCGACACCCTCAAGAGACTGAACCTTGACGACAACACGCTTGTGATCTTTGCTTCGGACAATGGCCCTTGGTTCGGCGGCTACACTGCGGGTTTGCGCGGGATGAAAGCAAGCAGCTTCGAGGGAGGCATTCGTGTGCCTTTCATTGCCCGGTGGGCCGGGAAGATTCCGGCGGGCCGTACCTGCGAAGAAATCGCTGGGGTCATCGACGTGTTGCCAACAATCTGTGGCGCAGTTGGAATTCCGGTGCCGGACGATCGCACATTGGATGGGCGAAACATTTGGCCCTTGATGACAGAGGATGGCGCCAGGAGCCCACACGAGGCGATCTTCAGCATGTCTGGCGCCAACCTTGCCACGGTGCGTTCCGGGCAGTGGAAGCTTCATGTCAGGCAGCCCGCGCTGGGGCCCGCTTACATGGATGAGAGGGTTGCCACTGGCTGGGTGGACCCCCGTGGGCCGGATGGTGTCACCCTGATGGCCCAGTTTGAACAATCCAACCCAAGTCACTATCCAGGATTGCGCGATGGGGATGCCGCTGTAGAGATGATGCTTTTTGACCTCGCCAATGACCCCGGTGAGCAGAAGAACGTCGCCGCCCAGAATCCGGAAGTGGTGGCGCGGCTCAAGGCGATTTTCGACAAGCTGAACACCGAAGTGCCTGAAATCCGCCGCGAGGAACGCCATGGTGGCGGTGGCGTCAAGAGGCTCACGGGCGGCAAGCCGGGTGAGTCACTGGTGTACGACCAGATGCCGAAGCGTCCAGAGGGCTACTAGCATCCCTCACGCGGGGGATTAAGGCTTCGTCCGGTAGAGCATTCGCGGAAACGCGATAGTCTCGCGAACATGTTCGAGGCCGCAAATCCAAGCCACGCAGCGTTCGATGCCCATGCCGAAGCCGCCATGCGGTACGCTGCCGTAGCGTCGCAGGTCGATGTACCAGTCAAACGGATCCTGCGGCAATTGGTGTTCGTGCAGGCGCTGCATCAACAAATCAAGATCGTGGATACGCTCGCCCCCGCCGATGATCTCGCCATAGCCTTCTGGTGCAAGCAGGTCCACGCCCAAGGCTACTTCTGGCCGGGCAGGATCGGGTTGCATGTAAAAAGCCTTGATGGCGGTGGGGAAGCGGTCCACCAGAATCGGGCGGTCCTGGCTTTGCGTGAGGATCGTTTCATCCGTGCCGCCGAAGTCGCTGCCCCATTGAATCTCGCTGCCATTTGCCTGTAGATAGGTGACCGCGTCGTCGTAGCTCATGCGCGGGAAAGGAGGCAGACAGGCTTCGAGCTTCGATGTGTCACGCTCCAGCACCTTCAGTTCTTCGCGCCGCGATTCCAGCACACGCCCCACCACGTAACAGACGAAGCGCTCAGCAAGCGCCTTTACGTCTTCGATGGTCGCGAAGGCCATCTCGGGCTCCACCATCCAGAACTCGGTAAGGTGGCGCCGGGTCTTTGATTTCTCCGCGCGGAAGGTGGGGCCGAAGCAGTAGGTTTTGCCGAAGGCCATGGCCGTCGCTTCGTTGTAGAGCTGCCCGGACTGCGTGAGATACACCTTCTCGTCTTCAAAGTAGTCCACTTCAAACAGCGTGGTAGTGCCCTCGCAAGCAGCGGGGGTGAAGATAGGGCAGTCCACCAGGGTGAAACCGTCGTTATCAAAGAAATCACGGACTGCTCGCACCACCTCGTGGCGTACGCGCAAGATGGCGTGCTGCCTGCGGCTCCTTAGCCACAAGTGGCGGTTGTCCATCAGGAACTCGATGCCATGGTCCTTAGGAGTGATTGGGTAAGGCTTCTCTTCCGGCACACGTTGGAGAACGTCAATGGACTGGATGTCCATCTCGTAGCCACCCGTGGCTCGCTCTTCGGCGCGAATCGTTCCCGTAATCACCACGGACGATTCCTGCGTAAGGTGCTTGATGGTTTCGAAAGTCTCCTCTGGAAGTTCCGCCTTTACACCCACGCATTGCATCATGCCGCTGCCATCTCTCAGGATGGGGAACACGATCTTGCCAGACTTTCGGAGGTTGTAGAGCCATCCAGGAATGGAGACGGTTTCTCCCACATGCTGGGAGGCGTCCGCAATGCGGATGCGAGGGTTGGGCGTATTTGGCGACTCAGTCATTTAGGAACTCTCCAGGATGTCGAAGACTTTCAGCGCCTCACTGAGCGGGTCAGCCATGGCGGGGTCTTCCTTCAATTCGAGCAGTAAGGGATAGCGGTCGTGCCCGCGGCGCAGCAACTCCATAGTGCGCTTCCAATCCACCGTGCCACCAGAGTGGATGCCTGGGAACAGGTGCTTGTCGTCCTTGCCGTTGTTGTCATGCACGTGCAAAGAGTGAATCCGGCTTTCCAGCAGTTCAAATGCGGCTTCAACCCCTTCCATCAGATTGGCATGGCCGACATCGAAACAGACGCCCAGATTGAGGTGCGTGATCTCAAAAAACTCCAGCAGTTTCTGGGCGCTGGACAACGCGTTGGGGATGTTTTCGATCAGGATCTCCACACCGCGTTGGCGCGCAAAGGATTTCAACTCTTCCAGCGAGCTGAAAGCAGCGTCCACCTTGTGCATACTCCATTCGTCGTCGAAACCTACACCCAGATGCTGCACGGCGAAACGGAATGGAAAGCTATCCGCAAGGTCCAGCGCGCGCTTAACCTCGTCTACCGCCGCGATTCGGCGCGGTTTGGATGGGTTGGCGATATCCACGATGCTGTCGGGACCGCCTTTGCCCCAGTGTTCGTCCTTGAACATCGGCAGGTGTATGGAATGGACACGAAGTTCACTATCGGCCAGATACGAACCGATTTCCTGTACCTGCTGCGGGTTGTGGTAATCCAGGTGCTGGCGCGCACAGAAGACTTCCACGCGTTGAATGCCAGCGCTCAGAATACGCTGTAGCTGCGCCGTGGTGAGGCGGTGATTCACGAAGAGGTGAGTGGAGAGTGCATGCCGCATATAAAGATGAAAGTCGATTCCTGGCGGGCGCGGACAAGGCGCTCACTCTTTCAGAATATCCCACGGCGCCTCTGGGGCTTGTGGTGGCGTCAGTTCCGTGGATTCAGAGTAGCTATTTGGGTTGGTCGCGCTCACAATCAGACCCAGGGCAAGGGGCTTGCCGCCGGTAGCGTATTCCTGGCACTGTTCCAACATCTCTGCTAACGAAGCATCCAGCGCTGCCGTGTCAATGCCGCCGCAACAGGGAAGGAACGCCGCCAATTTCCGGCGTGCCTTCCTCAGCTGGCGTTCCATGCCCAGGCGATTTCCATTTCGTCCATGATGACAGCCCACGGCCACATGGATGATCGCCTGCAGAAATGGGCGAAACGGACTCTGGCAATAGGTCCAGGCGTGTTCTATGGTTTCGTGTGCCTCAAAGAATAAGCCGGTGTTGATTTCCTCGACGCCTTGCCGCAGCGCCGCCATCTCGGCAACGTTCAGCGTGGGTTTGCCCCTGGATGTTTCTTGCATGGATGCGCTCTGCAGCCTATCCCGAATATAGAACACCACGCATATTTTCCCCCTACGAAGCCCTGGCTTTGCTACGGTAATACCGTGATTGATTGGATGCGCCGGCTACTTGGGAAAACGCGAGAAGAAGCCTTGCTTGGAGTGCCGGTGTCGCGGCGCCAGAAGACCTACTCCGCGCTTAGCGGCTACGTGTTCCAGTATGTGTATCGCGGACACCGCCTGCTGCCGGAACCTCCCGGGCGGGACTACGTGTTTCATGTGATTTCCCAGCGTATTTCTGGCCTGGAACTTTCAATTCGAGTTGAGGATTCCGTTGCGGATGCCGTACAGCAAGTGAGCGGCCGGGAGCTTTCTCCTCGCGAGATCTATGCCTTATCAAAAATGAAGTTATTCCGGGTGCTCGATGAACTTGAGTCGGAAGGCGCAAAGGGCTCACCCTCCAGGCTGGTGATGGCGATTTCTGATGATGAAGCGATGGAGTTCTGGGAAACGCTGGACCTCTAACTACCTACGCGTCTGGAAACCTTTTCCGGCAGTCTGGAGGTTTAGAGAATCAGCGCTTTCTCCACAAAACTCTCCAGTGCTAAGGGAACCTGCTCCTGGTAAAAGGTCATCAAGGAATTGCGGGATTCCAGTAAGCCAGGGCTTTCCAGGAAGACCGCGGAGCCCGCCGTGGAAAGCAGGGACTCCCCATGCTGCTTGTCTTGCCGTGCATTGCCATCCAGTTCGCGCCACGTGCGCTCCGTGAGGGCTTCGACAATCTCTGTATGGTTGCGGGTCCCATCCAGCAGCGTGAAGAGAACGCGATGCCAAGGTTCGTCGATGTTAAGGCACTGGTGATACGCGTTGGCAGCACTACCCTGCGCTGCCACCTGTATCCTTGCGAAGGCACTGGTTCGTGGTCGTTCTGGCACCTGGGATGCTACCGGTACGTTGCTTAGCCTGAGTCGAATGACGGCGCCGTCCACGAGTTGCCGAAGCAATCCCGCCATTGGCAGGGCGATCAGCACTTCAGGAATTGAGTGCTCAGCGCTTTCGCTAGCGATAAATTCCTTCACGCATACTGAGCCGGGAGCTGCAGCCTGCAATGCGTCTGCAAAAGCGCAAAACATTGGGTGTGTGCTGGAAATTCGGATTCCGTCGGCATGCTCGTACACGCGTTCCCCCTCGGCTCCTTCCTCGACGAAGTGAATGTCCGAACGCGCCCAGCAATTCAGCAACGCGGCAGCGGAATCGTCTGACGTGGGGGCATGGCTCCCGTGGGTGAACAGCGAATCGTGGAAGCGACGCATGGAAGTGAAGTCGCTCAGCTGCATCTGCATCACGTGGTCTTGCTTGCTGATGTCGCTTACCATCTTCGCGACATCCTCATGCTTGCGCAGGTCGGTGGGAATGGGTGAGCCCGCCTCCCCGGCGTAACGCAGACCTTCGCGCTTGGCGCGCTTTACCACATCCATCAGGTAAAAGGGCTGGCTGCACTCTCCTAACTCATCGTGGGACAGGACGCTCTTAGGGAGGCTGCGGAGCCGGGCGGCCTCTTGCGCGAAGGCGTTTCCGCTCTCGGCGTGGCCAGCCAGAGTGCCGAGTGCTTCCCATGTGGAATCCAATGCCGCCCCTGGGTGCTGCGCCTCGCCGGACACAAACGTGGCGAAGTCCCGCACGACGCGGGCAGAATACCAGCCGGGAAGGGCGTTATAGCTAAGGTGGAAAACTCCGTTGGGTGCCAGGATTTGTTTTGCAAAGGTCCACAGGGTATCTCGTACATCGTCGGGAACCCAGGAGTAGAAGCCGTGGCAGATGACGTAATCGAATTGGCCAAGTTCCTGGGCGGGATGGCCGCTGGCTGCTTCGCGCAGATCGACACAGCGCAATTCGATGTTTCGCAGCCCTGCTGCTTCCAGGTGTCGCCTGCCCAACTCGATAGCCGTTGCGGCACTGTCCAGGCCAAGGAAATGGGCATCAGGAAACGACTCCGCCATCGGCGCCAGATTGAAGCCATTGCCGCAGCCAATCTCAAGCACGCGAGCGGACTCCGGTGATGCCGGAGAATACCCGTTCAACACCGCACAAGTACGCAGGTGGTCCACGTGTAGCCTGGCCTCGGCTTCCGTGGGATATGGGATGTCGTCGTAGGGGTTCGCCATCTTTCGGGTCCTTGTACCCGGTCCACCTACAAAAGCGCGGATCGCGCATTGCTACCTTCGGCTGTTGATCTTCGAGAGTAACCGTAGCAGTTCCAGATAGAGCCAGATAAGTGTCACCATCAGAGCGAATCCGGCGAACCACTCAAACTTCCTTGGCGCTCCCTGGCGGACGCCCTTTTCAATGAGGTCAAAGTCGAGGATGAGGTTCAGTGCAGCCACCACAACAATCACGCCACTGATGCCGATGCTGAGCAGGCTATTGCCGTAGAGAAAGCTCACCTGAATGCCGAAGAAGCTAAGTACGAAGCTAACCATGTACACCAGGAAGATGGCGCCTGTCGCGGCCACCACGCCCATACGAAACTTTTCGGTGGCCTTGATCAGCCCGCTACGATAGGCCATCAGCATTACTGCCAAAACTCCAAACGTGAGGGCCATTGCCTGCAGGGCGATGCCGGGGTAAGTCATTTCGAACATCGCGGAGATGCCGCCCAGCGCCAGGCCTTGTAGCAGTGCGTAGGCGGGTGCGGTAATGGGAGCCCAATCCTTCTTGAAAGTGGTCACCAGAGCCATCACCAAACCGCCAATGATGCCACCAATCATCATCACGGAGACAAGCGGGTCAGCGGGGTTGGCGAAGTAGCGGGACCAGGGCAGGATGGCGCCTATAGTTACCAGCACCAGCAGGATGCCGGTCTTGTTGATGACGCCATTGACGGTCATCGTGTCGCCGAAGGCAACCATCTCGCCGGTACGAAACGCATTCTCGCCCAGCACGGGGTTTCCACTGCGAGTAAAATCCATGGCCATAGGTGGGAGTTCTCCTCTGCTTCCAAGCTACCAGATGCGCCAAGCTACCCCATCAGCGGAGGACCGCCGTCAAGAGCCCGGTCGAGGTTAAAGGCAGCGCTAATTAGGCCCAGATGCGTAAAGGCTTGAGGGAAATTCCCCAACGCTTCTCCGCTAGCGCCAATTTCCTCGCCGTAAAGCCCCAGGTGGTTTGCGTAGGTAAGCATCTTCTCAAAGTTAAGACGTGCTTCTTCGACGCGACCGGCGCGGGTAAGCGCCTCCACCAGCCAGAAGCTGCATATGCTGAAGGTTCCCTCTTCGCCGCTTAATCCGTCGCCCGCCCCTTTGCCAATGGCATAGCGATGCACCAGGCTTCCGAAGCTGAGTTCGTCAATGGTCCGGTCAATGGTTCCGAGCATGCGAGGGTCGCGGGGTGAGCAGAACTGCACCAACGGCATCATGAGGTTGGAAGCATCCAGGGCATCGGTGCCGTAATGCTGGACGAAGCTATTGATATTGCGGTTATAGCCCCGGGTCATGATGGTCTGATAGATCTCGTCATGGGCGCGGCGCACGTTTACAAAGTCAATGGGGAGGCCATACTTCAGGGCCATGCGCAAGGCACGATCGAGTGCAACCCAGCACTGAAGCTTCGAATACACAAACTGCTGGCGCCCGCCGCGCACCTCCCAGATGCCGTCATCGGGACGTTGCCAGTTCGCCATCACGAAATCGAGCATCTTCAGCACGTGCCTCCAGAGGTCATAGGAGATGCGCGTGTGGTACTTGTCGAAAAGATAGATGGAGTCGATGAGCGCACCGTAGATGTCCAACTGAAACTGGTTGGCCGCCAGATTCCCGATGCGCACCGGCTTCGAGTTGCGATAGCCGCTTAAGTGATCGAGGTGGACTTCCGGAGCATGATGGCGGCCATCAATCAGGTACAAGACCTGCAGCGGACCATCCTCGCTGTCCTCCTCGCGGATGCGATTCTGCAGCCATCCCATGAATTGCTCAGCTTCGCTGGAGAAACCAAGGCGAATGAGCGCATACACTGTGAAGGCCGCATCACGAATCCAGGTATAGCGATAGTCCCAGTTGCGCTCACCGCCAATTTCTTCAGGCAGACTGGTGGTAGGCGCGGCGACAATTGCGCCCGTGGGCTTATAGGTAAGCAGCTTCAGCACCAGCGCAGACCGCTCCACCATCTCGCGCCAGCGGCCCTTGTATTGCGATTTCGAGAGCCAGCTTCGCCAGTAGCCCATGGTGGCCATCAGGCTTTCCTCGGGGTCAGCCAGTTCCTCGGTGAATCCATTGTCACCGCCTTCCTGGTGACGCAGCACGAAGGTGACACACTCACCGGCTTGCAATTCAAAGTTTGCGACGACGCGGTCTCCGTCAGAACTGAACTCCACCGGGCACAGCAGGCTTAGTTTGGTGGTTGGTGTTTCAAATACCACGCCGTTGGGGGCCGGTACCACTTTGTGCTTGACGCGGGCGTAATCAAATGCGGGCACACATTCCAGACGAAAGCGCATGTGGCCGCGCAGAACCCTTACCATCCGCACAATCTCGTGCCGCACCTTGCGACCCGGACGGCCTGGGTTGATGGGCATGAAATCGGTCAGTTCCCCGAGGGCATCATGGCCGAGGAAGCGCGTCAGCAGGACGTTCGTCTCCGGCAGGTACATCTGCTTGCGGCGTTCACTTTCAACGGACGAGATTTTGAAATAACCGCCGATACGGTCGTCGAGAATGCGGCCAAACACACTCGGCGAATCAAAGTCGGGCAGACAGCACCAGTCAATGGAGCCATCTACGCCCACCAGCGCGACAGAGTGCAGATCTCCAATGACGCCGTAGGATTCGATGGGAAGGAAGGGCATAATGTCTCTCTACCGGACCAAAGTTCCAGAATAATCGCAAGACTAGCCATGGAAGGCTCGTGTTTCACGAAGGCCGGGGGACTCTTTCCACGGCCTCTGTTCGCGTAGGGCGCCCGCCCGCGCTATGGCCTCACCGCTGGCGCCATGATACCTTGAAACGACTGGAGGGGATCTTGCCATGGTGCAATCTGATCGAAGAGATTTTCTGAAACACACCGTAATCGCCGCGAACGCCCTTGCGGCGCCTGCCGCGCTGGCTCAGCGCAGCGCCAGCGATACCGTGAATATCGCGGTGGTTGGTGTCCACGGCCGCGGACGCGCGCACATCGACGAATTTGCAAAAGTGCCAAACGTTAAAATTGTGGCGCTTTGCGATGTGGATACACGATTGTTTCCCGCGGCGGTGGGTACAGTAGAGCGGTTGCAGGGCCATCGTCCGGAGACGTATGAAGACATTCGCAAACTGCTTGAGCGCAAAGATCTGCATGCCGTTTCCATCGCCACGCCGGATTACTGGCACGCGCTGATGACCATTTGGGCATGCCAGGCGGGCAAGGATGTTTATGTTGAAAAGCCCGTGTCGTTTACGGTTGTGGAAGGTCGCCGCATGGTGGAAGCCGCCCGCAAGTATAACCGTATTGTCCAGGCTGGCCTGAACCGCCGCAGCGACCCGAAGGTGCGCGATGCAGTTCGTTTCGCGCAGGCGGGCGGACTGGGGAAGATTTACCGTGGTCGGATGGAACTGGTGAAGCCGCGCGCCAGCATCGGGCGCATGAAAGAGCAGTCTGTTCCTGAGGGGGTGAACTGGGATCTCTACCTGGGCCCAACCCCGATGAAGAGTTTCCAGGTGAACCAGTTCCACTACGGCTGGCATTTCTTCTGGGATACATCCACCACGGACGTGGGCAACACGGGCGTCCATCACCTGGATGTCATTCGCTGGGCACGGAATGTGAACACGCACCCCACGGAGGTCTATTGCACCGGCGGCTACTACGTGCACGAGAGTGACCAGCAAGTGCCCAACTTCCAGAGTGGCGCATTCACCTATGCGGACGGTACGGTGGTGGATTTTGAAGCCCTGAATCTGTTCAGCCCGGACACCCGCGGGACCGACCTGCTCTACACCACCGAAGGCTATATCACCAGTAACGATGGGTGGAAGGCAATGCGTGGCAAATTCTCATTCCGCGAGACGCCAGACGTGGGTCCCGACGGCGTGGACGAGCGCACTACCCGGTCCGGGTTCCCGCGCACTGGTTACGAAGAGGTACCCATCCCTAAGTCCGACGAAGCGCCGATGAGCCACTTCGATAACTTCATTCGGAGCGTGCGAAGCCGGCGGCTGGCGGACCTGCACTGTGAAATGGAGCAGGGACACCTCTCCACCACGCTCGCGCACCTGGCGAATATCTCGTACCGGCTGAAGCGGGCGCTGAAGTTCGACCCCGCCACGGAGCAGTTTGTGGGCGATGCCGAGGCCAATGCGATGCTGACGCGTAAGTATCGCGAGCCCTACTCTCTGCCCGACAAGGTATAAGCCGTGGTGGCGACGGCGGCATCGCCATTTTCGCGGATCGACATCAACTGCGACATGGCAGAACTGCCGGAACTGGCTGCCAGCGGCGTGCAGGGTGCGCTGCTGGCAGCCGTGAGCTCCGTGAATGTGTCATGCGGCGCCCATGCTGGCAGTCCTGCCTTGATTGAGGAGACCATCCGCGCCGCGGTCTCGCATGGTGTAGCGGTAGGGGCGCACCCTGGATTTCCTGATCCTGCAAATTTCGGGCGCATTCCGCTGGATATTGGCGCAGAGGCGTTAGGCGAGAGCCTGGATGCCCAATTGCGCCTGATCGCCGAGATTGCCTCAAAATGCGGCGCCAGCATCCGGCATGTGAAACCGCATGGCGCGCTTTACAACCTGGCGGCGCGTGACGAGGGTCTCGCGTGGACGATCGCCCAATCCATTCGGAAGACCTTCCCAGACGCAGCCGTCATGATGCTGGCGGGCGCACCGACGCTGGCGATGATGGAACGTGCCGGACTGGTGGTGATCCCAGAGGCTTTTGCTGACCGCGCGTACGAAGCGGACGGCAGCTTGCGAAACCGTCGTCATCCGGATGCGCTGATTACACTCCCCGAGGCGGCCGCCGCGCAGGCACTCTCGATTGCCTGCGATAGCCGCGCCCTCACCCTTGACGGTGGAAGCATTCCCGTTGTCGCGCGGACACTTTGTGTCCACAGCGATACACCAGGAGCGCCAGCAATTGCTATGGCGGTGCGTACGAAGTTGGAATCCGCGGGCTTCCGCATCACGCCCGCTAATCCTTAACTAGCAATTCGTTCAGGCGCTCCATCACCGCAAAGGCATCAGCCACGTACACCACATCCGCCTTTCCACGCGCCCACCCGCAATTGGCATCCAGGTTCACCGCGCGCCGCTCTTGCACGAAACGCCAGCCTACCGCGTGTGGCTCTTCCCCGTGGCAACAGGTGGCGAGCCCCTTTGGATGTCGCGGCGTGGACCCCGTTTGCCCTACCTGGTTAAGGTGCGAGAGGAAGGGAAGCACTGACTGCCCTTCGCCGCTGAGATCAACCAAGCTCTTGCTGCTACCCAGGGAGGCGTCTGTCCTGGCGAGAAAATCCAGAATCAGATTGCCCGCTGCTTCCACGTGAATGGCGCCATCTTTCTGTTTCTTGGTCCAGCCGGCACCGGTAACAAACAGCAGGTCCGCTTCCGGGCGGAT
>CAZUAX010000008.1:0-1499 GCA_964618435.1 uncultured Solibacteraceae bacterium
AACATTGAGTTCCCATCGATCGCCGTAATGCTCTCCCACCGCAATGGGCACCTTCACCATGGGACGCAGGGTTCGATAGACTTCGGGGTTTTCCGACCGAACGAGGTCTTCCACAAAGTAGGGCTCCAGATCTTCGATGAGAGTCGAAAGCCGTACCGCCTGTGGCAGTTCGTAGCGGGTATGGTAGTCGATGGCCCAGTCGCCGTCCGGTCCCACGCCCTCCCGGATCTGGCGGCAGTTCTCCAAGGTCTTGCGAACACTTTCGCGGGCATCCATCGGACGGCCGCGACCTCCATCGGATGCCGACGTGCGGAAGGCGCGGAAGCCAGCGTCCATGCAGGCGCGCGCCGTATCGCGCAGCGTGGCTTTGCCCGGAAATCCAGTGGAATAGCATTCCACGTGATTGCGCATCAGTCCGCCGAGTAGCGCATGCACAGGCACGTCCAGTGCTTTACCCTTCAAGTCCCAGAGAGCCATGTCCAACGCACCCAGTGCATGGATCTTTTCCCGTCCCGGAGGATAAAAGCGTCCACGGTACATCAGTTGCCAGAGATGCTCGATGCGGTGAGGATCCTCGCCAATCAGCATCTCAGCGCATTCACGGATCGCATCCGGGGACCCTCCTTCGCCAATGCCCAGAAGTCCCGTATCGGTTTCTACAGTCACCACATCGAAGCTCTGGTTCACCATTGGGCGGGAAGCGGGCGAGCGGTAGTGTCGCACCCGGGTGATCCTGGCCTCCTTCAGTGCGGCGTCCGCCTTCGGCAGAAGTGCGCTCGCGGATGCAGCAGCAAGGAACTGGCGGCGGGATATCATTGGGAAACCTCCTCGGGCAGTTGCAAGCAAAACCGTCTGCCCTCGATTCTATGCCCTGCGCGCTTGCGGGAAAAACGATAGCGGAAGAAGCGTAAGGGTTTGCCATGTTGTCGTGCTGTTTGTGTGCTTACTTCGCCTGCTCGCGCAGTCCCTCCTCCTTTTCTCTGTACAACGAGATGCACCCCGGGAAGGATCGGTGCTCCCCAGTGCCAATGCTTCCCTATAATGTTGCAGCGCTTCCATATAATGAAGGCGATGCAACGCTTCCTTGCCTTCGATCTTGGCGCCGAAAGTGGCCGCGCCATCCTTGGACTCATCAGTGGTGGCAATCTCGCTCTCCGCGAGTTACACCGCTTCCCCAATACCCCAGTGCGCCTGCCACAAGGACTTTTCTGGGACACCTTTCGTCTCTTTCAGGAGATCGAAGAGGGGATTCGCGTCGCCTGTCGGGAGAATGTTCCCATCCACGGCATTGGCGTGGATACATGGGGGGTGGATTTCGGCCTGCTCGGCGCCGATGGCACTCTGGTGGAGAACCCGCGTTGCTACCGCGATGCCCGCACCAATGGGATCCTTGACGTGGCCTTTGACGTGATGCCACGCGAGGATCTTTACCGCCGCACGGGCATCCAGTTCCTGCAATTCAATTCCCTCTTCCAGCTTTATGCCATGAAGCTGCAGAA
>CAZUAX010000008.1:1599-41702 GCA_964618435.1 uncultured Solibacteraceae bacterium
GCCAGCGCCGGCCACGATACCGCCTGTGCGGTGGCTGCTGCTCCAGCCGTTCCGGGCAGAAACTGGTGCTATATCTCTTCAGGAACCTGGTCATTGATGGGGGCGGAACTCGACGCGCCCGTGATGGATCAGCGCGCCCTGGCTCACACCTTCACCAATGAGGTAGGCGTGGGTGGCAAGATTCGCTTTCTCAAGAACATCATGGGGCTGTGGCTGCTGCAGGAGTGTCGCCGGGCCTGGGCCGCGGATGGCAAGGATTACACCTATGACGAGCTCGTAATCGCCGCGCTCGCCGCGCCTCCCTTCCAGGCTGTTGTAGATCCCGATGCTTTCCTTGCTCCGGGAAAGATGCCTGAAAAGATCCAGGACTTCTGCCGGCGGACTGGCCAGCAGGTGCCGGTCGGCCCGGAGCAAATCACCCGTGTCATTTTCGAGAGCCTTGCTGTGTGCTATCGCAAGGTATTGCTTGACCTCGAAGACACCCTTGGCCGGAAGATGGACGTCATCCATATAGTTGGGGGTGGGTCCCGCAATTCCGTACTCAATCAGTTTGTGGCGGATGCTACCGGTCGCACCGTGGTAGCTGGGCCCGCCGAGGCTACCGCCATCGGCAATGTGCTGGTGCAAGCTATGGGCAGCGGGCTGATCGCATCGCATGAAAAAGCAAGAGAGGTGGTGCGGCATTCGTTTGAAGTGAGACACTTCGAGCCCAAAGGGAGCACGGGCTGGGAGAGCGCCTACACAACCTTTTGTCAGCTCGCGGCTAACTAGCGCAGCGCGGAACAGACCATCACTTTACCGTTGGTGAATGGTGGGCTACCACCATGCCGTCTCGCATTCCGCTGCGCGAGGTGTTCACGCGGGAGCCCCACCAACTCGGAACCAACTCAACTCTTGTCTACAGAGGTGGGATTATCTGCGCGCGTCCTTACCATCAGTAGGTTCGTGCCATCCTGAAGTACTTCGCCCTCCCGATTGCGGAGTTCGAGTGATAGCGTCAGGATGCCCCGAGCAGGGTTCTTTGTGAGCCGTTTGTCTGTGACGGAGAGTCGTCCTGTAATCCGGTCCCCAGCGTAGAGCGGCTTGCGGAAGTTCCATTGCCAGGCAAGCGAAGCTACCGATGCAAAACGGTGCGCAGCGCGGTTCTTCAGTCCGTCAAGCAGAATGAGACCCAGCAAGCCGTGTGCCACGCGCCTCGGAAAGCCAAGTTCCTTGGCGAAATCGTCATCCATGTGCAACGGGAAAAAGTCTCCGGAAAGTCCGGCGAACTGAACGATATGTGCCTCCGTCACCGTCATGCCGTCTGTCTCGAACACGAGCCCCTCTGGGGCATCTTCGTAGTAAAGCAGGTCGTTCATGGGGTCTCCCGAAAAACTGGATTTGCGTCTACTTTAAACCAACTGGATAGTTGATTCAAGGCTTGCGTCTGGGCCAAAGCTGCCTTAGACTGATGCTATTCATGGCCCCTCCCAGGAATCCATTGTCACCGGGAAAGCGTGTGCGCGACCCGGAGGCAACCAAGCGTCGTGTGCTGCATGCGGCGAAGCTGGAGTTTGCCCGCAATGGTTTCGCAGGTGCCCGCATCGACGCGATCGCCGGGCGAGCCAAAGCCAACAAACAGATGATCTACCACTACTTCTCAAGCAAGCAGGATCTCTATCTTGCTGTGCTGGAAGAGGCGTATGGAGACATTCGTGAGTCAGAGAGCAAGCTACAGGTGGAGCACCTTGACCCGGTGGAAGCACTCACGACAATGGTGCGCTTCACATGGGACTATTATCTCAAGAATCCCGAGTTTCTTGCGCTTGTGAACAACGAGAACCTGCACAAGGCCAGGCACTTGAAACGCTCCCGTGTCATCGGCGAAATGCACGGCTTATTCCGCGCCAGGCTGGCGGACATCCTTCAACGGGGCGTTCGCAAGCGCGTGTTCAGGGAGGGCGTGGATGCCGATCAGCTGAACCTGACGATTGCCGCCATCGGCTACTATTACCTCACCAACCGGTTCACAAACTCGATCATCTACGAGACAAACCTGGCGGCTCCGGAGGCACTGGAGACGCGCCTGGCCTTCAACCTGGAAACGATCCTGCGCATGGTGAGACGTGGCACGAGTCAGGGGAAGTAATCATCATTCAGAAAGAGCGACCTCACGTTCGCAAGGGAGGCAATGCCGCATGAGCAATGGCGTATCAGAAAAGCCAGTAGCGCTGGTAACCGGTGCTGCGCGAGGCATCGGCAAAGGTTGTGCGCTGGCTCTGGCAAGTGCGGGCTTCCAACTTGCGCTAACGGACAGGGGCGGCGTGGAGGACCGGGCGCTTCTTCTGCAACTGGCCGCCGAAGCGCGGGGACTGGGTGCGGAATCGATTACCGTTAGCGCCGATCTTGCGGATTTGGCGAGCCATCAGGACCTTATTGGCGCGGCCATCACGCAATGGGGACGGCTCGATTGCCTGGTGAATAACGCGGGAGTAGGCGTTATGCAGCGGGGTGATCTTCTTGAGGTGAGCCCGGAGAGCTTTGACCGCTGCTTCGAGGTGAATGCGCGCGCCATGTTCTTTCTTAGCCAGGCGGTGGCGCGGCACATGTTGCATCAAGGCGAACTCGGGGGGCACCATCGCAGCATCATCAACATCACGTCGAGTAATGCGGTAGCGGTCTCCGTGAGTCGCGGCGAGTATTGCGTGTCAAAGTGCGCGGCTAGTATGACCACGCAGTTGTTCGCGCTTCGACTGGCCGAATCGGGGATCGGCGTCTACGAAGTCCGGCCGGGAGTGATTGAGACAAGCATGACGCTGCCCGTGAAGGAGGACTATGATCATCGGATCGCCGATGGTTTGGTGCCGATGCGGCGCTGGGGCTACCCCGACGATGTCGCCAGAAGCGTGGCCACGCTAGCCGAGGGGAGACTGCCGTACACGGTGGGACAAGCGATTGTGGTTGACGGCGGGCTGACGATCCCGCGCTTTTAGGAGAGGCAGCGATGGACGGGACACTGCAAAGCGAACAAACAATTCTGTATCAGCGCATCGAACGCGACGGTGCAGTGTGGGCGGAGATCACACTAAACCGCCCGGAGAAGGGCAATGCACTTACCATGGGGATGCTTGAACGGCTGGGCGAGCTGGCCACAAAGATCGCCTGTGATCGCGATGTGCGGGTGGTTCTGCTTCGGGCGCGCGGCAAGTTCTTTTGCACCGGCGGAGACATAACCGACTGGGGGGCTATGTCTCCTCACGAGATGGCGCAGCACTGGATTCTGCCAGGCATCGACGTCTTCCACAGGATTGCCACCCTGCCACAACCCGTGATTGCGGTGATCTCCGGGCATGTATTTGGTGGCGGTCTGGAACTGGCAATGGCGGCGGACCTGCGCGTCGCGCTGCGCTCGGCGAAAATGGGTGTCCCGGAGGTCTCGCTCGGTATGGTTCCGGGATGGAATGGCACACGGCGACTGGCGGAGATCGTCGGTGTGGCTCGTGCCCGCCACATGGCCTTGTTAGGATTGCCGGTTACTGCCGAGCAAGCGCTGGATTGGGGTCTGGTGACATCTCTGGCCGACGATGCAAGTGCGCTTGAGCAACAGGCCGAGGCCTGGCGCGCGAGGCTCGCCGCCAATGCCCCAGCCGCAATGGGTCTGGTGAAGGGGCTGCTCGAAACCATGCACACTGACCTGCGGCATCATCACGCCAGCGCCGTGGCGGAGGCCTCCGGGACCGAAGACTGCCGTGAGGGCGTACTGGCATTCAAGGAAAAGCGCCTGCCTGTCTTCCGTAATCGATGAGAGCGCTTCCGTAATCCATGAAAGCGAAGGAGCAACTATGAGCAGCACCCGATTCCTTAACGCCGCGGCGGCGGCCGAACTGGTTCGCGACGGTGACGTGGTCGCCATCAGCGGCAACGGCGCTGGCATGATCTCCGCCGAGGCTATCTTCGAAGCAATCGAAAAGCGCTTTCTCGATACCGGACATCCTCGCGACCTCACTCTTGTGCATTCCCTGGGGCTTGGCGACCGCGGAGCCATGGGTACGAATCGCTTCGCCCATGAAGGAATGTTGCGCAAGGTGATTGCAGCGCACTTTACTTGGTCTGCCAAGATCCAGGAACTCATTCGGGAGGAAAGGATTGAGGCCTACTGCCTGCCGGGCGGTGTCATCCAGCACCTCCTCCGTGAGATTGGCGCAGGACGTCCAGGGCTGTTCACGCACTCGGGACTCGGCAGTTTCGTGGACCCCCGCCAGCAGGGTGGGCGCTGCAACCAGCGCAGCCGCGAAGAGGTGGTGGAGTTGCTGCAAATAGACGGGAAAGACATCCTTCGCTACAAGCCATTTCCCGTAAACGTGGGAATCATCCGGGGTACCTATGCGGATACGAACGGCAACCTGAGCCCGGAAGAAGAGCCCATTGATATGGACATCCATAGCATCGCCCTGGCCGCACACAACAGTGGTGGTGTGGTGCTGGCGCAAGTCCGGCAGGTGGTGGAGCCAGGCACCCTGCACCCGCGCCATGTGCGTGTGCCCGGAATTCTGATTAATGCCGTGGTAGAAGATCCGAACCAGGAGCCCTTCTACGGGCTGGGTTACGACCCCTCTATCGGCGGTCCCCGCCGCGCTCACCTGGGTACCGTCGCCGCTGAGATTCCGGAGAAACTGGAACGGAGAGTCATCGCGCGTCGTGCGGCCATGGAGTTGCGCGAAGGTGCTTCCTTGAACTTTGGCTTCGGGATACCCGGCGGCATCTTTGGAGTAATCGCGGAACAGGGCAATGGCCACAATCTTTGGATGAGTGTAGAACAGGGTACCCATAACGGAAGGATGCTGGACGGTCGCTTGTTTGGCGCTTCCCGAAACACCGATGCCATCGTTCCTTCGATTGAGCAGTTTGATTTCTATAGCGGTGGCGGGATCGATATCACCTTCCTGGGAATGGGCGAGGCTGATGCCGATGGCAATGTGAATGTATCCCATCTGGGAGGGGATCTCATCGGCCCAGGGGGCTTCATCGAGATTGCACAAAACGCCAAGAAGGTAGTTTTTTGCGGCACGTTCGATGCGCGAGGCAGCAAGCTTGAATGGGCCAATGGCCGGCTTTCTGTGCTGCAACCCGGGAAGGTGCGCAAGCTTGTGCAACAGGTGGAGCGGATCACTTTTGCAGGTGCTTACGCACGCCGCACCAGCCAGGAAGTGCTCTACGTAACCGAGCGCGCTGTGTTCCGCCTGGTGGACCAGGGGCTGGAACTGGTGGAAGTTGCGCCCGGCATGGAAGTGGAACGGGATATTCTGCCATTCATGGATTTCAAGCCGATCATCCGCTCAGTGGCGACGATGCCAGAAGCAGTGTTTGTGGATTAAACGGCCTTCGTCTCAGCGCCCAGCATTCCTCTGTCAGGCGCTGGCCTTCTGCAGAATCTCACGGACGCGGCGCGCTACTTTAGCGCTGTCACCGGGCTGCATCATCCAGGTGCTGAACACGAGACGATCTTTGTTTGTGAGCGGGCACGCTTCAATGGCAGGGTCGCCATCGGATAGCTGCTGCTTCACTTCGGGTGGGGTGATCTTCACCACAGCCGGGTCCCAACTCAGCGCCAGATGCGGTACATGGTTCGCGATGGGCGGCAGGAATACCTCGCTTTCTACCGATTTCACCCTTTTGGCGGCAGAGATGATCTCGTCACAGCGCCGATTCCATTCGCGGAGGTCGGCTGCATGGTCTCGCTTCAGGTAGCTTTCCACGGCCACAAGCATGGCGAGCATCTCTTCCTTGTTTACCTTCATGCCGCGGCTGATGGTGTCACTGAATGGAGAGGTGTTCATGCGAGCGGCTTCGATAAGATCCTTGCGGCCCAGCAGAACGCCCGCGCTTTGTGGACCCATCAATCCTTTACCACCCGAAAAGGTGACTAGATCGAAGCCCATCTTCACGTACTTGCTAAGGTTCTCAACGGGCGGAACATCCGCCGCACAATCGTTAAACGTGGGGATGCCATGCTTCTTGCCGAGCCGCACCCATTCTTCGTCCTTGATCTGGCCGCGATCGTTTGCATCGTTGAAGAACAGCATCATTGCGGTCTCCGGGCCAATGGCAGCTTCCAGCTCAGCGGCAGTTTCAATTTCCTGCATCCGGACGCCGGTGCTGCGGACGGCGTGGTCGTAGCCGAAGCGATGAGTCTTCTGAGTAAGCACCACACTCTTCATGCCGTCCAGTTGGGGAAGGCTTCGAATCTTCCCCGGATCACTGCCGGTAAGTACGCCCGCAGTTCCCACGGTGAGCGCGCCGGCGGCGCCGGAGGTGACCATCGCTGCCTCAGCACCCAGCAGTTCCGCCAAACGCGCGCCTACTGCATCCTGGAGTTTCGTGAGATGGACATAGTGATCTGCTGCATAAAGCCACGCCTGGCGGACTTCCGGCTGCATGGTGGAAGCCGTCAGCGCGGTATAGGTGCCGGCGGCGTTAATGAAGGGCCTTACCCCTAGCGCCTTAAAGTAATCGCGTGCCGCCGCTTTCTGCGCCGCCTCGGCCAAAGGCGTAGCAAGTGCGCCGAAACCTGGAACTGCGGCGAGTAAGTGTAACCAGTGCCTTCTGCTGAACATCGTTGACCTTTGCCTCTTGATGATTGAATATAGCAGCATCATGCGCGCACAACATCCAGCCAATCTCTACGTTCGATGCATTCCGGTGTTGGGGATGCTGTTTGCGGTAGTTCTGGCCACGGCACAGCTAAGCGGGCAGCAATGGGACCTCTTGCTTAAGGGTGGGCACGTCATTGACCCTCGCAACAACGTAAATGCCCGGATGGATGTGGCAATCATTGGAGAGAAAATCGCGCGTGTCGGCGAGGATCTGCCTGCGTCTCAGGCGAAACGTGTCGCCAACGTGAACGGGCTCTATGTAACGCCTGGTCTGATTGATATCCACGCCCACGTGTATGCAGGCACAGGTTTACGAGCCTATACCGGAGACTTGAGTGTATACCCGGACGGGTTCTCCTACCGGACTGGCGTTACCACTCTGGTGGATGCGGGTACCGCGGGCTGGCGCAATTTTGCTGATTTCCGCGAGCGGGTCATTGATCGTGCGAAAACTCGCGTTCTGGCGTTCGTGAATATCGTCGCCGATGGCATGAGCCCCTATGGTGAGAATGATCCGGAGAGCATGCAGCCCGCCGAAGCCGCACGCGTGGCTCGAGAGCACGCGGACATTGTGGTGGGCTTCAAGACCGCCCATTATGCTGGCCCTGGCTGGTACTCAATTGACCGCGTCTTGGAGGCAGGGAACCTCGTTAACCTGCCGGTGATGGTGGACTTTGGCTACCTGGTTGGCGAGAGGACACTGAAGGAGTTGCTGGAGGTGAAACTGCGCCCGGGAGATATCTACACCCACATGTATTCGCCTTATCGGACGGAGTTGTTGCCCAATGGTGACTTGAACCCGGCGATGCGGCGTGGGAGGGAGCGCGGCGTGCTCTTTGATGTAGGCCACGGTGGAGGGAGTTTCTATTACTTCGTAGCCGTACCCGCGATTGCGCAGGGATTTCTGCCGGACACCATCTCTACCGACTTGCACATTGGAAGCATGAATCGCGGCATGAAGGATCTTTCGAACGTCATGTCCAAGATGCTGAACCTCGGCATGCCCCTTACCAGAGTGATTGATGCTGTGACGTCCAAAGCTGCACTCTCCATCAAGCGGCCTGAACTCGGCCATATTGCCGAGGGGGCGGAAGCAGATATTACGGTCCTTCGCATGGAGAAAGGACGCTTTGGGTATCTGGATTCCGCCGGTGCCCGAATGGATGGAGCGGAGCGCCTGATAGCCGAGATAACCATCCATGGAGGAAGTGTCGTTTGGGACCTGAATGGGCTGACAGCGACACCATGGACAGAGTTTAATTACCAGATGCGACCCGAACCAACAAAGCCTGCAGCTCCCGCGGCCAGGCTCCCATAGGGAGGCCAGGGCCGCGGTGGCAGGCAGTCTACGAATGACAAACAGTACGAATGATGCCAGATTATTGACTACCAGATCCTTGAGTCTGATTTGTGGGTAAAGTCAAAGTACGGAAGTAGCGTCGATTCCAGCTGTGGTGAAAATGGCGGCCATCTTCCGTAATGCCGCCTTATGAATCTGGGATACCCGGCTCTCATTTACTCCCAGGTGGATGCCAATTTCCTTCATCGTGAGTTCATCGGTGTAATACATGCGAAGAACCGCCTGATAGCGGAGCGGCAGTGTATTGACGGCTTCCGCAAGAAGGGTAGCCAGTTCCCGTCGTTTGCAGATTGAATCCGGGTGGTCATTGACATCCGCTGGAAATTCGGGAGGGGGACCATCTTCCTGGCCGGCGGGCCTTGAGGAAGCAGAAACAATACCTCCACCCTGGAGTTCGCTTAGCATCCGCTGCCATCGCGCAAGGTCCATCCCCATTTCCGTTGCCACCTCGGCCTCGGATGGATTCCGGCAGAGTGTCCCGGAAAGGCTGTGTACGGCAGCCTCCATCTGTCGCACACGGCGGCGCTGATCGCGGGAGGCCCAGTCCATCTGCCTCAGGCTGTCGAGGATTGCACCTCGGATGCGGTGCTTTGCATAGGCAGCAAAGGACACGTTTTTGCTCTCGTCAAATTTTTCGGCGGCCTCCAAGAGGCCCATCACGCCTACCTGGACAAGTTCCTCCAATTCAATGTGGACCGGCAGCCCTTCATACACTCGGATTGCAATGATCTTTACCAGGTGAACGTTTTCTAGGATCCTCTGGTCTCGCGCCATTGTCCTGGCGCGCGTGGTTTGCGCTTTCGCATGGCTGGAATCGAGGTCGGTATGGGGAACCGCCCCGGATAAATACATACTCGCTTGAGCTGCCATAGTACTGCATCCTTCTCGGAACTGACGTTGGATCTCATGGCACTCGGACGCTGAATGTCCGATGACATACTGCATACTGCGGTGGACCTAAATGCATGTCGAGATCCAAACCGATCTATGTAACTTCGAAACCCATTATTGAATGCTTAAGGTCCTGAAGCGCCCCGGTAAACTGTTGAAAAGTAAAGGATTTGTCGCGTAGTTTTTATTCGGAAAACACTGAGTACGAAGACTAGGCCCTGCGGTACTCTTCGACTGGTCACGTTCCACGATGAATCACAGCGTTTCAAAGTGAAACCCGGTGGTTCAGACTGGCAAACGATCCTCAGGGATTGCCCTGAGATCCCTTGGTCTATGTGCCCCAGAATTGAAAGGGAAGATGGAGTAAGGTGCGGCGAAGTCATCGCCTCGCCGCCTGGCTCCTTTGTGCCGTGAGTGGTAGGCCTTACGCGCTTATCGGCTGAGCGGTTCGCAGAAAAGAGGGATCAAGATCGATCCCGAGGCCTGGTCCGGTAGGGACTCGTAGTTCGCCATTTTCGCTGGCCAACGAGGATGTCGCAGAGGAAACCGGAAGCGTGTCCCCAGTGCCCTTGTATTCCTGGTGCGGTCCGGCATTGGGGACGCAGGATGCAAAGTGCGCTACATAGAGATAGCCGAGCCCGCCGCCAGACATGTGTGGCGTGCACTCCAGTCCGGCCAGTTCCGCCATGCGCGCAACCTTCACGGCGCGGATCAAGCCGCCTGAGTACATCAGGTCAGGCTGGACGATCTGGGCGACCCCGTGCTCGATGATGCTGCGGAAGCCGCGCAAGCTGAACTCCTGTTCACCAAGGGCAATCGGAATTTGCAGTCCGTCAGCCACTGCCTTGGTCTCTTCGTAATAGTCAAACGGGACGGGTTCTTCGAAGAATCGGAATGCCTGCTCCTCCATGAGCTTTCCAATACGAATAGCCATCGGCACATCGTAGGAGCCGTTGGCGTCGGCATAGATCGTGAACTGGTCTCCAAATGTCTTGCGGGTTAGAGGGATGAGCGCCAGATCACGTTGTGTGGAGTCGTCGTCGTAGCGCATCCTAGCGCCCAACCGGAACTTAATGGCCTTGGCTCCAGTCTGCGAAACCTGTTCCTGCAAGTAGGCGATTTCGGCTTCCGGGGAGTTGCCCCTGTTGCCACTGGCGCGATAAACACCAACAGATTCCTTTGTCACGTTCCCCAGCATGGCTCCCAGCGATTTTCCGCTAGCCTTGCCCAGAAGGTCCAGAATCGCAATTTCAACAGCAGCCATGGATACCCAGAAGGGCAGCCCCTGCCACTTGTAATTGGATGAGGCTATGTATGCCGCGCGGAAAGTCTCTTCCAGATCACGCGCATCCTTGCCAACGAAGTGAGGGGCTACCCGCCGCACCAGTATGGGCCATGCCGAGGCCATCACGCTGCTATGGGCATCGGAATAGCCGGTAAGCCCCGCACCCTGTACGCGAACAAGGTAGTGTTTGCCCGCCTTCAGCAGTTCCACCCGCTCGACGGGAACCGGATCGGGGAACATTTCGCGGCGTAACACGCCAGCAGTCATGGCGGCGGCGAGCTGTTCGCCGAGGGCGGAAGTCCCATTTTCAACACCAGGCCCTGTTGGCGCCTGGGACCCACAGGACGAAAGACCAAACGCGAGGCCGGAACCAAGCGTTGCGATACTGGCGGTGGTTGACCTCTGAATCCATTGCCGACGGGTACTCTTCATTGCCGGAATCTCCCTGAGGGGAACGGTATCACGAGCGTGCAACCCAATGTTCGGCTGCGTGCAGTGCTCAACAGAGCCCAGTTCTCGGCATTGCCTCGCCGAAACTGTGCCAGCCTAAAACCCGCAAACAAATCGCAGCTAGACTGCGTCTCGCCACCATGCGTGGTAGTAGCCGTCATGATGCACAACTTCCACGGCAGTGCCGAAGAGCGTCTCTAGCGACTCGGTAGAGAGCAGTGATTCCTTGCTACCATCGGCGAGAATGCAACCCTGCTTCATGAGAATCACGCGGTCGATCTCAGGGATGATGTCGGCCAGATGATGCGTCACCAGTACGAGGGAGACACCACGCTGTGCCAGGCGTCGCAGCACAGCCACTAGTTCGCGTTGGGCGGCGAAATCCAGGCTGGTGCTGGGTTCATCAAACAGCAGTGCTTCCGGGTCATGCACCAGGGCGCGGGCGATCAAAATGCGCCGCGCTTCGCCGGAAGAGAGTTCGTCCAGCCAGCGGTCCGCCAGGTGCGTGATTTCGAATTCCTCCATCAGGGCGTGAGCCTTTGCCAGCATCGTCTCGGTGGGAGGTTCGGCCATCATCAGCCCGATGCTGCCGTAGAAGCCGCTAAGGACGGTTTCCAGGCCTTTGATGGGGCGGTTACAGAGATTCGCAAGGTCATGGGAAACCAGCCCAAGATGATGACGGAGGTCGAACAGTCGCCACCGCTCCTGACCAAGTATGCGGGCGGAGGCATCGGGCCGGTGAAGCGGGTACAGATCCCGGGTGATGGTCTTTACTAGCGTGGACTTGCCGCACCCGTTAGGCCCAAGAATTGCGACATGCTCGCCGCGCTCGATGCGCAGGGAAAAGCGTGAAAGCACTGCGCGGTCACTGCGCATCACGGTGATGTTCTGGAAATCAATTAAAGGTTCAGGCATAGCTTCGCGATGGTATCCCCCTACCATCTTGCGGACTCAGGCGTGGGGAACGTACTCTGTCAAGCATCGCAAACCTGCGCCCCAGAGCGCATCGCTCCATTATTGTAGAGGTATGCGTTGTCTTCACTTAGCCGTGATGTGGATGGTTGCCTGCCTTGCTTTGGGAGCGGAAGAGGGAAAATGGACACCCTCGCAAGTGCTGGAATTGGACGCGGGTGATCTGCAGAAGATGGGCCTGCGCATTCCTCCCCAAGTGTTGTGGAATCCATCAAGCGGAAGCGGGCTGTTGAGTGCAGCCATCAGCGTCGGCGGATGCTCCGCTTCCTTCATCAGTGAGACAGGGCTGATTGCCACGAACCATCACTGCCTGTTTGGTGTGTTGCAGGAACACAGCACGAAAGAACGGGACATCATCACAGGTGGCTTTCTGGCGCGCGATCGCAGCCAGGAATTGTCTGGGCGCACGACCCGCGTGACAGTCCCTCGCGCATTCCTGGACGTAACCGCAACGATGGAAGCCGCGGCGGCAGAGGCCCCGGACGACCTCAGCCGCCAGCATGCTCTCGAGCGAAAGCAGAAAGAGTTGGTGGCCGCTTGCGAGGCCAAACCAAACCGTCGCTGCCGCCTGGCTCAGTTCGATGGCGGCGTCCAGTACATCCTGCAGGAGATGGTGGAACTCCGGGATGTCCGGCTGGTGTATGCCCCGCCGCGAGCCATTGGAGAGTATGGCGGTGAGGTCGATAACTGGATGTGGCCGCGGCACACCGGCGACTTCAGTATTGCCCGCGCCTATGTCTCGCCCTCTGGCGAGCCCGCGGACTACAGCCCTGCAAACATTCCTTACAAGCCGGAACATTTTCTGAAAATCTCCCAGCGGCCGCTGCGCGAGGGCGACTTCGTAATGGTGCTGGGTTATCCGGGAACCACCTACCGCAGCCTGCTCGCCGAGGAAATGCGCGAGCGGCGCGACCTGTTTTTCGCGCGCCGGGTGGACCTCTACGGAGAATGGATTCGCGTGCTGGAGTCTGTTTCCCAGATGAGCGAGGATGGGCGGATTGCGGTGGCGGCAGACCTCAAGAGCCTGCTCAACCGCCACAAGAATGCCCAGGGCCAGATAGATGGTTTTCGCCGCGGCAGCTTGCTGGACAAACAGCAACAGGCTGAACAGCGCGTGCTTGAATGGGCAGCGTCACGGCCACAGTGGAGCAAGGCTGTGGAGGCTCGCGCGGAACTCCTCCGGCACTTTGAGGAGCGCCTCACCACATGGGAGCGCGACTTCCTGCTATCCAATATCCCTTCCGGGCCGAAATCCCTTAGCTTCGCCCAGACTCTGGTTCGCATGGCTGCGGAACGGACAAAGCCAGATCTCGACCGCGATGAAGTCTACATGGAGCGCAACTTGCCGCGCTTACTTTCCGCGCTGGAGCGGCAGCAGAAGAGCTACTTTCCGGATGCCGACAAGCAAATGTTGATGGCCTGGGTGAAACGTGCCAGGCAGTTGGCGTCGGGCCAGCGCATTGCCGCATTAGATGCAGTGTTTCCGCCCGGGATGAGTGACCGCGATGTGGCCGTGAAGATTGACGCGCTCTATCAGGCAAGCAAGGTGCTGGACTTGGCGGAACGCAGCAGGATGACTGGTGAAAGCACCGAAGCCCTGCGAGCACGAAAAGATCCGCTATTGGACCTGGCCTTTGCCATGGAAGAACAGATGTCGGGTTACCGGGAGAGTGAACGCCGCTGGGAAGGTACGGTTAGCCGCCTGCGCCCGGCATGGCGCAAGGCAGTAATGGCGTTTGCGGGCAAGCCCGTGGCGCCGGACGCCAACAGCACCCTGCGGGTAAGCTTCGCCCATGTCAATGGCTATCAGCCGCGCGATGCCGTCCGTTATGAAGCCTTCACTACGCTTCGGGGAGTCGTGGAAAAGCATACCGGGCAGGAACCGTTTGCCGTACCGGAACGCGTCTTGCAAGCAGCCAAAGAAGGCCGCCTGCAACGCTGGAAGGACGAAGTTCTTGGCGATATCGCAGTGAACTTCCTGGCCACCGGGGATACTACCGGGGGCAATAGCGGAAGCCCCATGGTGAATGGCTATGGCGAACTGGTAGGGCTCAATTTCGACCGCGTGTGGGAGAACGTCGCGAACGACTTCGGATACAACCCGGCGATTGCGCGCAACGTGAGTGTGGACATCCGGTACCTGCTGTGGACCCTGGAAGAGATTGACGGCGCATCTGAATTGCTGACGGAGCTGGGCATTAAACCGTAAGCGGGCCCCCCCGCAACTCACGGGCATAGCGGAGCGCTTCGAGGAAGCTATGGATCCGCGCCTTGCCCTGCCATGCAATGTTGAAGGCAGTGCCATGGTCCACTGAGGTCCGCAGGATAGGCAGCCCCAGGGTGATGTTTACGCCGCCATCGAAATCCAGCAGCTTCAGCGGGATGTGTCCCTGGTCGTGGTACATGCAAATGATGGCGTTGTATTTCTTTTCGCGAACCGCAAGGTAGAACAACGTGTCAGGAGCAAAGGGGCCTTCCACAGGGATTCCACGGGCCTGGGCATCTGTAACGGCGGGGCTAATCTCGCGTTCCTCTTCGCTGCCAAACAGCCCGTTTTCACTGGCATGTGGATTCAGCCCGGCTACCGCCAATCGCGGCGTCGTCCTCAGGCGGGAGACCGCGGCGTGGGTAAGTTCGATGATCCGCAGCACCCGATCCTTCTTCACGCGAGCGATTGCCTCGGAAAGCGACACATGCGTGCTAACGTGCGACACAATCAATTGCTCAGAAGCCAATAGGATGGTGACATCGGGCGCGTTGCAAAGCTCTCCTAGCAGTTCGGTATGGCCGCTGAAGCCAGGGTGGGTTAGTTGGATGGCTTCTTTGTTGATTGGGAGCGTGACCACTGCGGATACCCCGTTGCGCAATGCAGACCGAGTGGCCTCCACCACATAACGGTAAGCGGCGGCGCCTGCTTTGGCGCTCAGTTGGCCCGGTGCAATTTCTTCTTCCCGCATGGAAGCGGCATCCAGCACACACAGCGTCCCGGGAATCGCGTCCGCCACACGCTCAATCACCCGAATGGCAACGGTGATTCCCAGATGCCGTCGGCAGGCTTCGAGGACCGTACGATCGCCGAAGACTACCGCAGCGTCTGGCAGTCGCCCCTCCGCGTAGGCGCGCAGCAGGATTTCCGGGCCGATGCCGTGAGGGTCGCCCATGGTGATCGCGAGTGGCGAGGTACTGTTGGCGTTCATGAAGAAAGAGCCCCTTCCTGGAGCATAGCGAGAATCCGCGTGAGCGTCTGTGCATCGCCGAAAGCGCCAGATTTCGTAATCACCGGGACGCAACGGTTTCCAATGGGGGCTTCGCTGAGGACAATGCCCGGTTCAAGTTCCAGCACTGGTTCGAGCTGACGGCAGCCCAGCAATCGCAGGCACGCAGCGGCGGTGGCCCCTCCAGAAAGTAAAAGCGCATCCGGCAATGGGGAAAAATGAAGCGAGGGGGCCGCACCGCCAGTGGGCTTCGCCCGCAACATCAGCCACTGGTCACTCTGGACGGCCTCGCGCCATAGCGTCTCATACGGGGCGAATACGGGTCCATCGATGTCCCTGCGCACGGCGTGTGGCCAGCCGGCCAATGCCTCCCATTGCGCTGCGCTCACGGGATGTTCTGAGCCGAGGAAGCCCACACCGCTGGGGAGGTACGGCGGTGTACGAATCGGCTGCGGCACTTCGGGGAAAATGGAGCGAAAGACGCCCGCAGGACCCGCGACGATGACGCGCCCCAAATGCTCACGGAGCATCCGCCCCATGGCATCCACCACTTCCTGGGATTCCCCATCACAGACAAGCACCGTGCTGGAATCAGCAGGGATCTTCGTGTCATCCCAAAGCGCTTCCTGGAGTTGTCCAGCCGTGTTGATGCTGGCCACGGCTGAGGGCGGTATAGCTGGAGCCAGCAATCCGAGCACATCGCCCGCGGTGGCCAATCCCGTCGGTGACTGGACGCTGAGTTTCCCGCTGCGCACGTAGCGGCCCAGCAGCGGATACGCGGGGACATACACAATGCGCCGTTGTGGGTAGGCGCGCCGCAAGGCGGCGAGTTCCACTGCGATGTTGCCGCGCAGGAGTGAGTCGGTTTTCTTTAGGATGGCCAGCCCTGCGGCCTCAGGAAAGGATCCTGTCACCCGCTGCAGCGCTGCCACCGCGGCATCGGGTGGCAGTTCCCGATTCTCGCAATCGACTACCAGGACTTCGCTGTCTGAGAATTCCAGGGGTGCCTGGTAGTCACTGATGTAAACAGTGCAGCGATACCCTGCGCGGCGTGCCAGCACACCCATCTCCAGTGCGCCTGTAAGGTCGTCGGCAAAGATAATGCCGGTGTCGAAACGGGAAACGGACGGTGATAGCTGCATGCTAGTAACAGGGGGCGGGACGCTTTAGCCAGCGCACGCCAACTTGGCCATCCATGCGAACGGCGGCGGTGGATCCGCCTACCAGGTCTTTGCGGGGGTCAAAGTGGCCGGTGAGGTCTACCAGGCGGATAGCCACGTCCTGGTGGATGTCCTGTGAACCGCGAAAGTATTCGGGCCACTTGGCCACTTCTTCCTGGGCGCGCGGGGACTTGCGGTCAAGAAACTCCATGGCCACTTGTGGACGACCAAACACCAGGTAGAGTGTACGCTGCGGATCTACTGGAATCCGCTTCACCTCCATCCGCACATCAATCCCGCGCGCAGCGGCCACGGGAATCAGCCGCACCTGAACGAGGTTCACTTCATCGGAACGGTCAAGCCCCGCGAAGATGGCAGCGGTCTGCGAATCGCGAAGGTGCTTCTGCACGGCTTGCGGGGGCAATGCCCTTATCTTTTCCGCCATAGCGCGACCCCATGCTTCGGCCAGGTTCTGCAGGGAGCTCTCGCTCAGGTAGGGGTTGTCGCCAACAATCCGCCTGGCCACCTGCTTCGCCACATCGCTGGCATACCAATCGCCGCCACCCACCATGCCGGAAGCCGCGAACAGTACCTTGCGCGCAGGATGGGCAATTTTGCAGACTTCATCCTGAAATCCTTCCGCCATGAAGGATGCACGGCTGTCCGCTGCTACAACGATGCGCTGTTTGGAATAGGCTACGGCGATCACCGTTCCGGTTTCCAGTGCTACGGGCTCAGTGGCGAATGCATGCGGAGGCACACCAGCAGAAAGCAGCGTCACCATCAGTAAGAAGTACATTCGCATGGCTTTGATTGTAGAGAGCGCGGGCTTCCTTAGGCCAGCCTAGTGGACGAACAGAACATTACAGCTGCTGCGATCCGCAATCCTGGGAAGCCTGTCTACGTCCGCGCCGCATGTCTACGGGTTCGTTTTGATGCATTTTCTTATGATTTCGTCCGGCAGTCTTGGCGGGGTATACAACAGCCCAGTCCTCAGGTGCGCGAACCAGGCAGAACACTAACAGCACAAGAGGCCCCCAGGGGTGCAGCAGCAGTCTATCGAACGATGTGGGCATCAGGCTTGAGGGCGGCTGGGTGTTCAACAGATAAATTGCGAAGTAACCTGCCCAGATAGTGCCCCAAGCAATAGCCACAGCGACCCACCCTGCGCCCAGGAGATTCCGTGGGCGGATGCCTAGCAGAAGGATTGGCAGCACCAGCAAGACCAGCGGATGCGCCCAAAATTCACCCATCAAGCCGATCATCGGGGCAGCGGTGGCAATAACCTCCACATAGCGTGCAGGGTCAAGCGCAAGAGAAAGGGCGCTGCCTGCCTGTCCATCCAGAGGCTGCAATCCCCTGATCCCCAGGCTGGAAATCTGCAGCCGGAAGAGCGCGACGAAGGACAACACCGGCAGCGCTCCCAATCCGAACCAATAGACCGGACGGAATGAGAGTCTGCCGGATGCTCTCATCATAAAGACTGCCACAACCAAACCCACCGCCAGCGCACTGAAGTGAACCAGGCCTTCCAGCTTCGTCCACGCGCACAGGCTCGCGAGAAAGCCCGCCAGCAGGGCGAAGGGCTCTGTCCGATTCGAATGGAAGGCAAGGAGGCCCAAGGCACAGGAGGCCGTCAGCATGCTGGCTAGAGGCACATCCGCGTACATGGCTGCACTATTGGGAACCAGTGCCACTGGGGACAACAGCACCAGCAGCCCTAGCGAGGCAAGCAGGCGTCCGCGCAGAAGTGCAAGCCCGGCATGGACTGTCCCGGCAAGCGAAAGAAACAGCAGCAGGGCAAGCAATTGTGGAGCAAGCATGTGTTGTGCTCCGCAGAGTTTCCAGGTCCAGGCAAGGAACGAGGAAGTGAGCAGCGGGTATTCGGGATGGGAGAGATGAAAGCCAGTGTCCATCGCGTTTCGCCAGTAGGGCTCTCCACCCGCAAGAAACTTGGCGCGCACGTTCCAGATTGCCCACGCGTCCCAGGCCCCGTGAGGGGATTCCCTCTGGATCATCCAGATGGCCGCCAGCAGAGTAACCAGCGACAGCGCTGCGGTGAGAGTCGCCGCCCCCTGCAGCGGGAAACGGGGGCCTTCGTTTATACGTGCCGGCATGTCCGGTTTTGCACTTTGAGGCTTGCGCCAACTGAGACGCAGCCACCAGCCACCAGCCGACAGAGCCATGGCAATCAGTAGCGTTGCAAAGGGATGAAAGACCCCGAGGGGCATCCAGGCAAAGTGCACCAGGGAGATGATCCCTGTACCAATCGGCAGGGCAAGCGAGGCAACCATCAGCCATTCCTCTTGGGGTTGCCGCGGAAACCGATTCTTTAGCAGGCACCAGGCAGGAATACCACCCACCCCGAAGGCCACCGCCAGGCAGAAGATGATGAGTGTTTCCGTCACGGGATGTGTCCCTCCTCAGCGGAGGAAGTCACTGGCGGGGATGGCCCCGCCGGCGGAGGCGTCTTGCCCGCTGATACCCGACGGTAAAGCACCGCCCCCATGGGGAACTCATGGACAATCTCAAGGCCATACTCTCTGCCGAAAGCCGCATAATCTTCGCGCCGCGTGAAATCGCCCAGCACCAGTTCCGCATCCGGGGCAACGCTTAGCGGCACCAGGAGAGTGGGGGCCAGCACGTACTGCGCCGGGAAGTATAGCGACACAAAGCGGCTGTCGGACTCCTCCAGATTGCTGATGTAGCCTGCGCGGGGAACTTCTGCAAGCAGGTCCTTCACGCCAGCTAGACGCTGGAACTGCACCTCGAATCGATAGCGTTCCGCGGTGCCCGAGGCCCGACCCAGCCGAACAAGCGACCACGCGCCCGCCAGCAAACAAACCACGATCACTAGCGCATAAACCCGCACGGGATAGGTGTGGCGCATAGGCGATGGGAGGCAGTCGCAAGCGGTGGTCAGCGAGCAGCTTTCTCTAGCACCTCAATGTTGCGGAACCACACACTGGTGTCCATGCGGCCATGTGCCTGAATCGCCAGATGTCCTTCGCGCGACACCCCAGGGTCATCTGGCAGGTCCACGGTCTTGTGGCCGTTCAGGTGGATCACTACCCGCCCATTCAGGCCCGCTACCGCAAGAGTGCTCCAGTCATTCGGCTTTACCAGTGCGTTGTCTTCAGGCCCGGTCACCCACTTGCGGCCACCCACCTCATACAGTCCGCCAGTTCCCTTGGTGCCGTCGATTTCCGCCTCATAGCCCCAAAGGTTATCCCTCTTGGCCTGGAAGAAGTAGCCGCTGTTGCCCGATTCAATGCGGAACTGAAGGCGGGAGACGATATCCTTGTGCGGCGTGTCGTAGATCATCACACCCACGCTTCGATCGTTGGGGTTGGTTTTTCCATGAAGTGCGCCATCCTGAATGGTGAACGTGGAGCCGCCGCGGTGTGTCCATCCGCTGGTGGTCTTGCCATCCCAGATTGGTTTCCAAACGTGCTTACCATTGTCCTGAATGTAAACATTGCGCCAACGGACTTCAGCCGGGCTGTCGCCCTTGAAGGAATGCACCTGGAAGCCGATGTAGCCGCTCAGGTCCATGGGGTCAATCAGGTCGGTGCACTTCGCGCCATTCACAAAGGTTTGGATGCGCACGCCCTCCGCGATCACGCGGTAGTGGTTCCATTGGTTGTCCTTAAAGGCGGCGGCACACTGAGGGTTGTTCTCAGGGGTGGGCTGATACAGCCAGCCGCGGCGAGCTTCATCATAAATCCCGCCGGAATTCGCTGCCTTCTCGTTTGAAATCTCAATCTGATACCCGTGGAACCTGCCCTTCTGCTGCACTCGCTCAATCCATTGCTGTCCGTTCCAGATGCGGGAAGGCGTATCCGCCGCGTACTCGTGGCTGCGGATCTGGACACCAGAATTGAGGCGCACATCGGTCTTCACTTCAAACTCCAACACAAAATCCGCATACTCGCGCTTGGGAGTAAGGAAGGTATTGGGGCTGCCCTCCACGGTGGTTCCCACAATCTCGAAGTTTTCCACCCGATACTTCGCGGCGCCATTGCGAATATCGAAATTGGAAAGGTCCTTCCCGTTAAAGAGGGCTGTGAACCCTGCGGGAGGACGTGGCTGCGCCATGGACAACGAAGCCAGAAAAAATGCTGCGGCCACCAATCGCCAAATCGAAGAGAACGAACGAATACGCATAACGGGACTCCCTTTAGCTAACCTCTTAAACCCACTCCCGACAGAGTGCGATAGAACAAAAGAGGCAACGCCGCCATTATATAACCGGGCTTGGGCAAGTAAGGGTGCCCAGCGAGCGACATGCCCAGCAAGCGACATGCCCAGCAAGCGACATGCCCAGCAAGCGACGGTATCTTTAGTCCACGCAGGAATCGTTGCATTCAGAGGGAATCATCTCTCAATGACTACCTTGCGATTGAGCAACGATGATCTGGCGGACGGCTACTGGCGCTAGGCTGGCCCAACCAGCCCGTGAGCAAAGCTACTTTCGTTTCGATTTGGGGCCACAAGTCAGTGGGGGTCAATGGCGACTAAGCCGGAATTAGGGTTTCCGGCATATCGGCGAGCACAAACCCCATCACGCCCAAGGCTGCCATGCAGGCGCGGAAATCCTGCAGGTCTACCTTGTCCACAGTGTCGGCATGGGTATGATGCCAATGAAAGTACTTCTCGCCCACTGTGCGAAGGCCAAGGCCAGGAACGCCGGCATTCATCAGCGGACCGATGTCGGCTCCGCCACCACCTGTGCTGATTTCACCGGCGCGAATGCCATCCAGCAGCGAGCCAATCTGTCTGAGACGAGTGAGCGCTTCTGTGAGCACGCTCTGCTGGTTCGCGCCAATGGCGCGCAAGCCCAGGCCAAAACCAACAGGACGCTCCGCACCTCCATCCATTTCAATAGCCGCAACGTGTTTCTCGCCCCGCCCTTCACTCCACTCCCGATACGCGTTCCCGCCGCGCAGCCCGTTCTCCTCGTTGGTCCACAAACAAACCCTTAAGGTGCGGCGGGGGCGTAAACCCAGTTTGCGGATATTGGCCAGCGCCTGTAGGGCCGCCAGGCATCCGCTCCCGTCATCCTGAGCGCCCTGGCCCACGTCCCAACTGTCAAGATGGCCGCCCATCACGACGATTTCGTTAGGTAGTGCCCTGCCCGGAATCTCTCCCACGACGTTTGCCGATTCGGCGTCCGGAGCGGTGCGTGCCTCCATCTTCAGTTGCACACGAAGGGGGACTCCGCGCTCCTGGAGTCGGGCCATCCGCTGTGCGTCCTCCACAGTGATCGCCGCTGCCGGGATGCGCGGTGCGTCCACCGTGTAGCGCAATGCGCCTGTATGGGGGGACTGCAAACTCACCGGGGTTACGCTGCGCACCAGCGCCGCCACAGCTCCGTAATCCGCGGCACGGCTGGCGCCGCTCGCTCGATACCGTACCGTATTGCCGTAGCCGGTGTAGGCTGCGTTATAGAGCACAATCTTGCCCTGAATGCCCGCTTTTCCCAATGCATCGAGCGTCTCAAAATCGGGTACTACCACTACATCGGCGGTGACCCCCTCGGCAGGCGTAGCGATGCTGCCTCCAAGGCCAAGCATCGGCAAATCGCGTTCCTCCGGCAACAGCAGCTTCGCAGATTCGTTACCACGGATCCAAACCGGAACCTTTACCGCGGGGGTTGCAACGTTCTGCAGGCCATCCGCACGCATCGTTTCCGCTGCCCACTCGATGGCGCGGTCCAGCGCTTCTGAGCCAGCAAGGCGGTTTCCGATGCGGTCACACAGATAAATCAGCTTTTCCATGCCATCGGTATCCGCAAGGCATTTCCCGATAATTTTTCCCGCTGCATCCTGAAAATTCGCAGCGAAGGACCGCTCCTGTGCTCCGCTCGAAGTGGCAGCCGCAGTGACGGTAGACAGCATTGCGGAGGATCGAAACAGAGATCGTCGCGACACGGACATGAAGCACTTCCTGAAGTGATTTTTGAGACTACCGCTAACCGACAGGGTTCGCGTAGATGGCCCAATGGGCTTGGCGCGACGGGGGCGCTCACCGGGGAAGCCATCAGCTTAACACGCCGGATTCCTATGGCGGAATGAGGGCGAAGCGATGCTTCTGCCGCCAGTACCCGGTTCGTGAATGTGCTTTCGTTTGATATCATTCAAAACCGCGGGGCCATTTTTGCAACCGCGTGTTTTTTTGTCTCGACCCAGGGAGTTTTGATGTCCACCTCAGCCGAAAAAGTGAAGTCCGCGAGCACTATTCTGATCGCCGCGGCGATTTTAGCCATTCTCGTCTACGGCATGATTGCCGCGATGCTGGGCACTCTGCTGCCGGCGCTCTCCAGCAGGTTTGCCCTCACACCGGAGCAAGACACGTCGATTGCCTTCTGGCAAGGAATTGGACTGGTGATTGCATCGCTTTCGGTGGGTCCTCTCATCGATATGCGCGGCAAGAAGGTGGGCCTGCTTCTGGGCCTGGGGCTGATCGCACTTGCGTTGTTCATGCTCCCTAGCGCTTCTGGTTATGAAATGACGCGGATGCTATTCCTGCTTGTTGGTCTGGGAGGCGGCATCGTGGTGACGGCCGCAAACGCTCTGGCTGGCGACATCAACGAGGAAAAAAGATCGGCAACCCTCAATCTGCTGAATATCTTTTTCGGGCTGGGCGGTATCCTTACCCCGTTCATCGGGTCCATGCTGGGCGGCAACGCGATTATCCTCTGCTACGTGATTGCCGGGCTCACCGTGGTCACCTGGCTGGTGAATGCCGCAACGCCCATGGCGCCGCCCTCTGGCGAAGTTGCGTTCAAGCTTTCCGATATGGGGATGATCCTCAATCGGCCGGTGCTTTGGGTCCTGTCGGCGTTCCTGATGCTTTACGTCGCAGCCGAAGTGGGTGTCTGGAACTTCCTTGTGCAGCATCTGATTGCGCAAGGCATTCCTACCGGAACGGCCCAGTCGATTCTGGCATGGGGTTTTGCGCTGGGCTTGATGGTGGGCCGATTAGCCGCATCGCGCATCCTGATGAAGGTCCACCCTGTGACGGTGCTCACAATTGCTTCACTGGCTATGGCGGTTACCACCTATCTGTTCCTGCAAACGGCTGATCCCACACTGGCGGCCGTGGCGGTGTTCTTTGGTGGCCTGGCGATGGCGCCGGTCTTCCCCACTACGCTCGGAGTTACGGGAGACTGCTTCCGTCGCGGCACGGCTACTGCGATGGGCATCGTGATTACCTTCGGCTGGGTGGGCATTCTGGTGAGTTCCCCCATCATCGGCTCGATTGCCGGTACTGATGCCACGCAGTACAAGACGGCGTTGTTGATTTTGCCTGGCGGCGCGGTAATCATGTTCCTGCTTGCCTTGTTGCTGAAGCCGATGACCTCCAAGCAGGCATAGCCACCTCTTGAGGGACTAAATCAAGCCCCAGGGCAGCCAGTGTATGGCTGCCCTGGGGCTTCCTGTTTTCACAGGCGGTCAGCGCCGTGCAACTGGTAATTCCGGGTGCGTATTCACTTTGTGTGTGATGGGTTTGACCGTCTTCAGGTATCGATAGATCGCCCGCAAGTCGTCTTCCTCCATTTCGGAGTAAGCCAGCCAGGGCATCAGCGTGAAGCTGGCCCGATCGGCTGCAGGTGCCCCGTTGCGCGCATACTCCTGGTATTGCCGGAAGCGAGCCACAAAGCCGTCCTCTGTCCAGGAGCCAATTCCTGTCTCCACATCGGGCGTGATGTTCGCGCTTACCACGGTACCTTCCGGGAAGCGAAGTTCGAATCCACCTGCAAGATCCATTCCCTCCAGGTTCACGCCCTTATCCTTCATGGTGTGACAGCCTGCACAGTCCCCTACCTTCACCAGGTAGCTGCCGTATTCCACGGTCGCACCGCGCGGAGGCGCCATCACCAAGCCTTCCACAGGCTTTGGTTCCCCCTTGTTCAGCAGCGCAACAGGCAGGGCCAGTTGGGTTTCGGGTAACGTGTTGCGGATTGCCGGCATGGTGCGCAAGTAGGCCACGATGGCCTGCACATCTTCGTCGCTCATGGCTCGGTAGGCAGAGTAAGGCATGAAGTTAAACAGCGCCTTCCCATCTCGATCTATACCTTCCCGAATGGCTCGGATGATTTCGCCATCCGTCCATTTGCCCAAACCAGTTTCCGCATCGGGTGTGAGATTGGGGGCAACCACACGGCCAGGTAGCCCTAGCTGGTCAGGAAACTCAAAGCCCGCGGCAAACCCGCCTGGTTTCACGGGACCCGAGAAGTGGGAAAAGTCACGATCGGAGTGGCAGCCGACGCACTCAAATGCATGGTTGAACAGATACGCGCCGCGCGCGATCCGCTCCGGCGTCAAGGCAACCTTTACATCACTTGCGGGGGCCATCTCGGGCTGGCGCAAGAACAGCCAGGCAAGCCCCCCACCAATCACCAAAACCGCGGCGCACACGGCCGCAAGTAGAACACGTTTCCACATGGTGTCCATTCCTTCGAGAGTCAAGTTGGGTAACGGCAAGGTAGCGCAAAAGCGAGAAACCCGGTGGGCTGTAGCCGCTCCGAACCCGTGGCGACCTTGTCCAAACAGGTCTTGCGCAAGGATCTCGCATTCCGGCTCAGCGTGGCATGGTTTTACGTCGTCTTTGGTAAAACAGCAACGCTATGATCTGTTGTGCGGATGAATTGCGCGTTTCATTACGAGGCGGCGAACACAACGCAGCATCGGACGCACGGCGCGCCCATCGTAGGGGCAAGTACGGAAAGCGAGGCAACATGGGCGGAACACAAAACCAGTCTCAGCAACGGAAGCCAGGCTTTCTGGGCCGCATGTCTGCGTTCATCTGGCGCTGGAGCTACCAGCGTCACGCAAGGCTTGGCGAGCTTGCCGCTGTTCAGGTATGGCAACGCCAGTAACCTCGCGCACGAAAGGCATAATCCGCTTTCGAGACTTGCGGGCGTGCTTCTACATGCCTTTGGCTTACGATGGGATCTTGGGAACATTGTCCACGCCGAAACCGTTACGTGCCTACCCCTGGCTGAGGGCGTTGTGGCTGGGTGGACTAGCGGCTACCGCATGGGTTTCTTTGCTGCCGGGTGACCGAATAGGGACGCTGCAGGGTTCCGACAAACTATGGCACGGGGGAACCTACCTATTGCTGGCACTTCCTCTCCGGCTGCTGTACCCAACCCAATTTGGCGCGTGGATGGGGCTCCTTTTCCTGGCGTCCTATGGGGCGGCAATTGAAGTGGGGCAAACTTTCGTTCCGCGCCGCTCTTTTGAATGGGGCGACATGCTTGCCAACACAGCAGGTGCGCTAGCGGGGCTCTTGCTAGGCAGCTTCCTGGCGCGGCTGCTTCCACAATCCGCTAACACAGTGGTGCCTTTGCCCGATGTAGCGTCCGGCTCGAGGTGGCGAGATCCGGGTGCTAAACCGAAGACGCGTCCATGATTTCCACCGCATTGCCTGCCGGGTCCTTGATGTAGCAGGAGCGGGTTCCGTCGCGGTGAGTTTTCAAGGTTCCGAAACGCTCGGCGTCGTTCCGTGAGAACGCCACGTGCGGCGGATGCTGTTCCGGAATCACCAGGGCCAGTTGCAGGTTCTGGAATTGCAGCAGAGCCCAGGTATTGTCCTGGTAGCGAACCTCACAGGCGAAGGTGCTGGTATACCAATCCACCGCTTTGGCGATATCGTCCACCGACATGGCGAGGTGGTGGAGGGCATCCAGCCGTGCTGTATTCGGTTGAGAATCAGGCGTCGTGGGCATCGTGGTCCTTTCGTCCCGTAGAGGAACCTACTGCATAGATGATGCCGCTGCATCGCGCGGCGCAGCAAGCGTAGTATTCAGTAGCGCCAGAAGGATAAATCCACGAAGAGTCCACAGCAGGGTGCGCACCCAATTGGTGCGAGTCAATCGTGTGACGGCATCGCTATCGAAGCCAGAGGACAGCAGCCCGTGCAGTGGAACCTGCACGAAGAAGGTTGACAGCCAGATGGCCGCCAGCAGCGCCATCGAAATCCATAGCCAGGTGAGTGCGGAGGGGGTATCTTGCAAGAGACCCCGACTCTCACCCTGTGCCCAGGTCATGGCCAAAAGCGCAAGCCCACTGCCAAGCTCGGCCAGCATCAATGGAGCCACCACCCAGCCGGTGCGCTGAGTGTGAGCTTGCTCATACCGAGCGAAGTCATCAGTACCCACAGCGGCAAACAGTGGGTAATGCACCACTTGCACAAACCAGCAGAGGCCCGCCATGGCAAGTGTGGCAGCCACGTGAAACAGGTAGACTACTGTGAAGTTCCCCATCAACGCCTTCCTGCTCGCTGTTGTCCTCAGGCGTCGAGAATGGCTTCGGCCACCTGTCGGCCGGAGCGCATGGCGCCGTCGATGGACGCATCGGTAATGTGGTCGCCGCAAAGCCAGGTGCCATCAGCCGCGCGAAGCGCCCTCTGCTTTCCGAACACTCCCGCATCCTGATTCGGCTGCGCGAAGGGAATGCGGTAACTGCGAAGATACTGCCAATCCTTGGTCGCTGCTCCGAACCAACCCTGTAACTCCTTACGAACCTGGCCAATCAGGGCGTCTTCGTCCAGCCCGCACTCGCCGACCACCGAGACTGAGATCAGCGAGGCTCCAGCTGGAGCATACCTGGGGCTTACGTCGCTGGGAACCGCAATATGGTTTACGATTCCCTGCCCCTCGCCATTCAGGCAAATTGCCGGGCGAGGCAGAGGGCTCTTTGGCGCAGAGAAGTACAGGCATGTGGCAGTGCGGGGCGCATCCGGAGCAGGAAGGCCCATTAGGCCAGCGGTCGTTATCGCATCCGTGGCCAGAACTCCCTGGCGAAAGCGAATCTCCCTGCCGTCCGCAAGCATTGCCAGGCCGGGCTTCCAGGCTGCGCAGCGCACGCCCAGACGCAGGCACTCGGCCGGTATACGGGACGCCAACTGCCGGGGGATGGCTTCCATCCCTGTCAAGGGCAACACGGTTTCCCCGCGCGCCATCATGCCGAAAACAAAGTGGAACATCCGTGCTGAGGTCTGAAGGTGGTGCTCCAGAAAGATGCCTCGGAAGAAAGGGAAGAGAAACGTACGCCGGAAGTGGTCAGTGAACCCCTGTTGCATGAAGAACTCGGCAGTGGAGATATCATCCACCGGACGCTGCACGGGAGGTACCTCGCTGGCTCCGGCTTCCGCACGCAATCGTGCCACCCGCAGCCGGTCTCCCCATGTGGCAACTGGGGACAGCAGCGTACCTGCTGCTGCCAAAGCATGCCGCCAGGGGTCCGCCACCAGTTGGCGTCGTCCCCCGGCCATCACATAGGCACCGGAGAAGAATGGCTGCAGGTGTAGGGAATCGTAATCAAGCAGACGCCGCGCCTCTGGGTAAGCCGCCAGTAGTACTTGAAAGCCGCGATCCAGCAGGAAGCCATCGACGGCATCGGTGCGCACGCGTCCTCCTGGGGCGTCGGAGGCATCAACCAGCAGAAAGTCCCGGCCTGCAGCGTGAAGCGTTAGCGCGCAAGCCAGCCCCGAGAGCCCAGCCCCCACAATCAGGCAGTCAACATACTCAGTTGCCAACGAAGGATCCCTCCTTGAGCCCGGCAAACACTGCGCCAGCGGCAGCCATTCCGGAAAGTGCCGCTGCCTCCACATCCCTGCCGCCAAAAGCATCTCCCGCCAGCACCAGCAACGGATGCTCCTGAAGCACCAGAAAGCGCTCGGTAAGAGGAGTGCGCGGGCGTGCGTAGCGCCAGCGATGCAGATGTCGCGACACTACAGGAGACGCAAGGCGATCTGCGGCCGCTTGTTCCATCAGACGGATGACGCGATCCTTGTCGTCATCAAAATGGCTACTCGAGAATTCCGGACCCGCATGAATGGTGACCACCGTTGCTTCCTTGCTGAGGCCCTTCTGACGGTTATCTGCCATCCAGGCAATCGGGTTGCCGTCCAGGGCCAGCGCGCCAGGGCAGGGAAGACCACTTTCGCCGGACAACTTCGCAAGCAATGTAAAGCAAGGTTCGTAAATCACAGTGTCCAGGCGCTTGGCTAAAGGCCGATCCATCTCCACTCCGCCTTTACGCAAGAGGTTGATGGTCTGTGGCACTGGACAGGTGATCACCAGCGCGCTTGTTCGGACGGAAACGGCGTCCTTTATGCGCAATTCCCATTGTTCTCCGGCGAGCGCTACGCTTTCCACCTCAGCGCGTACGCGCAAGTCCATCGAAGCTGCCATGTGGGCGGGGAGCTGATTAATGCCTCCTTCCACCAGGTAGCGGGCTAACCCGGAGGGTTGATCCTCGCCTTCAAACCCAAAGCCCCAAAGGCGCGCCAGCCCTTCTTCCTGCCATTCCCGGAGTTGCATCCGAAACTCATTGGATCGAGACTCCATGTACTGGGCCCCGTAGTCCGCATAATGTCCGTCCAGGGGTCGCGTGGCCATCCGTCCGCCAGGACGGCTGCCCTTATCGAGTACTGTGACGGCCAGACCTTTTGCCGCCAGACTTGTGGCGCACTGCAGGCCAGCCATTCCCGCGCCGATCACCACAACTTCGCCGGCACTCGGTACCACGCTGGTATTCGCCTCACGGTCGGCATTCGGAGATGGCAGTGTAAATTCAGTATTCATGTTTTGTTTTGCCAGCCAGCGATGGTGGAATCAACGCGCTAGCAGTTTCCCTCTTTGGATTCCGCAGCTTGGCCGTTCGCTTTGAATAATTTGGCCTGCATCGGGCACCCATCGGCGAACAGGACAATGCAATCGCGTGGAAGGCCATTATTTGGGCTGCTCAAGGGCAGGTCGTCCAACCAAGTGCAGCCTGGTGGACGGTAACAGGGCTTGCGTCGGGAAACTGCTCTTAAAAAAGAGGTCCACGCAATTCCGCACCCTAAGAGGCGCTGCGTGACAGCCAGGAACGGCAATAGGTTTGACAACGGTGATTGGTCGGGGCGGCAGGATTCGAACCTGCGGCCCCCTGCTCCCAAAGCAGGTGCGCTACCAGACTGCGCTACGCCCCGACTCTTCACTATTGTAGCGGTTCCTGGCGGCAGCACGCTTTACTGCTTCAGGACAGCTAACCTAGCCCGGCCGCGGTACGGTGACGCTTGAGAGTCTCTACATCTTTGCGGATCATCGCGATCACCTTCTCCCGGGGCAGGTCCAACTGCTTCTGGCCCGTGCCCGCCGATCCGATTTCCGGGTACTCCAGATGCAGTTGCAGTGGCATGGGGACGGTGGATTCCTTAAGCATCCCAAAGTAACGCGGCCAATCCACCATTCCTTCTCCCAAGGGGCACCAGCGGGGTCGCCACTCGCCCTTTGCGTTCTTCGCCCAATAGAAATCTTTGGCCGCCGTACCGCGCGTGTGGGGCAGCACCAGACGCAGCGAGTTAACCCACGCGCCATAGCCGCCCTCCACCGTGGCGTGGCCGATGTCGAAGTTAAACGAAACGCGATCAGGATCCTCGTCGCGCAGCAGCATCCAAAGGTCCCACACCGAGGTGCCTACGCGATTGAAACCAGAGTGGATGTGGTACATCGCGGTCATGCCCAGGCTCTCATTTAGCTTGGCAAGTGCCGAGACGCCGGGCTTAAGCGCCTCAATCTGCGGCGGAATGGGTGCGTCGGGCCGGTAGGTGAAATCCTGCCATCGATAATGGCGGATGCCCAGACCCTTAGCCGTCTCCAGAATGTCGCGCGCATGCGCAGTGCCAGGTGTTTGGATGCTCGTGGTAAGCATTACCACCGGCACGCCAGCCTTTGCGAACGCCTCTACCGCCCGGGGTAGATCTTCACGCACTCTCGAAGGCTCTACATGGCCGTTCCGGCGGACGGTCAGGTCGATGCCTTCACAGCCGGTATCGCGCGTGATGCTTGCAGCTAGGGCGTAGTCTGCCCAATGCAGATGTTTTGAAAATAAGACCAGCGGATAACGGCCCGGTACTGGCAGCGTGACGCTCGCGGTTGCTTTGGGCGCCATCGCCAATGCCATTGCCGCACCGCCGCCCTGCATCCAGACGCGTCGTGATAATCGCTGTCTTTCCGCCTTGATTGCCATGCCGGATACTTCCATGCGTTGGTCTGACATCCAATTTTCCTCGCTGGTCTGCATTCTATCGCGGCAACCCAGCTTCGCGTTTTGCCATCATAAAGACATGCTTCGTCAGGGATCTTTACTATTCATTTTTCTTGCCTTCTTGTTGCCCCAGGCTTCCGCTGCGGTGGATTTCGAAAAGGAAGTCGCCCCGATACTTCGTGCCTCCTGCCTTGGCTGCCATAGCGCTCGCGCGGGAATGGGCAATGTCCGGCTACATGCTCCGGAAGCGCTCACCACGAAGGCATCCTTGGGTACACTCGTCACGCCCGGCAACCCGCAGCAGAGTGCGCTCTACCTTTCCATCATGCTGCCCAAAGGCAATCCTAAAGCGATGCCCCCTACCGGACCGCTACCGGACGAAAAACGTGAGGTGATCCGCCAATGGATTCTGGAAGGTGCAAAGTGGCCTGATGGCTTTGAGTTTGGCGCGCGCCCCCCTGCGGTCCGCAGAGCAAAGCCCGCTGCCGCGTTGAAGGACGACCTGGAACTCGTTAAGGCGGCAAGAATCCGGATTCGCGAGAAAAGCAAAGAGCAGGATGAAGCCAGCATGAAGCCCTACGCGGAGCCAATCCCCGCAACGGATGTGAGCATCGAGTTTGTCCCCATACCGGGCGGCGAATTCTCCATGGGTACGCCGGATTCTGAAAACGGCCGCTCCGCTGACGAAGGGCCGGTGCATCGTGTCAAGGTAGACCCCTTCTGGATGAGCAAGTTCGAAACCATGTGGGATGCCTATCGCTTGTTCATGTTCGCCACGGAAGCCAATGAGGTACAGAACCCCGATGCCATGGTATCCGCCACCAGCAGGCCCACCGCTCCCTATGTGGAGATGAGTTTCGGAATGGGCTTGAATGGCTTTCCAGCCATCAGCATGACCCAGCACGCCGCCAACAAGTTCGCCCAATGGCTAAGCCTGAAGACGGGCCATTTCTACCGGCTGCCCACCGAAGCGGAGTGGGAATATGCCTGTCGCGCCGGCAGCACCACGGCCTATTCGTTCGGAGATGACCCCGCCCAACTGGAGGACTATGCCTGGTTCGCCAGCAACAGCAGCGACAAATATCAGCAGGTAGGCCAAAAGAAGCCCAACGCTTGGGGACTTCACGACATGCATGGCAACGTCATGGAATGGACCCTGGACGCCCATGCCGAGGACTACTATACCCAAGGCGGAGAGCTTGCTCTTAACCCCTGGAATCGGGCCACCGAACCCTATCCTCACGTGGCTCGCGGCGGTGGTTGGACCGACGGTGCCGCGCAATTGCGCTGTGGTGTGCGGGTACCCAGCGACGCTTCCTGGAAGATACAGGACCCGCAGCTGCCCAAGAGCATCTGGTACCACACCGACGCCCAGTGGTTGGGCTTCCGTCTGGTGCGTCCGCTGAAAGTGCCTTCCGCCGAGGAAATGTTTGCCTACTGGAACAACGGCGTGGAGTATGACTAGCCGTCGCCAGTTGCTGACATCCGCGTTGGCCTTCGGCCCCGGTATGCGCGCGCTTTTCAGTAAGCCCCATGAGGCCCTGAGCCACAGCGAACCCTGCATGGGGACGATGTTCACGGTGAGGGCTTACCACCAGGATGAGGAGCAAGGCTATCGCGCCATTGCCGCTGCCTTCCGTCGCATGCATGCGCTGGATGCCACGCTCTCGGACTATCGTCCGGATAGCGAGCTTAACCGATTGTGCCGTTCGGGATACGCGCAACCCTTTTCCGCCAGCGACGACCTCTACCGTGTCCTCGAGTCAGGCATTCGCATGGCCCGGAAAACCGGTGGGGCCTTCGATGTAACGCTTGGCCCTCTCATTCAGCTTTGGCGCAGTTCCCGTAAGGCAGGCGTTCTGCCAGATACCCAGGCCCTTCGGGATGCGCGCGCCCGCAGTGGCTGGGACAAGATTGTGCTGGACAGTCGAAACCGAACGGTGAGGCTTAGCCACCCCGGGATGCTTCTGGATTTCGGCGGCATTGCGAAAGGCTATGCCGCGGACGCTGCCCTGGCGGAACTTGCACGCCATGGGGTGAACGTTGCACTGGTGGCGGCAGGAGGCGACATCGCGGCATCAGCACCACCCGCAGGCAGCCCCGGCTGGGGAATCGCCCTGAAAACAGGACGAGAGCCTCAACAGCCAGCCGTTATGCTCGCGCATCAGGCCGTTTCTACTTCTGGCGATCTGCACCAGTTCGTGGAGATCGCGGGGACGCGCTATTCCCATATTCTTGACCCTCAATCCGGCATCGGGCTTGCGCATCCCATGACGGTCTCGGTGGTTGCCGGTACGGCCATGGATTCAGACAGCACCGCAACGGCGCTTAGCGTCATGGGCTTCCATCAAGCGCGAGCTTGGCTAAGGAAGCATCCGGAAGTGCAGGCACGCATCGTTCGCACGGGTGACCATGGCGAGACCTCCGCGTGGCAAACGCGTGGATTTCCGCTCGCCACTCCTAATTCGTCAAACTGACGCGGGACGCTAGAAGGGCACCACAGCGGCCGCCGGCTCAGCCTCAGCCAGCGCCGCTGCCAATCGAATGGCTACCGCCTTGCCGTCGTCGCCCACCTCGCCAATCGGACCCACGCATGATGGGCAACCTGCTTCACAAGGGCATTGCGCCATTAGGGTGTGGGCATGATGCAGTAACTGCCCGCTGATTCGGAATAGCGGCTCGCTCAGGCCAATACCGCCAGGGTATGCATCGTAGAGATACAGGTTAGGCTCAATACGCATTCCTTCTGTGAGCGGCTCATCAGAGGTAGCCAAGCCCAGGTCCCTTGGGTCGCACATCAGCAGGAATGCCGCTACCGTGCGCAAGGCATTGCCCAAACCCGCCAGGCCATTCTGCTTCTGGATGGGAGAGAGATCAGTAAACTGGCGCAGGAATTCCTCTCCGAAATGCAGCCACCACGCGGTGGTTTGGATCTCCTGCTCGGGCATGGAGAGGTGGCCCGCACCGATATTTTCCATGGTGTAAAACTTGATCTTCTTGAAGCCCACAATTTGCCGGTTCACCCGCACTTCGCCGTGTCTGGAAAATGCCAGTTGCTGCGGTTTGGAATCGAATTCTTCGATGGAGCGTACCTGTGTGTAGTCGATCGCGTCAGTGAAGTAGTCGCACTCCACCGCGCGTACATAGGCTTTGCGGCCATCGTAATCGAAACGTTCCACCTGATATTGGCGGGCTTCGTGCAGATAAATAGCCTTCTCGTGCAAGGTCGTGAGCGCTGAGGGGAAGTCCACCTCCGCAATCACCTTTGCTTCCCCGGTGACGTCGATCACCACAAAATTGTCACTGGTGATGGCGCGCAGGCTCACCGTATCCGCGGGATAAGTATCAGCAATCCAGTGCCAGGAATCCCCGGATTGATGCACGAATCCAAACTCCTTCAGAAAGGCGCAGAGTTCTGTGGCATCCTGGCCGCCAAAGCGCTCGCCATGCTTCACTGGCAGTTCAAACACCGCGCATTTCAGATGGCTCAACAGGATCTCCAGGTTGTTCGGATTCACCGCCGCCCGTTCCGGCGAGCGGCCGAAAAAGTATTCCGGATGTTCAATGATGAACTGGTCCATCGGTGCGCTGGACGCCACCAGCACGGCAATGGACGCGGAGTTACGTCGCCCGGCACGCCCGGCGCGCTGCCAGGTGGAGGCAATCGTGCCAGGATAGCCTGCCAGTAACACCGCATCCAGAGAGCCAATATCAATCCCCAACTCCAATGCATTGGTGGCCACCACCGCACGGATCTCTCCCTCACGCAGCGCCTTCTCGATGGCTCTCCGTTCTTTCGGAAGGTAGCCTCCACGGTAGCCGCGAATTGCCTGGTTCGGCAGCGGACCGCGGTCGTGCGCGTCCTTCAAATACTTGGTGAGCACCTCCGTGGCCAGCCTGCTGTTGGCAAACACCAGCGTCTGCAGGTTACGTTCAATCAGGTCTAACGCAAGCCGGCGGCTTTCGGCCAGGTAGCCTCGCCGGATACCCAGTTGTTGATTTACCACCGGCGGGTTGTAAAACACAAAATACTTGTCGCCCCGCGGCGCGCCATTTTCACTCACAGATTCAAACTCATGCCCGGTGAGCGTGGACGCCAGTTCCTCCGGATTGGCGATGGTGGCGGAACAGCAGATGAACTGCGGCGCGGAGCCATAAAAGCTGCAAATGCGCTGCAGCCTTCGCAGCACATTGGCAAGATGGCTTCCATATACCCCTCGATACGCATGCAACTCGTCAATCACCACGTAGCGAAGGTTTTCAAACAGCTTGGCCCACTTGGTGTGGTGCGGAAGCACGCCCGTGTGCAGCATGTCCGGGTTGGTGAGCACCACGTTGGCGCGTTCTCGAATTGCGCGGCGGGCATCCTGCGGGGTATCCCCGTCGTAGGTGAACACCTTCAGGTCACTTCCGCATTCCTCCACCAGTCCGTGCAGTTCGTGAAGCTGGTCTTCGGCCAGCGCTTTGGTGGGAAACAGGTAAAGGGCGCGTGCCCCCTTATCCGCAATCATTGCCTGCAGGACGGGAAGGTTGTAGCACAACGTCTTGCCGCTGGCAGTGGGAGTAACCACCACCACATGTTTGCCCGCGCTAACGTGAGCATAGGCATCGGCTTGATGCGAAAACAGCCGGTCAATTCCTCGGCGGACCAGCGCCTGCCCCAAAGCGGAAGGCAGTTGCTCAGGTAGTTCTGCGAAACTGCCTTCAAACGCAGGTTGATGATGCACTGCGCGGATGCAGGGGTCGCCACTTGCCTGCATGGCGGTGAATCGTGTGATGGCACCGTCCAGCCCATTCTCTCGCCTCCGCAAGGAACGCGTGGCATCCGCGGAGGGTGAAGGCTCATCGAAACCGGGCAAGCCGAGTGGAAGATTCATTACTTCGCCTTGAGCGCGCGCCATCTGGCACTTCGCCTTTTCTTTGCTAGCTTAGCGAAGTTGCTGCTCTGCCACAAATCGCGATGGTAGGCGTCACCACTCGTGCGGCTCATCCTCGCCCCATCCACTGAGGTCAATACGGCAGTGGGACTGTATCCACCCGCCTTCCACGCGGGCTTGCACCACCTCCCAGGGAGCCATACCGTCCAGGGGATTGCGCGATTCCCCAGCCAGAGTTGCCACGGCGGCGATAGAGAGCAGCAAGTCTCCTGGGGTCTGCCCCGCCAGTAAACTAGCGGCGATGCCCGCAGCGATGGCATCCGTTGCACTGAACGTGTTTTGGCGCTCCGCTTCAAACAGCGGTACCAGCATTTCGCGATCAACCCATTCAGCCAGGTAAGCAGCTACGCTTCCGTCCGGGGCAAAGCGCCGGGCGAAGGCCACGCGGTTGCCGTCTGCATGGGTTCTCAGATACACTCCTTGCTCCCGCAACCCGATCACTACAACGCCTGCCCCCAGTTCCAACAAGAATCCGGCCATTTCGTGCAATAGCGAACCATTCAGCCATTGGCTAAGTTGCGTCAACTGGCCCTTGGCTGACAGAGAAGCAGCCGCCTTTGGATCCAGGTAGCTCAGCAGGTGGTCCGCCTGCCCGCACAAGATTTCCGTGTTTGGCGCACAGGCACGGAGCCAGGAATGCGATATGTCCCTTGCGGAAAGACTTGCGCCTGGTCCCCCCAACGCAACCGCACGGGTAAGCCCGGTATCCTCCCATTTCTCCAGCTTGGCGGGAAGTAGGAAATCCCCGTCTACCTGGGAGGTCTCGCAGTGCTCCGCGCCCGACCACATTCCGAGGGCGCCGCGACATTCCTCCAATGGAGGCAACTCCGGTAGGACGGAATTCGAATGGGGAATGTCCCAGTGTGCATTCACCAGAGACGGGGCTCGGTAGTGCGCCGTCATAACGCCCTCGTGCATCTTCACGAGTGGACGCAAGTTAGGGGTTGCCGCACGCAGCAGCGCTGGCAACTTGCGACCACAAGCGTCATCACCTAAATTGAGCGCGGCCTGACAGTCAATCGCTAACCTCCCCAGAATTCCTCCAAGCAAAGCGGCGCCTGGGCCAGGAAGACAATCATCGGATGCTTTCGGACCAGCCAATACAGCAGATGAAGGGGCCGCCACACAGGGCGCCAATGCGGCCCACGTTCCAATGCTCAGCACGCTGGCCAACCCGGATATGCTTACGCGGGGACTCTCCATCACGGCAACCTTAGGTGGGGTTGGGAATCGCCGGAACTGGCGGTGGCACCGGTGGTGGCCCGGCAGGCGGGCCGGCTGCAGGGCGCTGCATGGAATTCAGCGCCTGTTCGGCACTGGCATTGCCATGCAGCAAGGCAAGCAACGCGCCCACCAGCACATCCGGTTGGCTTGCCTGCAAAATATTTCGTCCAAACACCAGGCCCTGTGCACCTCTTTGCAGCAAAGCAGCGGTGCGCGTAAGCAGCACATCCGGGTTCATCGTTGCGCCGCCGCGCACCAGCACAGGCCTGCCTGATGCTGCCTCCACCACACGGCTAAACTCGGCAACATCCTCTGAAGCATCGGCCTTGATGAGGTCCGCGCCCATCTCCACGGCCTGACGGGTGAGCATCGCAATCGCTTGAGCATTCAGTGACGACTCAAATACACGCCCGTTCGGCGCGGGCAGCATCACCAGCGGTTCCACCATCAACGGCATTCCGTAGCGATCACACTGAGTGCGCAAGTGCGCGATGTGCCTTAAGCAGGCTTCATGCAGCTCATCATGGCCGGGTACTGAGAGAAGGTTCACCACAATCGCCGCGGCATCCAGAGCCAGAGCCCGTTCTACTGCCTGCTCTGTCAAAACCGCGAATAGCCGGTTCGCCACGGGACGCGTATACACATTGGTGGTATCCACACGAAGCACCAAGGCCGGCTTCCGGGGGCCGGGGATGCTTTGCAGAATGCGTGCTTGCCCGGATGCCAGTTGAATCGCGTCCGGCGCAGTCTTTACGATACGTCCCACTGCCTCGGCGATATCCTCCATGCCCATCACAAAGGATGTCTCGTGGAAGATGCCGTGGTCCAGTGCGATCACCAGGCAACGGCCGTCCTGAGAGAACAGGCGGTGCATACGAGGAAAGGCGGACATCGGTGCTATGGTCTCCTTTTGATACACTATGCTGGCTATCGCAACGTTATCTGACAGCGTAGCAGCAGCACGCCGTCAACGGGCAGCCGGATAGACCGTTCGGATCGCAGTTAGTATCGTACGGGTGGCTGCCGATTTGTTTAGCGTGTAGAAATGGATCCCATGCGCCCCCTTCGCCAGAAGGTCAAGACACTGCGCCGTAGCGTGCGCCACGCCCAAGGACAGCACCGCTTCCGGCCGGTCTCGCAACCGGTGCAGTTCACTTAGTAACGGCTCCGGAATGGTGGCGCCGCACATGCGCGTGAATCGCTCCACTTGGTCCACGTTGGTGATGGGCATCAAGCCCGGCACAATTGGTACGCCAATGCCAGCTTCCCGTGCCCTTCGTACAAAGTCAAAGTACTTGGCGTTGTCGAAGAACAACTGCGTCACCAGAAACTCGGCGCCAGCTTCCACTTTCTGCCGTAGGTTGGTGATGTCGGCATCCAGCGAAACGGCTTCCGTGTGTCCCTCAGGATAGCAAGCGCCGCCCACACAGAAACCCCAGTTCTTGCGTAGGAAAGCGGCTAGCTCACTCGCATAATGGAAACCGCCTTCCACAGCGGAAAACTGCGTTTCGCCTTTTGGCGGGTCTCCGCGAAGCGCAAGCACATTCTCGATCCCGCTCTCGGCCAGTCGGTCCACTACTGTGCGAATCTCGTCGCGGTTCGACCCCACGCAGGTGAGGTGCGCCATCGTCTCAATCCCGTAGTCGCGCTGGATGCGTCGGACGAGATCGATAGTGAGGTCGCGGGTACTTCCCCCGGCGCCGTAGGTTACGGAAACGTATGTGGGACGCAGGTCGCGCAGGGACTCAATAGTCTCCAGCAAATGTGCGCTGCCTTCCTCCGTCTTTGGGGGGAAGAATTCAAACGAAAAGGAGGGCCGGCCAGTGGCCAGCAGTTCGCGGATACGCATAATTTCATCTTTCGTGGTCCCGCACCAGAGCAACCACACTGTATTGTGGGATGCGAGCCAGTGCTGTGTAGCCCGAATGTTTCAAACACAATTTACAGACCCGGGTACGAAACGACGGCCCATTTCGGAGAAGGTCAGCCATTCCAATTATGGCCAGTACTCCCAACGCCCCATCCCTATCACATAGGCCGCCAGCAGGCCGTTAGTAACCGCGTGCGCCAGAATGAGGTCGCCAAGGGATCGTGTGCGAAGCATCCACGCGTTGTACGCGATGCCAGCGGCCAAACCAACATCCCAAAATGCACCGTGCTCTAAGGCGAACAGTGCCGCCGTAATCCAGAACGCGTCGCGCTGCCACGTGCCCAAAGCGACTTGCTGAAAATCATTCCGGATCAGCACCCGCATCAGGAAGCCACGCCAGAACAGCTCCTCCACCACGGGAACCAGCATCACCGACACCAGAACGCGCAGCACCAGAAACCATGGCCCACTCTGTGAGCTGATCCCGGAACTGGGGTCGTATTCGCCGAGTAACGAATTCGAAAACAGCCAGTGGCTGCGATAGCCCGGAAACAGCAGGTCGGGGCCCACCCAGACCACAAATACAGCCACCCCCACCAAAATGGAACTGAAGGCTTGTGTTGGCTTCCAGGAAAACAGCCCCCTGCTGCAGAAAAACAGCAGCGGAACCACTGCCAGCAGCCTCAACACATGATTCGCGGATGGGCTCAAGGGCAGCACCGTCGCACTGCTCAAAATAACCATGTAGAGCGCAAACGGAGCCACCCAGGGTATCCACGGATGCCATTGGCAGAAGGGAACACCTGCAGCATTGCCGCGCCCGGAGACCGGCTGTTGGGGGTCAATCGTCGATGGCATCCGGGATCTGAGTAGAGCCTGAGGGAATCTCGGTATTCATAGGCAGTCCGCGTGCCTATAACCTGGAGAGTACCTTTCGAATCTCCTCTTGCTCCTTCTCCGATGGATTATTGCGCAACGCCGCATTCAACTCTTGCTTGGCCAGGTCCACATCGCCTCGCTGGGCCAGGGCCACTCCAAGGTGGTAACGGAATGTGGGGTTTGCGGGCTCCTGCTTCACCAGATTGCGGAAGATCACCAGCGCGTTGTCGTTCAGGTTCTTCTTTACGTAGATCCAGCCCAGGGTATCGTCAATCTGGGCGTTGCGTGGTTCCTTGCGCTTCGCGGTTTCCGCGTAGCGAAGTGCAAGATCCAGATCGCCGCCCGTCTCTGCGTGCATGTATGCAAGATTGTTCAGAGCAACGATATTCTCAGGGTCAAGGCGGATGGCTCGTTCATAAGCATCCGTGGCCTCGCGAGTTCGCCCCATCTCGGAAAGCACCAGGGCTGTCTGCATCAGCGGCACCAGGTTGTTGGGGTCCAGTTCGCTGGCCCGCTGGAAGTAGGTGACGGCGGACTGCTGGTCCCCAATCCGGCGGTAGACTTCGCCCATACGCAAATTAAGATCAGACGAGTTCGGCACACTCTTTGCTAGTTCCTGGTAATTTGCCAGCGCACCCTGCAAGTCTCCCTTCCGCACCAACAGGTTTCCAATCGCGTTGCGCAACAGCACCGCGTTGGTGGCGTTCGGCAACTGTTCGTTCAGAAACTGGATGGCATAGTCGAGCCTGCCGCCCCGCGCGTACACTTCTGCAATACCGGACATCCCGCGGAAATCCTTCGGGTCGATCTCAAGCGCCTTCCGGAAGCTCTGCTCCGCCTTCGCGGTCTGGTTCCGGGCCAAATACACACGGCCCAGCTCGAAATGGAACTCCAACACTCTTGGATACAGGCCGATTGCTCGCGTCAGCAACTCTTCCGCCTTCTGCACTTCGCCTACGCCCACTTGCGCCAGCGCCTTCACTAGAATGGCGTCCGCGCTTGGCTGCGCTGCGGTCAACTGCAGCACTCTATCCGCACTGGTGATTGCATTCGCAAACTGGCGCTGCAGCAGGTAGAGTTTCGCCATGGCGAGATGCGCTGGGGCGTAGTTCCCTCGTCGCTGGACTGCCTGCTGGAACTCGTTCATCGCCTTTTGGATATCTCCACTGGCAAGATACGCGCG
>CAZUAX010000008.1:41802-51794 GCA_964618435.1 uncultured Solibacteraceae bacterium
CTGTCTTGCCGAAGTACTTGTATTGCTGCGCCAGCTTCACGGTATTCGCCACGTTGCCGGGCAAGGCCGCATTTCTTTCCTCCAGCGTACGCGTGGCGTCTTCCACCTTCTGGGAAAGCATGTAAAGCAAGAAGAGGGCATCATAGGCAGGGCCGTATTTCGGATCTGCAGCGATGATTTCCTTCGCCAGTTTCTCCGCCGTATCCTGCTGGTTCTGGCGCATCCGGATGCCCATGATCGCCAGCTTCAGCCCGTTATCCTCGCCCTTCTTGGCGATTGCTCTTTCGAACAAGGTGACCGCGTCATCCAGACGTCCTTCTGTCAGCGCCAGAAAGCCGTCCAGCCGGATGCCATCGAAGCTCTCCGCGTCCATCTCATAGAAGGCATCCTTCAGCGTTGAAACTTCTTTGGTGAGATACTCGCGGTCCTGCCCGGACGGGTTGGCAGTGAAGTACCAAACATAGATATCCGCGAGCTCCGACATTACGCTCTTGCGGGTCTCCGCTGAAATCCGGGTATCTTCCAAGGCTCGCCGGAAGGCGTTCACCGCCTGGATAATGTCTTGCGCTCGGATTTGTCCACTGAAGCCTTGCTTCTTATGCACCATTCCCAACCGGTAGTAGGCATCGCCATACTTCTGGTCTTTCTTCAGCGCATTGCGGTACATGATGGAGGCTTCCTTGAGCTTTTCCTGCTCAAAGTACTGATTCCCTCGTTCCACAAAGCGCACCTTGGCTGCTTCAGGGTCGAGGTTACAGCCACCCAAGATCGCCATCAAAGTCAGCAGCGACAGGCCAGCGAAAACGCTAATCTGTCGGTGGAGCCGGGGAAACCGAAGAGCCAAGAATTGCATACACATCTCCCTCATCATAACGATTATCCAATTGAAAGACCGCTAGCGTTCCCCTTACCCACCGAAAGGGGTACGGGTTTTGGGTACCGTTAGTTCTATTCGCTTAGTTTTACTCACTGCTGCAGATACGCAAGCAGTTGACCTGTTTCAGCCAGGAGTTCAAGGTCTCGAAGGCTAGCCACAGCGTGGCTGCGGTAAAATTCTGCCCATCTCCGTGCTTCCTCCACGCGGGCCAGTTCCAATTCCATCAGGGTCGCTCGTCCTTCTGAGGAACGGGCAAGCAGAACGCTCACACGTTCCCTTGCGGCATCCAGTTCCAGGCTGGCCAGTTCGTGATTTGCCCAGGCGTCCTCACGATCCCGCAGTCGATTCGCTGTATCCAGCGCTAATTTTCTTTCCAGTCGTTCCCGCTCAATCCGAAGCCGTTCCGTCTCTACGTCCGCCTCTTCCGCGGCAGCCCTGGGGGCTTTGCCCGTAAAGAGCGGGAGTTCGAAACTGGCCCCAATCTGGCCATTATGCCGCTCAAACCGGTTATAGAAGGAGTCGTAATTGTTAAATCGCGAAAACATGGAATACTGGGTCACCAGTCGGATGATCGGCCAATGTGAGGCCTTTGCCGCCCGCAATCGGAACTGGCTGGCCGCAAGCTGGTGGTCAATGGCCGTCAAGGAAGGATTGTCCTGCAGCGCCAGCCGTCGGGTTTCTGACGCTGCCAAAGGCAACTGTGCGGGAGGACGCTGTTCGCCTGCCGGAGTAACGCTCTGCCCGGGAGCCAGCCCTAACAGAAATCCGAGCAAGGCTTCCCCCTGGGCCATCGCGGACTCTGTCTCCCGCAATCGCTGCCTGGTGCGCGCCACATCCGCCGCCGCCAGTTTCACATCCAGTGTCATCGCACGCCCGGCGTCGGCTTCCGCGCGACGGATGGATGCCACGCGCTCCAATGAGCGCATTTCCTGCACCAGTTGTTCGCGAGCCTGCCGGAGCGCTTCCGCATCCAGATGAATCCGCGCCACATCCAGCGCCACCGCCCGGCGTTTTTCCTCCTCGCCTATTGCCGCTGATTGAGCCCGCTCCCGCAATTCCAGGATGCGCAATCGCTGTGGGCGATCAAACAGGGTCATTGTTGCCTGCGCATTCACAATACTGGGGCCGGAGCCTCCCACGTTCATTGGAAACCCCGAAGTGTACGCAAGCCCGCTGCCCACGGATAACTTCAGCGAAAACGGGTCCGCCACTGCGCGCGCACGAGCCTCGGCAGCCCGGCCATCCAGGCGCGCCAGCAGCACGTCGGGGTTCTGACGCAGGGCGAATGCCACGCTCTCCCGCAAAGTCAGCACGCGGGAGGGTGCTTCGGCAATCCCTGTTTCCTGGCCAGCCAGTGGGGGCACCACCGCGCACAAAACCAGCACCAGGCAGGCGATTCCTCTGCCAGCGGCAAACCAACATCGCATCCATCCAGACATTCCAGTCACCGGGAACCTCCAATCCTCGCGGGTTCTGCGCCGCAACTCATGCAAGCAGCGGCGCCTATTCATAGCGCAGGGCTTCGGTAGGGTTTAGGCGGGACGCTCGGCTGGCCGGCAGATAACCAAATACCAGCCCCACACCACAACTTGTAAGAAACGCCACCATTACGGAAAGCAGAGAAATCGGGATCTGCAACTGTTCCAGGAAATACCCTGCCGTCAACGGTATGGCAACGCCGATCACAATTCCTACCAGACCTCCCAGCAGGCTCAGGATCATTGCCTCCAGCAGAAATTGTTGCCGCACCGCCTGGCGTGATGCTCCCACGGCCATGCGAAGTCCAATCTCGCGGGTTCGTTCTGTCACGGTCACCAGCATGATGTTCATAATGCCGATGCCGGAAATTACCAGGGCAATCGCCGATATCAGAATCAGCACAACGGTAAGCACCAGGGCAATGCTGCGGGCGGCCTCCAGAATCGCGGTAAGGTTTTCCACCGCGTAGCGCGCACCCTGGCGATGACGGCTCTCCAGCACAGTACGCAGGATCTGGGTTACAGCGGGTACCTCCTCCGGCGAGGCAACCTGTACGTAAAGCGGGTCAATTCGCTCCACGGGAGCAAAGTAGCGCAGCACGGTAATGGGTATGAGCGCCGTTTCACTGCCAAGTTCTGACAGCCCAAAGGTTTCCGTGCGCTCTCGAAACACGCCAATCACTGTAAATTGCAGCCTGGCGATGCGCATGGTCTCGCCCACTGCCGCCGACGGGGAGCCATACAGCCGTGAGGCCAGTCGCTGGGTGAGCATCACCACCTTGGCGCGGGAGGCCACCTCCGATGCGTCCATAAATCGGCCGGTTACCACCACCAGGTTACGCACCGCCGGATAGGCGTCATCGGAACCAATAACCCGCAGGTCTTCTTCGCGTCCGCCAATCAGAATGCTGTCGTAGGTCGTCATGATGCCTGTGGCAGCCAGAATTTGCCCGCCCAGCGCGTCACGTACCGCCTCCACATCCGCCCACTTCACGAAATCAGCCTGCACTTCCGGCGCAGCCCGGCTGCCGGCCTCATAGTATGCATACACCAGATTCGAGCCAATGCCGCGAATCTGGTCAAGGATATAGTCCCTGCCGGTGAGCGAAACCGTCACCACCAGAATCACCGCAGCGTTTCCAATCACCATACCCAGCGAGGTAAGCAGGCTACGCACCTTGTTCGCGCGTAAAGCGTTCAAGCTGGAGCGGACTAGTTCAAATTTGTCCATGGTGAGACATGCCAGAAATTGGAATCAGCAAAACGTGCCGGTCCGTCCCGGTGAATCACAAATCCAGACCTCACGGGCGCCGGGACTCCTTCTCCAGTTTCTCTAGTCTGCCAATAAGTTGGGCTGTCTCGAAGGGCGAAGGGTCGTCTGGTGTGCGTGCGGATCGCTGGTACTCTTCCAGCAGCCGCCTTGCGCGGGCAGGATTCCTATTGGAGCGAACCAGCAAATCGGCTTCGTTAAACAACAATCGCGGGGCGGTCGGTTGCAGCGCCTTCGCCTGGTGGAAGGCCGCATCCGCCTTGGCAATCACCCCACGGCGCGTGTAGAACCGGGCAAGGTCCACGTAACGGCCCACACTGGTTGGTGCCGCAGCCATCGCCCGTCGCAGCCACTGCTCTGCTCCTGCGTAATCTTTTTCTTTTTCGGCAATCTGCGCGCGCATTCCCGCATACTCGGCGGTGTCCAGTGGCTTCACTGTTTCCGCCAACTCGCGCGCTTTGTCCATCCCACCCCCCAGAAAGCCGGGTGCTGCAAGATAGAACGAAAACAGGTCGCTCACCGCTTCCAGATTACGAGCATCCAGGGCCACCGCCTTCTGGAATTCGTCCCTGGCTTTGCGCGCCAAGCCCAAAGCGCTGAAAGGGTTAGCCCGCTCAGCCTGCATGCCCAAGGCGCGCCCCAACCAGTTCCGCCGAGCTGCGCTTTCCCCACCCTTGTCGATGGCGCGCTGCATTGCCTTGGCTGCCTCATCGAAGTTGCCCAGTTGGTAATGCGCTTTGCCCAGCAACAGCAACGCTTCGGCCTCGGCGTTGCCCTCTTGCTCCAGCAGCATCAAAACCTTCTGGAAATCCGCCCTTTTGTAAGCTTCCTGCGCGTTTTCCAGCACGCCGGACAAGGCCGTCCCTGTCAAAAGCCACGCCAACAAACTGTAGGCCAGCAAACGAATCGTCATATCACCGATAATTGAACAGTAACCGCTGTTGCGTTGCATTCGCCTTATTTGGTTGGATGAAACTGTACTGAGCGGTCGTTACATCGCGGTCGATCACCGGCAATGCAACGGTTGGTCCGCGTCCAGCGTCGTACACGCAGGTGCCACTACCGCATTTTACCTGTAGTACCATGCAGGTAGCAGGAAGGGAATCAGAGTTGGAGGTCTGGAACATGAATTCGAACCGAGGACTGGCGTTTGTGCTCACCGCGCTGCTGCTGATGTGCACCGGGGTTGCGTCGGCCCAGCTGTCGCGTGTACGCGGCAAAGTGATTGGTGAGGACGGCAAACCCTTGCAAGGTGCGGTGATCAAGATCGATCGCACCGACATGAAGGGCAACTACAAGCTTAAGACCAACAAGAAGGGCGAGTACCTCCACGCAGGTATCCCCTTCGGCGGCACCTACGACGTGGTTCTTGAAGTAAATGGCGAGGCCCGCGATCGCGTGGGTGGTGTTCGCACCAAGTTTGGCGGCGAGGAAGAAATCAACTTCAACCTTCAGGAACTGGCCGAAAAAATTAAGGCCACGCAGGCTGCCGCGCAGCAGGGAACGCTTACGGAAGATCAAACCCGCGGCATGTCCAAAGAGCAAAAAGAGGCGATGGAGAAGGCTTTGGCTGAGCGCAAGAAGCAGATGGCCAAGAATGCCGAGTTGAACAACACCTTCAACGCCGCCATGGAAGCCCTCCAGGCGAAGAACTACGACGCGGCCATCCAGAACTTCGAGAAGGCCTACGAGATTGATCCCTCGCAGATGGTGATTATCGAGAATATGGCGCGCGCTTACTCCGAAAAAGCGGAGACAGTTCGGGGCGATGAGCGGAATGCAGCTCTTGGCAAAGCCGCCGAGCTCTACGGAAAGTCGCTCGAAACCACGCCCAATGCTCCCGTGTACAACAATCGCGGCCTGATTCTGGCCAAGATGGGTGACATGGAGGGGGCCAAGGCTTCTCTGGAACAGGCAGCCAAGCTCGACCCGCCGAACGCCGGGATGTACTACTACAACCTTGGCGCGGAACTCGTGAACCGCAACAATACCGACGGGGCCATTGAGGCCTTCAAACTGGCGACAACCGCGGACCCCCGCCACGTCAACGCCCACTACCAGTTGGCGATGTCCTTGATCGGCAAGGCGCAAATGGACGACAAGGGGAATGTGATTCCGCCGGACGGCACCATCGACGCTCTCCAGAAAGTGGTGAGCTTGGCGCCTGGAACTCCACAGGCGGAGCAGGCCTCGGCAATGCTTGAAACCCTAACCGGTTCCGTGGATACCCGCTACACCGCGCCTGGGGCTGAAAAGAAAAAGCCGGCACCGGCAAAGCGGCGCAACTAGGTTACCGGCCTGCGGCTACCCCGCAGACCCCGGATGTTTCTTATCACGAAGGGCGTCACGGTTTCGCGTGACGCCCTTTTCGTCTACCGCAGTGAGCCGGAGTTCATCGAGCCATTCATGATTCGCGCCATCATCTACCTGCTGATCTCCATCTTCCTTATCACTATCATCCGATTGGTGATTGGAATTGTGATGAAGGGGCTGAGCGCCTACCTCAACCCGGCCGGAAATGGCTCCTCATCAGAACGAGCGCAAACCGCCGGGGGGCGGAAAGGCGGCGTCTTGCGGAAGGATTCCTTCTCGGGCATTTATATCGCTGAAGATTCCGCCATCGTCAAGGTGATCAATGGCGAAACCCACTACTTCGCGTCTGAGGATAATTTCCGTGAGTATTTGCGGAAGTCCGGCGTGCGCGCGTGACCGGGGTCCTTTGGGCTGTGTCCGGGGCTACTTTCCATCCTTGAAGCTTTGCTCCCGCGCTGCCAGGAACTCATCGTTTGGCTGCCATGTGCTAGTGCCCTGTGCGCTGGCCGCCTCCAAGCCCAGGGCGAAGCCAAAGCGCCCCAACTGTTCAAGTCCCCCGAAGTCCCAGCTTGCCTGAAACTCGTCGGTAGGCTTATGGTACGCGTCGGCGCGATATGCCGCGTTCAGCTCCTTGCCATAATTCACCGGCTTCCCCAGATATTCCTCGCCCGGATTGATGCTGAATGCAGGTACCCCTACCTTGGCCATGGAGAAGTGGTCACTGCGGTAAAAGTAGCCCTGCTCGGGTGCCGGGTCCGGGTCGATGCGCAAAGAGAAGCGCTTCGCCATCCGCTGCACCACCGGCCACAGACTGGTGCGCTCCGCTCCGTTTAAGACCACGTTGCCTAGGCGCCCTCCCGGAAGCAGACCATCGTAGTTTAAGTTGACATAAGTCTTGGCAAGAGGCAGTACCGGATGCAAGGCATAATACGCCGACCCGTGCAGGCCACTCTCCTCAGCCGTGACGAACACAAACAGCGCGCTCCGGCGCGGTTTCCTGGCCAGGCCCGCCCACGCGCGTGCAACCTCCAGCACCACCGCGCAGCCGGTGGCGTTGTCCACCGCGCCATTGAAGATCTTGTCGCCAGTTACCGATGGGCCGATTCCCAAGTGGTCCCAGTGCGCACTGAACAGCACGGATTCCCCGGCACCGCTTGGCTGCGTACCTGGTACCACCGCCACCACATTGCGCGTATCCATGGTCCTTACCTCAGCCGGCAGCGAACCCCTGATCCTGACCCCCAGGGGAAGCGGCTGGAAGTCGCGGGATTCCGCCATCGCCATCAATTCCTTCAGGGTTTTGCCGGTTCCCGCGATCAGGCTTGGCGCTGCACGGCTGGTGACCCAGGCCGCCATCGATAGCCTGGCTTCCCCAGGTTGCCGCAGCACCTGTTGCTGCTCGCGGCCCCATGAATTCCGTACCACGTTCCATTCGTAGCCGGCGGTTTCGTCCGTATGCAAAATGATCGCGCCCAGCGCTCCCTGCCGCAGTGCCTCCTCGTACTTGTAGCTCCAGCGGCCGTAGTACATCAAGGCCTTTCCCTTGAATACGTTGGGATTGTCCCTGCCCGGCTCGTTGGTGAACAGCACGACAATTTTGCCCTTCACGTCTACGTTCTTGTAGTCGTTCCACTGGAACTCCGGTGCGACAATGCCATGTCCCACGAAGACTGCTTCCGCCTCAAAGGTGGTGCTGTCCTGTTGCAGCATACTGTTCCCCACCCAATCGTCCAGCCACCGCAATTCCGCAGCCTGGCCCTCACGAATCACAGAGAGCTGGGCCGTCTCCTTGGTTTGCACTCCCGCCATCTGGAAGTTCTGGAAGTAGGTGCCGTTATCTCCCGCAGGGCTCGCGCCCATCAACTCCAGTTGGGTGGCGATGTACTCGGTGGCCAGATCCCCGCCGCGGACGCCCACCCCGCGGCCCTCCATCGCGTCACTGGCCAGAAAGCGGGTGTGCGCCGCAATCCGCCGCGCCTGGATCTCCTCCGATTGAGCAAGCGCAAATGGAGCAGAGACCGCCATCAGTCCGACGAAAATGAGTGAAAACATGAGACTACGCATGAGGATTCCTTGTATGAGTATAAGGGCTGGCGAAAGGCTGAAACAGGGCCGGATTCGTGCTCATGCCAGGCTGGCGTTCCAGACCAGTCGCCACCGGCAGGCTATCCTGGAGGAGCATGTCGGCCTGGAAATTTACGGTGGAATACGATGGCTCCCGCTACCACGGCTGGCAGGAGCAGAAGAACGCACCGCGCACCGTCCTCGGCACCTTGCGCACTGCCATCGAGGAAGTTCTCGGCGTAACGCTAGAAATGCAGGGCGCGGGACGTACCGACGCGGGCGTCCACGCTCTGGGGCAGGTGCTGCACGTGAAAGGCAATCCCCGCCGCAACTGGGCCCCGCATGCGCTCCGCGATGCCGTCAATGAACTGCTGGGGCACGACATCGTGGTGCTGGAATTGCAGGAAGTGCCTGAACGCTTCCATGCGCGTCACCATGCCGAGGCACGCACCTACCTCTATCGAATCTCGACACGAAAAAACGCCTTCGCCAAACGACATGTATGGTGGGTGAAGGAAGGGCTAAATGCGGACGCCATGCGGTATGCCGCCGAAATGCTGCCGGGTCGGCACGATTTTTCCGCCTTCCGCGCGGACGACCCCTCGCGTGCCGACGATTCGCCGATCGTGCAGGTAGAATCCGCCAGCCTTAGCGCCGTAGGGGACGAGCTCCAGTTCCGCATTACCGCCTCCCACTTCGTCTGGCGCCAGGTGCGGCGCATTGTGGGGGCTCTGGTTCGCGTGGGCAGGGGAGAAATGGCTGTCGACGACTTCCAGGCTGCGCTTTCTGGTGATGTTCGCTGGCAAGCCAAACTGGCGGAGTGGACCGCCCCCGCCGCGGGGCTCTTCCTTGAGTCCATCCGCTACCCGCAGGATCTCAGCCAGGCGATGAAGCCGCCGCGTAAACAGGTTCCGTCTGCCTCACCCCGAGGCAAAGCCTCGCCCCGAAGCACAGGCGGCCCTCGTCCGTCGGGCAGCCGACAGCCGGATCGGGACAACCAAAGAAAAAGCCCGCCACAACGGGCGGGCTAAGAATTAGACTTGCCAAGTGTTTCAACGAGTTGCGGATCCCAAACCCGCAGCTACTGGTGAATGTTTACCTTGATGGCGCGCGGCTTCGCCACTTCCTTCTTGGGTACAGTTACGGTCAAGACGCCGTCCTTGTAGTCGGCCGCTACATTTTCCGCGTCGGCGTACTCGGGAAGCGCAAAGGCTCGGACAAAGCTGCCGTAGCTGCGCTCAATCCGGTGATAGCCGCGATCTTCTTCCTTCTTTTCAAACTTCCGCTCGCCTTTCAGCGTGAGCGTTCCATTTTCCAAACGGATGTCCAGATCCTCGAGCTTCATCTCGGGCAGGTCCGCCTTCAGCACCAGCTCGTTCTCAGTTTCCCGGATGTCCACTGCTGGGGTCCAAGGGCGCGAACCGGAGGGCTCGCTAAAGAAACGATTCAACGTATCCTCCAGCATACGAAACGAAGCCACGGGCAATCCGGGCATGTCAAATGGGTCGTACTTGGTAATTGCCATGATCGATTAACCTCCTCGGCAGCTAGCTGCCTACAACTCAATGATATTACCTGAGTGTTAGTGTGTCAAGTCTTTTTATCGTACTTGAATCATATATTTTTTTCGGTCTCCCGGTCACCTCTTTAAAAATTTTCGTGCCTTCCTCCCGCTTCCTTCCGTCACCCTTTTTTCTCCAGTACGTCCTAGCCACTGAGTGCACACCCCAGGCTCCATCAGCTCAGAGGGCACAGTTCCCGCGAGCGCCACCAGTCCCGAGGCAGAACTCATCCGGGCCGCGCAGGCCGGCGACAGCGATGCCTTTGAGACCTTGGTGCGCGCCTACGACCGGGGGGTGTTGCGGATTGCGATGAACCTGCTGCGTAGCCAGGAGGACGCAGCTGACGTTTACCAGGAAGCATTCGTGAAGGTCTATCGAAACCTCCACAGCTTTCGATTTGACTGCAGTTTCCAGAGCTGGCTTTACCG
>CAZUAX010000008.1:51894-59494 GCA_964618435.1 uncultured Solibacteraceae bacterium
ATCGAAACCTCCACAGCTTTCGATTTGACTGCAGTTTCCAGAGCTGGCTTTACCGGATCGTTACCAACTGCTGCCTGGACATGCTCCGTAAGCGGAAGGTACGACGGGAGCAAACCACGCTTGTGGGTACCGAAGACGGCATCTGGAACCGCGCGGAGGCCTACGCCGAAGACCGTTCGCACGGCGATCCGCAGCGGATGCTACTGAACAAGCAGTTGCAGGCGCGCATCCGGGCAAGCCTGGATCTGCTTACCGACAAGGAACGAATGGTCTTTGAGCTGCGGCACTTCCAGGGAATGCGCCTGAAGATGATTGGCGAGGTGCTGGGTACTTCAGAGGAGGCGGCGAAAACCTGTCTCTTCCGTGCAACCCAGAAAATGCGAAATGCACTGGGGGAGTTTGTTTGATGGCGCCGCGAAGTAAGAAGTGTGGGGAGGAATCGCAATGACGTTGGAGGAAGCCCGCCGCAAGCTACCCTTCCTGCTTTATGACGAGCTGGATTTTGAGGAAGAGAACGAGCTTTCCCGGTTGCTCGCCGAGCATGGGGAACTCCGGGCCGAGTTGGAGCAGCTGAGGTCTCTGCTTCACGCAGTGGAGCAGAACGCGGTGGAACCGCCCCCCGGCTTGTTGTCGCAGTGTCGGACCCGCTTGCATGGCACTCTTGGCGAGCTACCCCAGGCAACCCAGGGGCGTGGATGGCCGCGTTTGCCGGAATGGCTTCGTTTTGTCGATCGTCCCCTGTTCGCGCGGATGCCCTTGGGCTGGCAGGCCGCGGGTGCTGTGGCGATGCTGCTGCTAGGAATTGTCGCGGGCCGGTGGACCATGCAGACCGCCGCAGATCCTGCGCCCGGGTTCGGTGGATTTGCTTCGCAACCGGCCGATATCCTGGCGAGCGATGGCTGGACCCCTCGCGTGCGTGACATTCGCACCAACCCGGATGGCACTGTACGCATTGAGTTTGAGGAGGTGAAACAGCGCCTGGTGGAAGGCCCACCCCAGGACCACAATGTTCGCGCCCTGTTGCTGGCTACCGCGCGGAGCACAGCCGACCCGGGCATCCGGGCGGGTACGCTCTCTGTGCTCAGCAGCCAGAGCAGCCAGCCAGGCGTGCGGGATGCTCTGCTCTACGCGTTGCGGCACGACAGCAACCCAGGCGTTCGCTTGAAGGCGCTGGAGGGCTTGCAGGTTTACGTAACGGAGCCGGACGTACGTGAGACGCTGCGTACGGCGTTGATGCACGATGAGAGTCCCGCTGTGCGGTTGGAGGCGGTGGGCCTGCTTACCAGGGATCGCGGTCGGCCCGAAGTCATCGGATTGCTGCAGGAACACATGCAGTACGAGGAGAACCGCACGGTGCGTGAGCGCTGCCAGAGTGCTCTCGCCGATCTGAATGCAACCACCGAGACATTCTGAGGGTTCGTTGAAGCGTGCGGAACTGGCGCAGTTTACCGGAGGCGCTGCTCTAGCCCAGCGGTCGCGGGAGTCCCCTCGCAGGAGGGGAGTGAGGAGACTAGGTATGTTTATCAGGAATTTCAATGCATTTCGCCGTGCATGCACATGGCGTTGGGTGTTCTGCTCCGCGCTCGTTCTCTGCCTTGGCGCGGCTACAGTAAGTGCGCAGCTGGTTTCACCATCCTCAGAAGTGGCTCCATTGCCGGAATTGGCCTCTACGGAACCCTTGCCAGAAGTGCTTGTTGCGCGTTTGTGGCTACAGGATGAGACGTTGATGGTGCCCGGCATGCCAGGCATGCCAGGCATGGGCTCAGGCAGTTTCCTGGGAATCGGCGTGGCGGATGTCACCACTGAGATGGCGGAGCGGCTGAAGATGGGTGATCCGCGCGGCGTCGTGGTTACCTCCGTTGCCGAGGGTTCCCCCGCGCAGAAGGCGGGCATTCGCGTAAAAGACGTCCTGCTCTCCTACAACGGAACCACCTTAGAAGGACGGCAACAACTCACCAGGATGGTGGGCGAGACACCAGCGGGCCGCACCGTACGTCTCCAGGTGTTCCGGGAAGGGAAGCCAATAGACCTAAACGTGGTGACCGCGGCACGCCGTCCGATGAAGGACTTTGAACTGAGCATCGCCTTCGACAAAGCGCGCGAAGCGGCCGAACACGCGCGGGATACCGCGGGTCGAGTTTGGGTGGTGATGCCGGATGTTCCCCGTGTCCTTACGGTGTATCGATCCGCTTCTTTGGGAATCGACAGCGAACCGCTCACTCCCCAGTTGGCGGCATTCTTTGGTGTAAAGGAAGGCGCATTGGTGCGGGAAGTGACGGAAGATTCCGCAGCAGCCAAGGCAGGGGTGAAGGCAGGTGACGTGATCGTTTCCCTTGCCGAGCAACCGGTAGCAAAACCAGCGGATCTAAGCCGTATCCTCAGGGAACAGAAAACGGCGGCATCGCCCTTGAAATTGAGCCTCGTTCGCAATCAGAAAGAAATTACGCTCCCCGTGGTTCCTGAAGAAGCCAGCGTTCGCGGGCGTCGCTATGGGCCTCGGCCTGTTGCGCCGCGCCCGCCGCGGGCAATTGCCATTGGCGCCGGCCCCAGCAACTAGACTAGACGGCATGCAATAACCTCGAATCCTCCAAGCCTGGCGGCCTCCCTGGGTTCTTGACGAAACAGGGTACGCGAAGAAACCGCATTCTCGAAGAAACTTGCTGAATCGTGCACTCCCGCCAAACTTTCAGCATCTTACCAATCACTGACACCGTCCCTTGTGGTCTGGTGAATCGATCCCTCTCACGGCGGCGACCAGGCAACCCTCTGGATTCGCCGCCTTTTTTTTTGAGCCTGCGTGCTAATCGAGACGCTTGTGGAAGCGGCTTGCGCTCACTAAAATCACGGTCGTTCCCAGCACGGCCATTGCCAGCAGCTGCGGCCAAAGTTCGGCAACCCCCAGACCTTTCAGAAAGAGCCCACGCACAATTTCCATGAAGTAGCGAACCGGATTGAGATAGGTGACCCACTGCACCACTTCGGGCATGCTGCGGATCGGGAATGCAAACCCGCTAAGCAGCAACACCGGAAAGAAGAAAAAGAAGGTTGCCATCATCGCTTGTTGCTGGGTGCTAACCACAGTGGAGATGAACAGCCCGGCGCCCAGCGTGGTCAACAGAAAGAGTGCCGATGCCAGATACAGCAACAGCAGGCTGCCGCGGAATGGAACGCCAAACAGGAATTTGGCCAGGAGGGTAAGCATCGTCACGTGAAACAGGCCCACCAGCCCAAATGGAATCGTCTTGCCCAGCATCAATTCCAACGGCTGGATGGGCGTCACAATCAACTGTTCCATTGTGCCAATCTCTTTTTCGCGTACGATTGCCAGTGCAGTGAGCATGAGTGTTACCAGCGCAATGATGTTCACCACCACACCTGGCACAAAGTAATTGCGGCTCAGGAGGTTCTCGTTGAACCAAACGCGCGTCTCCGCGTGAACACTGGGAATTGCCAGGCTCACAGGCGGTGCCTGCCCTTGGCTTCTGGCGAGAATCCGCGTTCCCTGGCGCGCCTCCTGCAAACTTGAGCCATACCTGGAGATCACACGCCGTGCGTATTCCCCCACAATCGATGCCGTATTTGAGTTGGCACCGTCCAAAAGCATCTGCACACGCCCGGTTTCACCCCTGACAAGCGCTTCCCCAAAACCCGGCAGCACACGCACGACAGCGTCCACTTCGCCACGGTCAAGCAGATTCGCGACATCCTCGTCGTGCTCCAGCACCCGGGTCACACGAAAACTTCCGCTCCCCTCAAAAGCCATGCGAAGCTCGTTGCTCTGCAGGCTCCGGTCTGTGTCGTGCCAACCAATGCGGGCATGCTCCACGTCCATGTTCACGGCAAAGCCGAAGATGATCGACTGCAGAATCGGAGGCACGAACAGTACGGTACGCAGGCGTGGGTCGCGAAACACCACGCGGAATTCTTTCCGCACAATCTCCAGAACCCTTTCCCACTTCGGAAATTGCATCAGTTCACCAACTTCTGGTTCAGCCTGCGCGAAGCCACCAGAAAGACGACGGCGGCATAGAGGAATAGAAAGACGAGTTGCGGCCACAGGATGCTGTAACCGATATCTTTCAGAAACACACCCTTCAGGATCGCGATGAAATAGCGCGAGGGCACAATGTAGGTGACCACCTGAATGGGAACCGGCATATTCTCAATCGCGTAGATGAAGCCGGACAGCAGGAAGGAAGGCAGGAAAGACGAAAGAATTCCAATCTGGTAGGCCAGCAACTGGTTGCGGGCAAGGGCAGAGATCAGCAGGCCCCAGCAAAGCGCCCCGAACAGAAAGAAAAACACCGCCACTCCCAAGTCCAGCAAACTGCCCCGCAGCGGCACTCCAAACACGTAGCGGCCAACCATCACGGCAAAAGTGGAATCCGCCACTCCAATGGCAAAGAAGGCGGACATCTTCCCAAGAATCAGTTCCCAAGGCCGCACAGGAGTGGAGAGCAACAGTTCCATATTTCCCAGTTCCCACTCCCTCGCAATGGTCAGGGACGTCAGCAGCGCGGCAATCACCTGCAGGATCACGGCAATCAGGCCGGGGATGATGAAGTTCTTGGATTTCAAATCCGGGTTAAACCAAACGCGTGCGTTCACGTCCAGTGGTGGGTCCAGTGGTCCGGCGCCACGCAGGTTCGCAAAGTTTGCCTGCAAGCGATTGCTGTACAGGCTCAGCACTCCCTCCGCATAACCAGCGGCAATGTTTGCTGTGTTCGAGTCGCTGCCGTCAATGAATACCTGCAATTTCGTGGGTTGGCCAAGGTGAATCTGTCGTGCAAAGTCAGCGGGAATCACAATCCCAACCAGCGCTTCACCTCGATATATCGCGCGGTCGAGCGAAGGATAGTCCGGCACAACCTCATCGACAGAGAAGTACCGGGAGCCCTCCAGGTAAGAGATCAGGTCCCGGCTTTCCGGTGTGCGGCTGGCGTCCATCACCACGGTGGGCACTTGCTCCACATCCAGCGACAACGCATATCCAAATAGCATCAGCATGGCGAAGGGAATGGCCAGAGCCATAATCAAGCTAAGCGGATCGCGCAGGATATGGATGAATTCCTTGCGCGAAATCGCAAGCATACGGCGCAGTGGCGGCGTCATTTTCGTTCCTCTGCTTCAATCAGGCTCACGAAGACATCTTCCATGGAAGCGTCAATCGGTTCCAGGCGCAAAATTTTCACACCTTGTGCGCGTAAGGCATCCTGGATGCGCGAAGTGCTTCCGTCGACGTTTCTTACCCGCACGTGTAGTCCGCTGCCAAACACCGCCACATCCTCAATGCCTGGCAGTCCGGCGAGGGCGTCCATCGCCGCCAGCAGGTCATCGGTATCCAGCCGCAGGAGACTCGCTCCGCCCAACTCCTGCTTCAATTCCTCAGGGGAGCCCAGCGCAATCACCGCGCCACGGTACATCAATGCGATGCGATGGCAATACTCAGCCTCGTCCATGTAGTGAGTAGAAACGAAGATCGTGCTGCCGTGCGCGGAAAGCTGATAAATCAACTCCCAGAACTCACGGCGCGCAATGGGGTCAACGCCAGAGGTGGGCTCGTCCAGAAACAGCACCGGTGGCTCATGAAGAATCGCGCAGCCCAAGGCCAGGCGCTGCTTGAATCCCCCCGGAAGCAGGGAAGTCAGCGTGTCCTTGCGTGCCTGTAGTCCCGAGAGTTCCAAAGCAAAGTGCTTGCGTTCTGGCCGCCGTGCGGAGGGCACTCCGTAGATGCCACTGAAGAAATCAATGTTCTCACCGACGGTTAGGTCGTCGTACAGCGAGAACTTCTGCGACATGTATCCAATGCTCTGTTTCACTTGCTCCGGCTGCGTTGCCACGTCGAACCCCGCTACGTTCGCGCTGCCCGATGTAGGTGTCAGCAGGCCGCACAGAATGCGAATGGTGGTGGACTTGCCAGCACCATTAGGGCCCAGGAAACCGAAGATTTCGCCGCGCTCCACGTCCAGCGAAACGTTGTCCACTGCCACGAAGCTTCCGAAATGCTTGCTCAGACTGTGCATGGATACGGTCGCGCTCATTGGGGTTCTCCCGGCGCGAGGGCGTTCTCTCTCTCCTCCCGCCGCACCAGGGCGATGAAGACATCTTCCAGCGACGGTTCCACCTCACGAACGGTAGCATCCTCAAAACCAGCTGAGCGCAGCCCTTGCAGCCACCCATCGGAACCGGCAGTGTCACGGGCGACAAACGCGCGGATCTCCCCGCCGGAAGCCTCGGCACTCAACACGCCGGGCTGCGCGGCAAGCCACTCGCGCATCCCTCGTGGGTTCCTGCCTTTGAATGCGTAACAGGCTTCAGCAAGCGCGCGCCGCACCTGCGACGGTGCATCTTCCAGAATCAGCCGACCCTTGTCCATCAGGCCCACCCGATGACATCGCTCGGCCTCATCCAGATAGGCGGTGGTCAATAGAACGGTAAGCCCATCGCGTACAAGCCGGTACAGGATTTCCCAAAAGTCACGGCGTGAAACAGGATCCACGCCATTGGTGGGCTCATCCAGAAACAACACTTCCGGGCGGTGCAACAACGTGGACATCAGCGCCAGCTTCTGCTTCATGCCCCCGGATAAGTTGCCTGCCAGACGTTTGCGAAAAGGCTCCATGCGGGTCATGCGCATAAGCTCGTTCATTAAGCGATTGCGCTCTTCTCCCAACATGCCGAAGATGTCCGCGTAGAAGTGCAGATTCTCTTCCACTGTCAGGTCTGTGTACAAGCCGAAGCGCTGGGGCATATAGCCAATGCGGTCGCGAACCGCGTGCACCTCGCGCGACGCGCTGATTCCGTCCACCAGCGCCTCGCCTTCCTGCGGATCAATCAGCCCACAAAACAAGCGCAGTGTCGTGGTTTTTCCGGCGCCATCAGGCCCCACCAGTCCATAGATCTCGCCGCGCGGAATCTGAAGGTTCAGGTTGCGGACGGCCACCAGATCGCCAAAGCGTCGCGTTAGTCCTCGGGCTTCCAGCATGTACTCGGCGGCCATGGTGTTTCCTTGTGCCCTACTAATTCAGAGGCAGCAGAGGGATCTCCGCATCGGCCGGCATGTTGGACTTCAGCGCCCCGTCGGGATTGGCAACATCCACCTTTACGCGGTAAACCAATTTGGCCCGTTCCTCAGCGGTTTGAATCTGCTTTGGCGTGAACTCGGCTTCCGCTGCCATGAAGGAAAGGCGTCCCTCAAAGCTTCGTCCAGGGTAGGAATCCACAAACACCTTCACAGCCGATCCCAACTGTACGCGACCCTGATCCTGCTGGCTTACGTATCCCCGCAGCCACGGAGCACCAAGGTCGCCGATGGTGGCGATGGTCACCCCCGCGGCCAGCACCTCTCCCTGCTCGGCGGACTTCACCAGCACCACCCCGTCAATAGGTGAGTACACTGTGGCATCGGCAATTTGCGTCTCAATCACCGCAAGACTGGCCCGCGCCTGGTCGATCTCTGCCTGGCGAGTGCCCAGTTCCTGGCGCATCCGGGCCAGCTCCAGCTTTCCCGCTTCTGCCATCCGCAAGGCCGCCGAAGCACGCTCCAGCTGGGCACTGGCGGCACGAATGGTTTGTGCCCGGGGACCCTCCTCCACCATCG
>CAZUAX010000009.1:0-24350 GCA_964618435.1 uncultured Solibacteraceae bacterium
CCCTGCCCCAGGGATGCTTTCCACTCCGCGCCAAGCACGGTGTGCTCCACACCGCCGAGGGTGACGGCTTCGCCCATCTTTGCAGTCACCGTGTTGGCCTTGCTCCCACAGCCAGAGAGCAACAAGCAGCAACTCATAACGAGGATGGCGGTAGCCCGGAGAAAGGTGTGCGGGACAAGCCGCAAATTGCGGGTATTCTGACTCCGCAGCGTTCGCGTAACCATCTCTAAACCATCCTTTCTCTTTCTGGGAGAAACCTAACATGTGTAAATCGATTCGTCTACTGAATATCACAGTTCTCTGTGCTGCCGCCTTTCTGTTTAGCGCGTGGGCGCAGGAACGGCACCCTGAAACAGACCGGCCTCTGGCGCCGATGATGGGTGTGCTGGGAGCCCCCTGGCTTGACCGGCCAGAACGGATGCAGGAAGAACGGCCAGACCTTGCCGTGAAATTACTGGCTCTGAGACCGGGGATGGCAGTAGCGGATATTGGTGCAGGCAGCGGGTATTACACAGAGCGGCTGGCCAAAGCGGTGGGAGCTTCAGGTAAGGTCTTTGCCACGGAGGTGCAGTTGGGAATGCTGCGTTTGCTTGAGATTCGCAAGAAGAAGAACAACTTGGCAAACGTGGAAATCGTGCGGGGAGGCATGGACGTGACCGGGCTTGGCGAGAACAGCGTAGATCTGGCGCTGATGGTGGACGTCTATCACGAGTTCTCGAAGCCGGTAGAGATTCTGGCGGATCTGAAAAAGGCGCTGAAGCCGGGCGGGCGAGTGGCGCTGGTGGAATACCGCAAGGAGGACCCCAATGTTCCGATCTTGGAAGACCACAAAATGACCGAAAAGCAGATCATCCGGGAGCTGACCGCATCCGGATTCCGTCATGTGAAGACACATCACCAACTGCCATGGCAGCACTTGGTGATCTTCGAAAAGCAGGCAAGCGAGGTGCAAGCTGGCACCAACTAGAGAAAAGCTTGGCTGTCGCTCCCTGGAGCCGCGAATTGAGTAGACTGCAATCATGCCCCGGAAAGCCACGGTTCAAAGCCGAGGGAAAGGCAGTGTCCAGGAATCGGAACTGCGAACGTTTGCAGACCCCGTCACTGGCGTTCGCATACAGCAATATACCTCGGGCGCATCCATTAGCCATCCCAGCTACTTCCTGCAGAGCTCATTCACTCCTTGCATGACACAGTTGATCTTCACCAGCTACCGCAGCGGCAGTGCGCAACTGCACGCGGCTCGGTTGCCGGATGGGCATTTGACGCAACTTACTGATGGCCCACCTATCCACCCCTTTTCCGCTTCCATCCACCCCAGCGGAGACGCGATTTTCTTTGTGCGCGGCGGTGAGGTGTGGCGGCTTCTTCTGGGAGATCTACAGGAAGAGCGTGTGGCTTCATTCGAGGGGGCGCAACTGGGTGAGGTGTCCCTGAGCCATGACGGGGAATGGATTGCCTGCGCGGGCAAGCAACATGGACAGAACGGGATCGCGGTGGGTCGCTCCGATGGCAGCAGCTGGCACTGGATCGCATTTCCCCGTACGGTGATTCACCCACAGTTTCATCCGCGGGACTCGCAGTGGCTGGAGTTCGCGGCCGATCCTGCGCCGCGCATGTTCCGGATTCGCCGCGACGGTAGCGGGTTGGAATGCCTGATGGAACATGGCAACGACACCTTTGTGGTGCATGAGACTTTCCTGGGCGATACAGGCGACCTGCTGTTCACCATCTGGCCAGGGCAATTGTGCCGGATGCCCTGGGAGGGCATCCGGAAGCACTCGGAAATCGCACGGTTCAACGCGTGGCACATCGCGCCAGACCGGGCCGGCAACCGTGTCTTGTGCGATACGAACCATCCTGACGAAGGAATTTTCCTGGTGAATGTTGAGACCGGGGAGCGCGAGTTGGTGTGCCTCTCGCTGGCCAGCAACCAGGGCAGCCAGTGGCAGCAATCCCGCTATGCTCTGGCAGAGGATTTTGCACGTGCTCGGCAGGCTGCATCCGCTGATGCACCGAGTACGCAAGGAAAGCAGTCGCTGAGTTGGATGGAGGTATCCACGGATACCGTCTACGGGCCGCAGTGGACACATCCTCATCCGTCGTTTAGCGCCGATGAGCGAGCCATTGCGTTTGCCAGCGACCGCGATGGTGTAGCGCAAGTGTACGTTGCGGATCTAACTTCGCACCCAAAATGGGCGACACTGGAGTCTTGGGCGAACCGCACTCTATAGGCGCGGGGGATGGCCCGGCAGCGCAGTCGGAAAAGGATCGGTAGACCGGAAGTGAATTTTCAACATCAACCGCCGGAGCAGACGAATGAGACTGACATGCCCACGGAACCAAACTCGTCGTCGTTATCCGAACCTTCGCACGACAGCGCCCCTGTGAGCCGCGATCTGCACGAGTCCGCTGGTGAGATTCTGGCGCCTTTGGCAGAGATGCCCGGAGCGGCCACCGACTACGCCATCTCTCTGAAGGACGTAAGCAAGGTCTATGGTGAGAAGCGTGCAGTGGATAGGCTGACGTTGCGCGTGCCGCGAGGCTGCTTTTATGGCTTTCTGGGTGCGAATGGAGCCGGGAAGACTACCACGATCAAGATGCTGATGGGTCTCGCCCAGCCTTCCTCGGGCACTCTGCACCTGCTGGGGACTCCCGTGGAACAGGGCTCGTTTGCCGTGCGTCAGCGCATTGGCGTTGTGCTGGACGACACGCTGCTATTTGATCGCCTGACGGGGCGTGAGTATCTCCAGTTTGTCGGGCGCATCTATGGGCTGCAGCGCGATGTGGTGGAACGTCGAGTACGCGAACTGCTGGAACTGTTTGAACTTACGGCGGCGCAGCATAAGGTGATTTCTGAGTACTCCAAGGGCATGAAGAAGCGGGTAGCTATGGCGGCCGCGCTCATCCACCGGCCTTCGTTGTTTCTGATGGACGAGCCGTTTGAGGGCGTGGACGCCGTGGGTGCTCGATTGATGAAAGAGATCCTGCTGGATCGCGTGCGTCAGGGCTGCACCGTTTTCCTCACCTCCCACGTGCTGGAAGTGGTGGAGCGCCTGTGCGATCGCCTTGCCATCATCCACGAAGGGCGGCTGGTGGTGGAGGGCACAATGGACGACCTGCGTGCAGGGGGATCCGCTCACGACACTCTGGAGGAAGTCTTCGTGCGTACCATCGGCGGTGAAACCAATCCCGAGATGCTCAATTGGCTGTAGTGGGTGGCGGAAGCACCTAGTTGCGAGGAGTGGCGCGCGTGGCGATTCGGTTTGTTGATCAGGCTTCGGTGATTTTGTTGGCGCAGTTGCGCATGATGCGCAACATGCTTAGCCGTCGTGGCACCGTGGCATCCGTCTTTAATGCGGTGGTCACGACCTTGTGGTACGCGCTGGCGGTTTTTCTGGCCTACATCGCGCAAGACGTATTTTCCGATCCCCCTGAAGGATTCGATGCTGCCTACTACTCCCGCATGGTTCTTCTGGCGATTACCGCGTACTGGCAGGTAGCGCCCGTCCTGACGGTTTCATTTGGGCTTGCGCTTGACCTGAAACGCCTGCTGATTTTCCCCATTCGTCCTAACCAGTTCTATTTGCTGGAAATGATCTTGTGCATTCCCACCAGCCTGGAGCCCTTGATTGTAGGCGTGGGTGTGTTCCTGGGGCTTTTGATGAACCCCGATTGCAATCCGGGGCTCGTCCTGGTGGCGGGGGCGGCGTTCCTGTGTTTCAACTTCTGCGTAAACGTGGCGGTTCGTTCGCTCGTGAGTCGCCTGTCGAGCATGCGCCTGTGGCGGGAGGCGCTCGTGTTCCTGCTGGTGGCTGTCGCGTTACTGCCGCAGTGGATTCTGCTGAAGCGGGAAACAGGATCGTGGCTTGGATACTTTCAGACGGTTTTGGCCTTTCCCTGGACGCCGTGGAGTGCGGCTACCGATGTGGCCTTTGGCGTATCGCTTTCCCTGTCAATACCGTTTCTGGCGGTGCTCGCGTTGGGGAGCCTGGTGGGGGGGCGTTGGTTGTTCTTGAGCTTCTTGACCGCGGAAGCAGGGCAGGCGCGCCGTCCTGTGAAGAATCGCTTTTCCGCGAACCCTCTGCGTGCGTTTGCTGACCTGCGCGCACATGCGGCTCACTGGCTGGGCCGCTGTTTCCCTGAGCCGCTTGGCTCGCTGGTGGAGAAGGAGTTTCTTACCTTCACCCGATCACCGCGATTTGTGACGGTGTTCATCATGGGGTTCACGTTCGGCATCATAGTGTTTCTGCCGATTGCGCTGGACCCTGGCGACGACCCTGGATTCATGTACCGGAATTTTCTGGCGGTGGTGAGCGCATACGCGATTCTGCTGATGTCGGAGACCGTGTTCTGGAATGTGTTTGGGCTCGACCGCAAGGCCGTACAAGTGTTCCTGTTTGCTCCCATCCGCCTGCAAACGGTGTTTCTCGCAAAAAATATCGTTGGCTTCTTTATGGTGTGTGTGCAGGTATTCCTGATCTCACTTGCCTGCTCTGCGATTGGTGTGCCCGTCACATTGAACGGCGTCGCGGAGGCCTTCGTTACCGCGCTGGTACTGGCGGTGAATATGTTCGCGGTGGGGAACCAGAGCAGCGTGCGTTACCCCGGCGGAGTGAACCCGGATCAAAGCTGGAGCAGCGCCAATAAGGCAAAGTTCCGTGTGGTGCTGATGCTGTTCTTCCCCATCGTCAGCTTGCCCACGACGCTGGCCTACGTGGCGCGTTTTGCGTTCGGTTCAGACGCCGGCTTCTACGCTGGGATGCTTGTGGCTGCACTGATTGCGATCACTTTCTATCTGGTCTCGTTGGATTCCACGATTGAATTTGCGCAGCGCCATCGTGAAGACCTGGTAGATTTACTGGGTACCACTGACACAGCCGTGTAGCTTCGATAGTCTACACAGCGAAAGGATTTTCTTCAATGCTGAATCTGCTGGTTTTGTGGCTTGTTGTTGCCTTCGCCATTCTCGCCGCGGCTTACATTTTGCCCGGTATGAAGATCAAGAGCTTCACAATCGCACTTGTTGCGGCGCTGGTGATGGGTATCGTGAATGCGTTGATTCAGCCAGTGGTGGCATTTTTTGCCTTCCCGCTGACTTTCATTACGTTTGGACTCTTTGCCTGGGTGATTAACGGCCTGATGCTGATGCTGGTGGCAAAGTTGGTTCCAGACTTTGAAGTGGACGGGTGCCTGACGGCCATTCTGGGTTCTGTACTCATCAGCCTGATTTCCACTCTTGTGATGGCCGTCCTGCCGTTTGCTGGCTGAGGCTCCTTAAGGTGGAGGCGCTTCCGGAAGTGGGCTGGATGCGGTGAATCCCAAACCGGGATATACTGCCTTCCACATGCTGCCCCCATATCTCGCCCAAGCCCAGCGAAATCCAGAGAATAACCGCGCTGCCTGGTACACGAACATTGCTCCCAGTTATGCGGGTGTATTCCTGTGGATCGCCTTCTATAACGCAATCGCTACCGAGACGATTACCCAAGCCAGCGTATGGGTATGTATCGCGGGCCTGGTGGTAGCAGGCCTGTTGAGCTACGCGCTCTACTACTTCGTTCCCGCAATGCTGGGCATGAAGACCGGACATCCGCTCTACGTTGTTGGCAGTTCCACTTTTGGTACCACGGGCGGTTATCTGATGCCTGGCCTGCTGATGGGTTTGCTGCAGGTAGGGTGGTTTGGAGTAGCTACCTATTTCTCCGCGAAGTTCCTGCTATCCGGCTTGGGAATGGATGCAACGCCAAAGACCCTGCCATTTATTGTGGTAGGTGCTCTGTGGGGCTACACGATGGCCTATGTGGGCGTAAAGGGAATTGGTTATGTGGCGCGGGTGGCCACTTACCTGAACTTCATTCCGCTGCTAATGATCCTTATCGTCTTTTTCAAGACCTTCGAGGGCATCAGTCAATATCAGCCACCCGCGGACAATTCGTATCTTGGCTTCACGCTCATCATTCAGATCACCATCGGATTCTTTGCCACCGCAGGGGCGGCGGGTGCGGACTTTGGCATTAACAGCCGCAATGCCGGCGACGTGAAGAAAGGCGGGTTGGTGGGTATTGCTCTGGCGGCAGTAATAGCGGGCGGATTGCCTCTGCTTTCCGTAGCCGGCGCCAAGGCGCTGAACCCGTCGCTCGCCAGCCTCAACTACGACGCCGTCATTCCCTCCATGGGGGGCTTTTTGGCAACGAGCATGTTCTTCCTGTTCGCCATCGCTTCCATTCCACCCAACTGCTTCTGCGCTTTCATTGCCAGCAACAGTTTTTCCACCATGCTGCCGGGTATTCCGCGCATGACCTCCACCATGGTGGCGATGACGGTTGCCATCATCCTGGCGGTAACCGGGGCCGCGGAGAACCTCATTGGCTTTTTCAGTATCGTGGGGGCGTCATTTGGACCCATCTGCGGTGCGATGGTGGCGGACTATCTGCTCAGTGGCCGCAAGTGGGCAGGCCCCCGGGAGGGCATCAACATGGCTGGGTACATTGCCTGGGCTGCAGGATTCTTTGTGGGCGTTATGCCGTTCATTCCCATGTTCGACGGCATCAAGGACGTGATTCAGCCGGCAGCGCTCTATAGCTTTCTGGTAGGTTTCATTGTGTATATGTTGGCGGCAAAGGCAGGGCTTCAGCCAAAAACGGTGGCCATGCCTGCGGGGCAGTAGCCGTTCGCCGGGACCCCAGTGTCGGAACCTGGATGGTGCGAGTTCTTTTTGCAGAGGGGATTGCATGTCGAACAGTGGTGTATCGAGACGGTATTTTTTCTACGGATCGTTGTTAGCGGGCGCGGTGCCCGTGGGCGGATTTGGAAGCGTAAAGAGTCTGGTCGCTCTTGGCTACAAGCCCTACTACAACAAACTGAACGTGGCGGTGATTGGCTGCGGAGGGCGAGGCGCTGCTCTGCTGCAGGAGGTTGCCCAGACCGAGACGATTGTCGCTCTTTGCGATGTGGATCTCGACCGCTCGTCGGGTCCGCTGAAACGCTATGAAGGGCTTCCTCTCTACCGGGATTTTCGGGAACTCCTGGACAAGGAAGAAAAGAATATCGACGCATGCACCATTGCGATACCGGACTTCATGCATGCGCCCGTCGGGCTTGCCTGCATGCAGCGGGGAAAGCACGTGTACATCGAAAAGCCGCTGACACGAACGCCGTGGGAAGCCCGCCTTCTGATGCAAGCAGCAGAGAAGTACAAGGTTGCCACACAGATGGGGAACCAGGGATTTTCTCATGAGTGCCATCGCGTGGCGGCGGAGATCCTCTGGTCAGGGGAAATTGGTGACGTTACCGAGGTGCATGTGTCTACAACGCCGGGGACACACCCCACGGGCCTGACGGAAGTGCCGCCCGAGGAGTCCGTTCCCGATACGCTCAACTGGGACGCGTGGCTGGGAGCCATGCCCATGCGCGCGTACAGTTCCTGGTATGTACCGTACAACTGGCGAGGCTTCTACGATTTTGGTACCGGGCAAATTGGCAACTGGGCCACCCACTCGGCAGGCCCCGCGCATCACGCGTTGCAACTCGGCGCGCCCTCCAGCCTGGAACGCGTAAGCGTGGAGGGTGAAAGCAAGATCACGTTTCCAAAACGGGCCACGGTCAGGCTAGATTTTCCCGCGCGCGGTGGTATGCCCCCCGTGAAGGTGTATTATCACGATTCTGCGCGGTCTACTGACCCGGACGCATACCGGGTGCCGGGCATGGAAAACGAAGCGATTCTGCCTCCCATGGATAATCTGGCGGATAAGGGCCGTCCCACCGGACGCTGGCTGGAGGAGATCGCGCGCCGCGCAGCGGGAGAGCCTGCGGGGCCGGCTGGTGAAGGGGCCGGCTCGGGTGGACGGCGTGGGCAGCGGCCCGCCGGCGGTCAACGTACGGGGCCGGGAGGGCCTGGCGTGCGCGTTTTTGGTGAGCCAGGAACACCCGCTCAGCAGGGCGTTCTCACCGGGAATGGGTCAGTGTTCGTGGGCACCAAGGGCATCATGGCGACCTCGAACCGGGGTGAGGGCGTCTGGCTATTGCCTTCGGCGCGGTGGAAGGAATACAAGCTGCCGCCTCAACTGCTAACCAGATCCCCGGGCCACATGGCGGATTGGGTCCGCGCCTGCAAGGGTGGTGCGGCATCCTGTTCTGACTTTCGCATCGCCGTGCCCTATGCAGAGTGGCTGGCACTCACTGCCATCGCCATGCGTGTGGGCGGAAAACTGGAATGGGACGGCGCAAACATGCGCTTCACCAATAATGAGGAAGCGAACAAGTACGTAAAGCCCCAGTTCCGGGACGGTTGGGAAATGAAGCTGTAGGCGGGTTGGGTGAATTTTCCGTTACGGGTGGCTTAGGCACTGGCGGGTCCGGCACCGATGGCAAGGGCTTTGTGCGCAGCCGCGTGAACGCACACAGCCAGGACAACACTTGGGCCAGGAGATCACCCGTTTCATGGGGTACCGGTCCATGGGCATCGGTAGCATGGGTGAGGACCTGCTAGTCTGGTGGCATGATGAAGGCCATTTCCTTACAGTTCTGCATCTTAGCGCTACTGTGCCTGCCGGTACTTGCCGATCAAGCCAGCAAGGAAGCCAAAGTGGAAGAACTGTTCAAACTGATGCGGCTGGAGCGGGCCTTGAACCAGACGATGGAGATAGTAATGGGCCAGATGAAGGCATCCGCCATGCAGAGGCTCCTTGGGTTGAACATGCCAGGTGAACTGCAGCAAGAGGTGGAGTTGCTTCAGCGAGAGATGGGGACGGTGCTGGATCGCCATATGGGCTGGAACGCGATCAAGGCGGACTACCTGCAGATCTACGGCGAGGCCTTTAGCGAAGAGGAACTCGACGCCATTCTGGCCTTTTATCGAACACCCGCCGGCCAGGCGCTGGTTGAACGGCAGCCCCAGATGATGGAACGTTCGGCGGTGGTAGTGCAGCGCAAGATGGAGCAGGCAACTCCGGAAGTTCAGGCTATGCTTGCAGCCTGGATGGAGAAGATGAAAGCGCGGACGCCTCCGCGGCAATGAACGGCCCTCGCAGGCTCAGTTCTAACTGGCTGGTTCGGACTGTGTTATCTTAGACTTTGCGTTCAGAGCCGGTATGGCGGCCATCGTAAGCGAGTCGATTACGCTTCGCACCTACCCTTACGGCGAGGCCGATCTCGTGGTGAGTCTGCTCACGCGCGACAAAGGCAAGCTGCGCGGGATTGCCAAACGGGCGCGCAAACCTCGCAGCCCGTTCGGTGCGGGTTTGGAGCGGCTCTGTTGTTCGCGGATGAGCTATTACCAGCGGGAAAACCGGGAGTTGATCACGCTGAGCGGATGCGAAATCATCCACTCGCCGTTTGCACTTGCGGGGAACTATCCCGTGGCGCTGGGTTTGGATTTCGTGGCCGAAGTGGCGGAGCAACTGCTGCCGCCCGCGCTTCCCGATGAGCGTTTCTACCGCCTGATTCTGGCGGTGATCCGACATCTTGAGGAATCGGGTGAGAGTGCCCTATGGCGCGCCCTCACCTATTACTCATACTGGGCGGTGCGCCTGTCCGGGTTTCTTCCGGAGTTTCGGGTGTCGGAAGCTTCGCTGGCGCTGGCTCAGGAGATTGCATCCAAGCCGATTGGCGATGTGTTGCCGGAAGGCTGGGAGAAAGCGGCTCACTTGGATTTAAGACGCGTCCTGATTCGAGAGATTGAGCATCACGCGGAACGACGCCTGCTTACCGTGCCCTTAATCGAAGCCCTCTGACATGCCTGAGAAACCCTCCATTTCATACCAGGAATTGATCTTCCGCCTGAAACGATTCTGGGCGGAGAACGGCTGCATTATTCAGGAACCCTACGACCTGGAAGTGGGTGCTGGCACCATGTGCCCGGAAACCTTCCTGCGCGTCCTGGGTCCGCAGCCCTACAATGTGGCCTACGTGCAGCCTAGCCGCCGCCCCGCTGATGGGCGTTACGGCGACAACCCCAATCGGCTTTACAAGCACATGCAGTTTCAGGTGATTCTGAAGCCTACCCCTGCCAACATCATCGAGCTGTATTTGCAGAGCCTGGAAGCCATTGGGATCGACCTTTCCAAGCACGACATCAAGTTTGAAGAAGACAACTGGGAATCGCCCACACTGGGCGCTTGGGGCATTGGCTGGCAGGTGATGCTGGATGGGCTTGAGATCACGCAGTTTACCTACTTCCAGCAGTGCGGCGGGTTTGATCTGGATCTGATTCCGGCTGAGCTTACCTATGGACTGGAGCGGCTTACCGCCTTCCTGCAGGGCGTGGAAAGCGTGTACGACATCACATGGACTCCTGGATTCAGCTACCATACCGTTCGCCACGCGGACGAGTTGCAGAGCAGTGTGTTCAATTTTGAGATGGCCGATATTGATTCCCTTTGGAAGCTGTTTGAAATCCACGAGCGCGAGGCGCAACGGCTGATAGATGCCTACGTGGACTACCCCGAGAAGGGCCGTTTCCCGGTGCTGCCTGCCTATGAGCAGGTGCTGAAATGCTCCAACCTGTTTAACCTGCTGGATGCGCGCGGTGCCATCAGCGTGACGGAGCGGGTGGGGGTGATTGCACGTGTGCGGAAGGTTGCCGTGGGCGTGGCAAGGCTGTGGATGCACCAGCAGCACGGCGTAGGCGAGTTGGCAGGCAAGGAGGTGACTGCCTAATGCTGCCTTTCCTGCTTGAAATCGGCACGGAAGAGATTCCCGACTGGATGATTCCCAGTGCACTGGAGCATCTGGAGTCGCGCTTCCGTGAACTGCTCGATAAGCACCGTCTGAAGTATGAGCCCCTGCATCTGGATGCGACGCCGCGTCGTTTGGTGCTGCGGTCCGCAGGCATCCAGCCTTCGCAGGAATCCGCTGAAGCACTTGTGACTGGGCCGCCTGTCACTGCAGCATTTAAGAACGGCGAGCCGACCCCCGCTGCCCATGCTTTTGCCAGAAAGATGGGGACAGACCTTGCGAGTCTGCGCCGAGAGCAAACGCCCAAGGGTGAGTACTTGGCCTATCTGCAGCGCAGCGAAGGGCGTGATGCGCATGCGATCCTGGCCGAAGCGATGCCAGATCTGGTTCTAGGCATTTACTTCCCAAAGGCCATGGTGTGGGCGGGGAAGGGAACCAGTCGATTCATTCGGCCCATTCGCTGGCTGGTGGCCCTGCTGGGTGATAGTGTGGTGCCCTTCACCCTTGAAGGCGTCTCCAGCGGGAATACCACAGAAGGCCATCGCCGCCTGGGCAAGACGAGTCTGGCGGTAACGCATGACACCTATGAGCAGACGCTGCGCGATAACGGCGTGTTGCTCTCGGCCTCCGAGCGGCGGACCCGGATCGCGGAGGGTGCGGCCGCATTAGCCGCGGCTGCGGGGTTAACCGTGGCGCCCGACGAAAAGCTGCTGGAAACTCTGGTTTACATCACGGAGTACCCCACGCCGATCCTGGGCGGCTTCGCCGAGGACTACCTCACGCTGCCTGAGGAAGTGCTGGTGACCGTGATGCGATACCACCAGAAGTACTTCGCGCTGCATCGCCCTGATGGTTCGCTGGCGCCCCACTTCATCGCAGTGATGAACACGGCCGCTGACCCTGATGGCCTGGTACGAAGCGGGAACGAACGCGTGCTGCGTGCTCGCTTTAACGACGCTCGCTTCTTCTGGGAGGTTGACCAGAAGCGCCCCTTAGCCGACCGCGTGGAATCCCTTGCTGCGGTTACCTTTCAGGCGAAACTTGGCAACTACAACGAGAAGACGCACAGGGTGGTGGCGAAGGCGACAGAACTGGCCGCGATGGCGGGTGCCGACGTAGCCACTGCACAACGCGCGGCGCTGCTTGCGAAGTGCGATCTCACCACGGAACTGGTAAAAGAATTCACGGAATTGCAGGGCGTGGTGGGCGGACTGTATGCTGCGCACCAGGGCGAATCCCCAGAAGTTGCCCGCGCGATTTATGATCAGTACAAGCCGGTTAGCATGGAGGCCGAAATTCCTTCCACGCTGGCCGGGCAGTTGTTGTCTCTTGCCGACAAGGCAGACACACTCGCTGGCTGTTTCTCGATCGGCCTGATCCCGAAAGGATCTAGTGATCCTTTCGCGCTGCGCCGTGCCGCTCAGGGCATTGTGCGGATCCTGGCTGAGGGGGAAGCGAACCTGTCCTTGGAGGTGTTCTATGGAAAGGACGCCGCCCTGATGGAGTTTTTCAAAGACCGCGTGCGGTATTACTACCGGGATGTGCGCGGATTCGCTTACGACGAAGTAAATGCGGTGATGGCCGCTGGCTTCGCCGACCTAAAGGATGTTGGCCACCGCCTGAGTGCACTGCGGGCTGTACGGCCCACGAAAGACTTTGAACCGATTGCAGCCAGCTTCAAGCGCATCAAGAACATACTTCGCCAATCCGAATTCGCAGGTGGCGTGGTAGCAGATACGCTACTGGTGGAGGAGGCGGAGCGTGCGCTTTACGGTGAGTTCGCTCGCGTCCGCGCAGTGGTACATCGCTTGCGCACCGAAGGCGACTACGGTGGCGCCCTTGAGGCCATCGCCAGTCTGCGCCCGGCAGTGGATGCGTTTTTCGACCAAGTGTTGGTAAACGCAAATGACGAGCAGGTACGGCGTAATCGCCTCAGCCTGCTTCACGAATTGATGACTGAGTTGTCCGCGATTGCTGACTTCTCAGAGATTGTCACCAAGTAGGGGAACCCTGGTTCGCTCTTTTTGTAAGGAGATTCATTCGCAATGAAGCAATACGTCTATTCCTTCGGTAAGACTACCGACGGCAACGGCAAGATGAAGGACGTCCTTGGCGGCAAGGGAGCGGGCCTGGCCGAAATGGCCATCGCGGGTATGCCCGTGCCTCCCGGATTTACCGTCGTCACGGAGGTCTGTAACCTTTATTTCGCTAACGAGAAAAAGGTCCCGGCGGAAGTCGAGAAGCAGATGAAGGAGAAGCTGAAGGTTCTCGAAAACGAGATCGGCCAGAAGTTGGGCGATCCGAAGAACCCGCTGCTGCTTAGCGTCCGCTCCGGCGCCCGCGTGTCCATGCCCGGCATGATGAACACGATTCTCAACCTCGGGCTGAACGATGTCACCACTGAAGGCTTGGCAGCCAAGACCAACAACCCGCGCTTTGCCTATGACTGCTACCGCCGCTTCATCCAGATGTTTGGCGAAGTAGCTTTCCATGTCGACATGGAGAAGTTCGACCACATCTTCGACACACAGAAGAAGAAGGCCAAGGCAAAGCTCGACACCGACCTCAGCGCCGACGACCTGAAGGCCGTGGTGTCCGAATACAAGAAGCTCTTCAAGAAGGAAACAGGCAAAGATTTCCCTCAGGACCCCATGGAGCAGCTCACGCGCTCACGCGATGCGGTGTTCGAAAGCTTCTTCACTCCAAAGGCAATCTACTACCGCAAGATGAATAAGCTGCCCGATGACATGGGCACGGCTACCAATATCCAGGCGATGGTGTTCGGCAACATGGGCGACACCTCCGGCACGGGAGTTGGCTTCACGCGTAACCCCGCCACCGGTGAGAAGATCTTCTACGGCGAGTTTCTGATGAACGCGCAGGGAGAGGACGTGGTTGCGGGCATCCGCACCCCTCAGCCCATTGCGCAATTGCATGAGATTCTGCCGCATGCCTACGACGAACTGGTGGAAATCACCACGCGTCTGGAGCAGTATTATCGCGACATGCAGGACTTCGAGTTCACCGTGCAGGAAGGCAAGCTCTATATGCTGCAGACCCGCAACGGCAAACGAACGGGTCCGGCAGCCGTCCGCATTGCGGTGGAGATGTGCGAAGAGGGAATGATCACCAAGGAAGAGGCGGTCATGCGCGTGGCGCCAGACCAACTCGACCAGTTGCTGCACCCGCTGCTTGAAAAGGGTTCGCTCAAGAACCTCACGCTGATCGGTACGGGTCTTGCTGCATCACCCGGCGCTGCGGTGGGCAAGGTGGCCTTCGATTCCGACAAAGCCGTGCACTTCAGCGCACACCAGCCGGTGATCCTGGTGCGCAAGGAGACCTCGCCGGACGACATCCATGGCATGGACGTCTCCAGGGGAATCGTCACCATGGTGGGTGGCCTTACCAGCCACGCGGCGGTGGTTGCTCGCGGCATGGGCAAGCCCTGCATCGTGGGGGCTTCCTCGCTGAAGGTGGATGAGAAGGCGCATCGCCTTACTGTGGCTTTGAACGGCAAGACGGTTACCGTAAAGGAAGGCGACTGGCTTTCGATTGACGGCACCACTGGTGATGTATATCTCGGACAGGCCAGCACGGTTGATCCGGATACCAAATCCGGCCACCTTGCCCGCTTTATGGAGTGGGTGGATGAGAGCCGTGGTGACTTCAATGTGCGCACCAACGCGGAAACCCCGCGTGATGCCAAGAAGGCTCGTGAGTTTGGCGCGGAAGGCATTGGCCTTTGCCGCACGGAGCACATGTTCTTTGAGGAAGGTCGCGTAGAGCACGTGCAGGCCATGATTCTGGCCGATGACGAGAAGACCCGCCGCAAAGCACTTGCGAAACTGCTTCCGATGCAGCGCAAGGACTTCGAGCAGTTGTTCAACGTGATGGCCGGTTTCCCGGTGGTGATTCGTACCCTGGATCCGCCGCTCCATGAGTTCCTGCCGAAGCGCGAGAACCTGATGGTGGATATCACCCGCCTTCCGTATGCCGACATTAAAGAAAAGCGGGAGATGGCCAAGACCTACAAGACCGAGGTGAAGGAACTCAAGAAGTTGCTGCCCATGCTGCTGCACCGGGTAGAAGAACTGCACGAGTTCAACCCCATGCTGGGGCACCGCGGCTGCCGCCTGGGTATCACCTACCCTGAAATCACCGAAATGCAGGCACGTGCCATTTTCGAAGCGGCAGTGAAGGTTCACCAGAAGGGCAAGACGGTAATTCCCGAGGTGATGATTCCCTTGGTGGGCAACGTAAAGGAACTCGAGAACCAGAAGGCCCTTGTGGTGCGGGTTGCCGAGGAAGTGCTGGCCAAAGCCGGACTTACTGGCAAGCTGAAGTACATGGTGGGCACGATGATTGAGATTCCTCGCGCCGCGCTTACCGCGGAACAGATTGCGGTGGAAGCGGAGTTCTTCAGCTTCGGTACAAACGACCTCACGCAGACTACGCTCGGCATTTCGCGCGACGACTATGTGAAGTTCTCCAAGCACTATGAGGACCTGAAGATCTTCACCGGCGACCCCTTTGCCGTGCTTGACCAGACCGGTGTGGGCCGGCTGATTGAGCAGGCGGTGAAGCTGGGTCGGGAAGCGCGTCCGGACCTCGAAGTGGGCATCTGCGGCGAACACGGCGGCGAACCCTCCAGCGTTGGCTTCTGCTACCGCGTGGGTATGGATTACGTTTCCTGCTCGCCCTATCGTGTGCCCATCGCGCGGCTCGCTGCGGCTCAAGCGGCCATCCAGAAGAAGAATTCAGGCATCGCGGTTTCGGCCACGGTGTAACTGGCAAATCATTCAGTCAACGGAAGGGCGGTTCCCACGGGGCCGCCCTTCTTCACTTTCGGGCAATCGAATGCATCCACGCCCCATCTATGTTGCAGTTGCTGCGTTCGTCCTGGTGGTCATCTATCACCTGCTATTGATTGCCGGGCATGGGGGCAATGCCACGGCTCTGTTTTATGCGGGTAGCCAGACTCCCGCGCCTCCCGCGCTGCGCGATGCCGTGTATCAGTTTCCCAATAGCTTGGGGTTTGACGGGCAATTCTACCTCTATATCGCGCACGATCCACTCAACCGGCAAGGCACTGCTGCCTATATTGACAATCCTTCAACGCGCTGGAAGAGAATCCTGTTCCCCGGGCTCGCCTATGCCGGATCCTTCGGGCAGGAGCGGGCGATTCCCCTGGCCTATATCGCTCTGATGTGGATAACCGCATTCCTGGGGACACTCGTCCTCGGGTATCTCTGCATGCTTTTGGGCTATTCTTCGTGGCTGGGCCTCGGATTTCTGGCGATTCCCGCAACCACCGTAAGTCTCGACCGCATGATGACGGATATTGGTTTGGTTGTGGCAGTGCTCGCGTTGTTACTGGGGTTTCGGAAGAACTGGTGGCTGTTGCCAGTTAGCGCGATGGCAGTCGCTCCGCTAGCTCGCGAAACTGGCTTGGTGCTGGCTGGCGGATGGCTGCTATGGCACGTGTCGCAGCGCGATTGGCGCAAGGCTGCCTGCGCTCCCTTTGCCCTGGCCCCTTTCGTTGCATGGACTGCTTGGGTGCATTGGCAATTTGGGCCAGACCACACGGCATGGTGGGGATGGCCCTTCCAGGGGATCGTCAGCCGTCTGGCCAATTACTTCGTTTATCCTGCACCATCGTTAGGCCTGAAGTTGGCGCTGGCACTCGACTATCTCGGCGCACTGGGTATCGCCGCTGCATTCATCAGCGCTCTGTATCTGCTGCTCCGCGGCGAGCGCTCCCTGCTGTTGCTCATTGCGGTGCTATACACACTGGGCATCTCGATCTTTGCAAAGGACGACATGTGGGGTGAGGCTTACAGCTATACGCGTACGGGTGGTCCTGTCGCGATGGTGCTCGCGCTCCTGGGGCTGGAGCAGAGACGCTGGTGGCTGCTGTTGCCCATGGGCTTGTCGCTGCCCAGAATCGCGTTCCAAGTGCTGCTCTCCATCATCGACAGCATTCGAGGCATCGGAACCTAGACTGTCAGCAGGTTGCCACGAAGCAGTGATACAAAGAGACTGAGCAGTGAATGGAAGGGGCGGCGATGAAGCGAAGTGAATTTCTTTCTCTGGTGCTGCTTGGCGGCTCGGGACTTTCCTGCGCCCGGCAGCCCGCTCCATCCGTGCGCACGTATCAAAACCCCCTGCCGGTGGCGTTTGGAGACCCTTTCATTCTGTTCGATCCAGCCGACCAGTTCTTCTATATGTACGGTACGGGTGGAGGAGCCCGCGACGGTTTTGGTGTGTACGTTTCGGAAGACCTTGCCGAATGGAAATATGCGGGTCAGGTGTATCAGGGCAAGACGGCAGATTCCTGGTGCATCGGCGCATTCTGGGCGCCCGAGGTCTACAAGATCAACGGCCAGTACTTCCTGTTCTACAGCGCACAGTGGCGCGACAACCCCACGAATGAGTTGGAGAACTTCCGCATTGGCGTCGCTGTAGCGGACAAGCCAACCGGCCCTTTCCGCGACCTTCGGAACGGCCCGCTGTGTGATCCTGGCTACCCCATCATCGACGCCAATCTGTTCATCGACGACGATGGCCGCAATTATCTCTATTACTCACGATGCTGCTACAAACATCCGGTGGAGAGTGAAATTGCGGACTATGCGCGCAAGCAGGGCTGGTACGAAGAAATCGAGGAAAGCTGGGTCTATGGCATAGAGCTAAAGCCAGATTTTTCCGCCGTAGTGGGCGACCCTGTGCTGTTGTTGCGGCCACCCCTTACGATGAGTGACCAGCAGGCCGAATGGGAGAGCCGGTCAGTTATCTCGCGCGAAGTGAATCGCCGCTGGACCGAAGGCTCCTTTACTTTCCGACGGGGCAACACCTACTACATGATGTACTCGGCCAACCACTTCGCCGGCGAGAACTATGCAGTGGGCTATGCCACGTCTACAGCGCCATTGGGGCCCTATCAGAAGGCTGCCAATAACCCTGTCCTGGAGAAAAATACAGCGGTAGGAGGGGACGTCACGGGTACGGGCCATAACAGTATTCTGTTTTCGCCGGACGGGCGCGAAATGTACTGCGTCTACCACGGACGCACGACCAAGACCGGCAAAGAACGGGTTGTCTTCCTCGACCGCATGGATGTTCTTGCTGACGGCCGCTTGATTGTTCATGGTCCCACTGCTGGTCCGCAGCCGGTGCCGGTTTTCGGTTCCACTCCGGCAGCGTGACGGCCTTCGCTACGATGGAGGCAACGCCGCTAGTGTGAAACGCTTGGCTGTTTTGGTTTCTCTTACTGAAGCGGGTACTTGAGGCGGATCACGTTCTGCGCCGCGTCTTTCCGTAACAAATTGCTCTTTCCGAGGTGTTTTGTCTTGCTTCTGCTGCTGTTCCAGACTGAAATTCTTTCTCTCCAATTTTGGGAGCAAGCGCTCTCGCCCCAGCGCGTTCTGGACTTTTCCACATCCATCGTCAAGATCCTGGTGATCCTGGTGCTTGCCTGGATTGTGTCCTCCGTTGTGAACAGGCTGATCCCCAAAATTCGCGAGCACCTTGTGGCCACGATGCATAAGCACCGTGGGGATGACATTGAGATGGCCAAGCGCGCGGTAACCGTCTCTACGCTATTTCGGCGAACCATCGGCGTAATTATCTGGGTGATCGCGTTCATTACCGTTCTTCAGCAGGCTGGTTTCGATATCGCTCCCATTCTTGCCACCGCTGGTGTGGCCGGCTTGGCCATCAGCTTCGGCGCGCAGAATCTGGTGCGTGATGTCATCAGCGGCGTGATTATTCTGCTCGAGAATCAGATTCGCGTAGGCGATGTGGCGCAACTGAACGGTACTGGTGGTCTGGTGGAAGATATTAACTTGCGCACCGTACGCCTGCGCAGCCTGGATGGAACCGTACACATTTTCCCGAACGGCGCCATCACATCCCTTGCCAATCTCACCAACGAGTTTTCGTATTACCTTTGGGACCTGGGCGTTGCCTACAAGGAAGATACCGATTATGTGGTGAGCGTAGTGAAGGAACTCGCCGCGGAAATGCGCCAGGAAGAAGGCTTCCGCAACGAAATTCTGGACGACCTGGAGGTGCTGGGTGTCGACCAGTTTGGCGACGATGCGGTGATCATCAAGATGCGTATCAAGACAAAGCCCATCCAGCAGTGGATGGTGGGCCGCGAACTGAACCGCCGCATCAAGAAGCGTTTCGACGAACTAGGCATTGAGATTCCCTTCCCGCACCGCACACTGTACCTTGGCGCGGGGGTGGCGCAGGAACTGGCTGGCATTGCTAGCCGTGGGAATGGGGAAGGCACAGCCAGCAACGTCGTGGATCGAGCTGTGTTGAAGGAAGTGGTGCGCGAGGTTTTGCAGGAAATGCGAACGCAGCCCGCGTCAACCGATGGCAGTCCCGTGTCCGAGGGAGCGTCTTCGCCCGATTCGCGCCAACACAAGGAACGAGGCGAGTTCAAGACCTCACCCGGTGGGGAATAGGCGGGAGCGCGAATGGAGAGGCGCTTCCTCTAAATGATGACTTGGGATACATTGCTGGATGAGGCACGCCTTTTCGCAGTGGGTGCCGGGTTAGCGCGCATCGCAGCCATCGCCATTCTCGCCTGGATTGTTCTCCGCATTAGCGCGCGCTTGGTGGAAAGAATCCGGGAGAATTGGCTGCGAGCCTCCTCAGCGGCATCACGCCAGCGCTTTGCATCCCCCGCGGGCAATGTCGCAACCAGGGCGGAGGAACTTGAAAAGCGAAGCCGCACGATTGCGCGCCTCCTTCTGCATGCTCTGTCTGTGCTTGTGATTTTGGTGTCCGTGCTCATCATTGCGGATCAGGCTGGCTTTGAGCTTCGCGCACTCCTGGGAGCCGTAGGTGTCGTGAGCTTGGCGATTGGCTTTGGTGCCAGAAGCCTTGTGCAGGATCTCATCACGGGAATCTTTCTGCTGGTGGAAGATCAAATTCGCGAAGGTGATGTGGTGCGCCTTGGCCGCGATGTCTCCGGGCAGGTGGAGCAAATTACCTTGCGCCATGTGCGTATCCGTTCTGGTGACGGTACGGTGCACATTGTGCCGAATGGGAAAATTTCAACGGTTTCCAATCTCACGCACCAGTTTTCCTATTATCTTTGGGATCTAAAGCTTAGTTATCACGCGGATATTGATGGCGTTGCGACGGTTCTGTCGGAACTGGGCCGCGAGCTACGTGAGGACCCCGATGTTAGGAACGACACCCTGGACGACCTGGAAATTCTGGGAGTGGATGGCTTCCATGCCCATGGCCCCGTGCTGAAGTTGCGAGTGAAGACGGTGCCCAAGCGCCAGTGGGCCGTAGGCCGTGCTTTCAACCGCCGCATCAAGCAGCGTTTTGATGAAGCGGGCATCCCCTTCCCGCATCCCACGCGCCGCCTGTACCCCGCGGATCCCGCGCTGAGAGCGGATCTCGGTCGCAGCCAACTCAAGCAACAAGTGCGCACACTGCTCTCCAGTGGTGTATCTGAGCTTTCCTGAAGGTCACTGTCCTCTACACTGTATGAAGGGTGGTCCACCGTGCGGGCATGCGTGGACTTCTACTCTTGGATTCCCATGGAACGTGACGACATTTACCGCCTTACCGCCAACGCCAAAGCTGCCGGTTGAGCTTCCAAGCTAAATCCAAAGTTTTTGGATTCCGTATTACCGAAACTTTCGGCATGGCGCAGTGAACAGGTGCTGGTTGGGTTTGAAACGTCGGATGATGCTGGCGTCTTCAGACTGACGGAGGACTGCGCCCTCATTCAGACCACTGACTTCTTCACGCCCATTGTGGATGACCCTTACACCTACGGAGCGATCGCGGCCGCAAATGCCCTTAGCGACGTTTACGCCATGGGTGGACGTCCCGCCAGCGCGCTTTCGATTGTGGGTTTTCCCGCTAAGGGTGATCCCGAACTTTTGTTGCGAATTTTGCAGGGTGGCGCAGACAAGATGCGGGAGGCAGAGTGCAGTGTGCTGGGCGGGCACAGCGTATCTGACGACGACATCAAGTTTGGGTACGCCGTTACTGGCATCGTGCATCCGCAGCGGTTCTGGCGTAATGTAGGGGCTCGCCCCGGCGATGCGTTGTTGCTCTCGAAGCCCTTGGGGACTGGTGTGATCGCCACGGCCTTGAAGCGTGGCGTGGCGAATCCAGGGGACGTGGAGACATCCATTGCCGGCATGCTCACCCTGAATCGTGCGGCATGCGAAGCGCTTGACGGCTTGGCAGTTCACGCGTGTACCGACGTTACCGGATTCGGGTTGCTCGGCCACGCCTTCGAGATGGCCAGGGGAGCGGAGGATGGCGAGGTATCGTTGCGCATCCATAGTGCGCGGGTGCCTTTGCTGCCAGGCGCGCTGTCATGTTCACGTGAACGCGCCCATGCCGGGGGCCTGAATAACAACCGCGCTTTCGCCGAATGCGGTGTTACCTTGGATGGCGAGATTGAGCCAGCTTTAGAAGCCCTGCTCTATGATCCACAAACCTCTGGCGGCTTGCTGGTTTCACTTTCCGCCGCGGATGCTGAGGTAGCACTCGCCCGATGCCCTGCCTTTGTTTGCATTGGTGAGGTAACTGATCGAGAAGGCACCGTGCTGCGTATTCGTTAGGCCGTCTAGCGTGTACGATAATGAGTTGGCACTGTTTCTCTCATGACCTCCGATAACCCGCTGATCATTGCACTCGACGTAGAGACGGGCGCTCAGGCGCTTGCGCTGGTGGACGCCATCGGCGACGCCGCGGACTACTACAAAGTCGGCATGGAACTCTATGCTGCTGAGGGTCCGGCTATCGTTTCCGAACTCGTCAGCCGCGGCAAGCGTGTGTTCCTTGATCTGAAGTACTACGACATCCCGGAAACCGTGGAACGGGCCGTTCGCCGAGTGGCTTCGGGTGGCGCTTCGCTGCTCACTGTCCATGCCATCAAGCCCGTAATGGAAGCTGCTGTCCGCGGGGCGGCTGGCAGCGGATTGGGAATCCTTGCTGTGACCGTGCTTACCAGTCTGGATGACGACGATTTGCAGGAAGCAGGCTACTCGATGACGGTTACCTCACTGGTAGAGTGGCGGGTTCGGCAGGCCCGGGAAGTGGGTGTGGCTGGAGTAGTCTGTTCGCCACTGGAAGTGGGGCGTGTGCGGAAGGTTGCTGGTCCGAACTTAGTCCTGGTCACCCCTGGCGTTCGGTCAGCAGGGGCGGATACGGGCGACCAGAAGCGCGTCTCCACCCCCTCCAAGGCAATGGCTGCGGGGGCGAATCATCTGGTGATTGGCCGCCAGGTGACTCGTGCCGCCGACCCACGAAGGGAGGCATTGCGCATCCTTGCTGAGATTCAGGGTTTACTGTAGCCTTCTTTCGCGGCGCTTTCCTTTACAATCCAACTTCTATCCATGGCCTCTTGTGCGCTAGCTGCGCGAAGGGTCAAGGCACCTGGACTTTCCGTTTGGGCGGGTAGCTTGATCTTTCGATTCCATACCGCGGAACCAGGTTCGCCTGTTTGTGGCGGAGTGCAGGTCGCTGCTTGCCGGGCGATGGTTCTGCTGGTTCGCGGAGTGCCGTCATTGTTTCGGCATGGCGGTAATGGCCTCGCGTGCGGCCTCGCCTACCATCTGGATCTTTCCGAATGTGGTCCTCCGGCGATCTTCGCGCAGTTCACGCAGACGCGGCAAAGCATTGTGTGCCCCGATGCTGCGCAGCAATTGAATCGCAATTACAACAAGGTCCGCACGCTCACTGTCCAACGCTTCCATCAGCTTGGCCAGAACACTCGAATCGCCGAGAGCAACAATCTTCACAGCCACCTGTTGCTGCTGCCAGAAATAGCGTGCGCTATGGAACTCCACCAGCAGTTGCTCCGCCGTCGCCTCCTGCGCCTGACCAAACCCCAACAAGATAGAGCTGGAAATGATGATGCCAATCGCGATGGGCAGAGAGACCGCTGTTAGCGAGACTGATATCAGCGAGACTGAGGCCAAGCTGGGGCGGATTCCGATATACTCCACTGTCATCATGCGCTGTTTCCTCCGTCTGCTTATCTGCGTACTGTGTGCCTCTGCCTGGATTTCCGCACAAACAGGAGCCTACGTCCTGGGCCCCGATTCTCAACAAAAGCCCGGCGTTCCCTCCGGTGAGGTTTCGCAGCACCGCCACCAGAGCAAAATCTTCCCAGGTACGGAAAGAGACTACTGGGTTTATGTGCCCGCGCAGTACCGTGCTGGCAGCCCCGCCTGCGTGATGGTTTTCCAGGACGGCGGGGGCTTCGTGAATGTAGACGCAAAATCTCGCTGGCGGGTGCCCATTGTCTTCGACAATCTTATTCACCAGCGCGAAATGCCAGTGACTATCGGCATCTTCATTAACCCCGGCGTGCTTCCGGCCCTTAACCCTGATACCCAGCAAAACCGCTATAACCGCAGTTTTGAGTACGACGGGATGAGTGATCGTTATGTGCGCTTTCTGATCGAAGAGATCCTGCCCGAAGTGGGCAAACGCTACAACCTGTCCGCTGACCCAAACTGCCGCGCCATCGGCGGCTCGTCCTCTGGAGGCATCGCCGCATTCACCGCAGCCTGGCATCGCCCCGACGCCTTCCGTCGCGTGCTTAGCTTCATCGGTTCCTATGTGAATTTGCGCGGCGGTCATGCCTACGATTCGCTCGTGCGCAAGACGGAGCCCAAGCCCATCCGCGTCTTCCTGCAGGATGGCAACAGGGACCTCAACATTTATTCCGGTAGTTGGTGGCACGCCAACCAGAGCCTCGCTGCTGCGCTCGAGTTCGCGGGCTACGACGTGAAGACCCTCTGGGGCACAGAGGCACACAATAACATCCACGGTTCCGCCATTTTGCCCGATGCCCTGCGCTGGCTTTGGCAGGACTGGCAACAACCCATCGTGGCCTCCCGCAAAGGTGGTGATCGCCACGTGGTCACCGACATTCTGGATCCATCATCCACGTGGGAGTTGCTAAGTGAAGGCCACCGCTTCACCGAGGGTCCGGCGGTGGACGCAGAGGGCAATGTCTATTTCACCGATGTCCCTGGCGACAAGTTGTGGCGCATCGACACCAATGGCAAGGTCACGCTCTTCAAGGACAAGCCCGGCGAAGTAGTGGGCATGATGTTCGGCAAGGACGGGAAACTGTACGCCTGCCGTCGCAAGCCCGCTCAGGTGATCACCATGGATGCAGCCGGAAATGAAACTGTACTAGTGGAGGGCATCTCCGGGAACGACCTTGCCGTCACCGCCGCCGGCGAAATCTACATGACCGATCCTGGCGCGCACAAGCTCTGGTACATCGGACTCGACCGGAAGCCCCGTGTGGTCCACGAAGGAATCTCCTTCCCGAACGGGGTCGTGCTTTCGCCGGACGAGTCACTGGTGATCGTCGCCGATAGCGACAGCAAGTGGGTGCGCTCCTTCCAGCGCCTGCCCGATGGTTCGCTCACCAACGAAGAACCCTTCTACGGACTCGAAATGCCAGACCAGGGTGGGCGCTCGGCCGCCGACGGCATGACGCTTGATACGGAAGGCCACCTCTACGTAACGACGAACCTCGGCGTCCAGATTTGTGACCAACCCGGCCGCGTGCAGGCCATCCTTAACCGTCCTGCTGACCGTAACCCTTCCAACGCCGTATTTGGAGGTCCTGGCCTCGAGTACTTGTACATCACCGCCGGTGACAA
>CAZUAX010000009.1:24450-26159 GCA_964618435.1 uncultured Solibacteraceae bacterium
CATATCCTCTACCGCCATGGCAAGGCCACCGTATCGGAAGTGCAGGCGGCTCTGAGCCAAGCTCCCAGTTACTCCGCGGTGCGCGCCATGCTGCGCATTCTTGAGGAAAAGGGTCATGCTACCCATGAGCAGGATGGCCAACGGTATGTGTACCTGCCAGCAGTCTCCCGCGAGCGGGCGAAACGCTCGGCGCTGCGGCAACTCCTGCATACCTTCTTTGATAATTCCGCTGAGCAAGCCATCTCGGCACTCCTGGATGGCTCTTCCACAAAGCTCAGCACGGATGATCTCGACCGGATCTCAGCCATGGTTGAAAAGGCGCGAAGGGAGGGCCGCTGACATGGAAGTAGGTTGGTTGCTCTTATCCTGCGCTTGGAAGGCCGCAGTGGTTGTGGTTCTGGGCGTGGTTCTACTGCGGCACAGGCGCTGTAGTTCGGCGGCCGAACGACACGCCGTGTGGGCTGCGGTGGTGGTGGCACTGCTCGTGTTGCCAGTTCTCTCGGTGCTATGGCACAGATCTCCTCTGGCAGGTCTGCTTCAGGGTACCGCCGCACAGCAGGTCCTGATGATGGCAGACACCCATGCCTTCGTCACCGTATTTGCGGGAAATGAGGAAACGGCGGCATCAGGAGTTCGCTGGCTTGCCGTCATCTGGATGGCGGGCGTGACGGTATCACTGCTGCGCCTTGCCGCCGGTTACGTAACGGCCAGTTGCTACCTGCGGGGCGCGAAATCTTTTCCGTCCCCGATGGCAGGGCGAGATGCAAAGGTACAAATCGTTGTTTCGCCTACCGCCCCCGTGCCGATGGTTGTGGGAATCTTTCGCCCGCACATTGTGCTGCCCCCTAGCGCCTCCGAATGGGATGCGCAGTGCCTGCAACGCGTGCTGACCCACGAAGCGGAGCATATCCGCCGGAAGGATCCCTGGTGGAAACTCGCCGCGTCCATCACGGTAGCCCTCTACTGGTTCCATCCGCTGGTGTGGCTGGCAGCGCGTGCCTTCGCCACCGAGTGCGAGCACGCCTGCGACGACGCAGTGCTTGCCTCTGGAAGCAAACCCTCACAGTACGCTGCGGATTTGATTGCGTTCGCCCGAAGGTCGACGCCATGGTCCGTGTGCGAATCGGCCATACCCATGGCATCGCCCACCCGTCTGGAACTGCGCATTGAAGCCATTCTGGATGAAACGAAACCTCGACAGGCCCTTAGGAGGCGCTCAGTCATGATGTACACAATCGCTCTCACAATTCTGCTGCTGCCGCTTTCGGCACTCCAGACGATTGCCCGCGCCAATCCGGCTCCCGGGCCGGACGCAACCTCGCGGGCCAGCGCGTCCGCGCAACCAATGGCGCAGGCTGGGGACAAGGCCGGAGCAATCCAGGTAAGTGGAAGCGCCCAAGCCAAGAAGATCATCAGGAAGGTGAACCCACGCTATCCCGTAGATGCGAAGGAGGAAGGCGTCAGCGGACTCGTCAGGCTGAAAATCCGCATCAACAAGGATGGTGCCGTGGTGGATGCGGAAGTGGAGAAAAGCCCGGACGACCGCCTGAGTGCATCTGCTGTAGAGGCCATCAAGCAGTGGGTTTATGAACCCACCGTCCTTGAGGGCAAGCCGGTGGAGGTGCTGGCCACCGTGGATGTGAATTTCGCGCTCAAGTAACCCATTGCACAGGATTCGGACAGCGAGTCAGTCATGCTGGACTCCGCCT
>CAZUAX010000009.1:26259-33170 GCA_964618435.1 uncultured Solibacteraceae bacterium
TGCGGCATCTTCCCACAGCTTGCGACTGCTTCCCAGGCTGAGGATCACAGGGTGCAACTCCAGGGAGAAGGAGCGCACCATTTCGGTGCTGAGTTCACCACAGTCGTGAAAGATAAGGTCGACGCCGTGGCTATTCAGCAGCGCCTTCAGTTGCCGGTTGGGACCAAGGACAAAGCGTTCCATAATATCCGCCCCTTGCCGCATTTGGCGAGGGGACAGATACGACGTATTCGCGGCCGGTTCGCATACCAACATCGCACGGGCGCCGCTGGCAATCTGCGCTTCGGCGGCGCGGAGCACGGTGAGCGTCGCCAGTTGCAGACAGCGTTCCAGCAGTAGTACGGATGGATCCTCGTCAGCACGAACCCCTCGTCCCGCGAGGGCCACAGGGCTAATCGGGTCCGCCAATAACTTGGTGGTCAGGGAGAATGGCCCTATCAGCATTCCAACTGGCAACAAGTTGGTTTCCTGGGCGATAAAGCGCAGGGCGGCATGGCTAGCTTGGTGAGGTGCAGGGAAGGGGCGCGTCCATGCTGCCTGCCACTCCGCGGCGAGGGCGGCGGGCGGTGCCTCCTGAAAGTGGAAGCTGTCTGCGTCGTTCGCGCCGATGCCCAGGAAGTCCAGCAGGTCGGCCTTTTCCAGACGCAGGTCCATTAACGGAAAGGCAAGGGGGGTGTTGAAGCGAATGGCGGTGGCTAGCAGCACCTGGCCTAGCGCCTCGCCGTCCGTTGCAATCTCATCCGCTTTGCTGTGCTCGCGAAGGACAAGATCTGCGCCGATGGGCATGCACAGCCCTTGCCGCGCAAGATCCAGATAGAAACTGCGTTCCATTGTAGGGGTTTCGGAGAGATTACTCCTGGATTCACCGTATCACAGGCAGCAGCATGAAGATTACCCTGGATACCCTCGATTGAGACTTGCATATCCGTTATGGATTCGCCCTTGCTATACTAGGAAGTTAAATTTCCCCAGGAGCGTGGACGATAGCATGAGCTTATCTGAAGGCAAGATCAAACGTTTGAAAGCCCTCTCAAATGAGAAGGGTGTTATTGCGGCGGCAGCCATGGATCAGCGCGGCAGCCTCCAGAAGTCAATCGCGGCAGCCAAGGGCGTTGATGCCAGTGCCGTAAGCCAGGAACAAATGGAAGAGTTTAAGGTGGCGGTGTCCAAGGTGCTCACCCCCCATGCAAGCGCTATCCTGCTGGACCCCGAGTTCGGTCTGCCGGCAGCGGCTGCCCGCGACAAGAATTGTGGACTGCTGCTCGCTTACGAAAAGAGCGGATACGACAACACGATGCCAGGGCGTCTGCCTGACCTGCTTCCCGACGTCTCCGTGAAGCGGATTGTGGATATGGGCGGAGATGCGGTGAAAATCCTCATCTACTACACCCCGAACGACAAGCCGGAAATCAACGAAATCAAGCACGCATTCGTGGAGCGCATTGGCGCTGAGTGCGAGACCCACGAAATTCCGTTCTTCCTCGAGTTCATTGCCTACGACGCCACTGGCGAGCACAACGAGAAGAGCTTGGGCTTTGCCAAGATGAAGCCTGAACTCGTCATCGGCAGCATGAAGGAATTCTCCAAGCCCCAGTACCTTGTGGACGTCCTGAAGGTGGAAGTCCCCATCAATGCCGTCTACACCGAGGGCAGCAAGGCATTCAAGGGCGAAAAGGCCTACTCCATGGAAGAGGCGATGGGCTATTTCCGCGCCGCCGCCGAAGTGGCGACAAAGCCGTTCATTTACCTCAGTGCGGGCGTTGATAACGACGTCTTCGTTGAGCAACTGAACATGGCTACCCAGGCTGGTACGGATTACTCCGGTATCCTTTGCGGACGCGCCACCTGGAAGGAAGGCATCCCAGTTTACGGGCAGAAGGGTGCAGCGGCTCTGGAAGAGTGGCTCAGCACCGAAGGCGTAAAGAATATCAATGCTGTGAATGCGGCCATTGGATCCGCCAAGCCCTGGTACGCAAAACTTGGTCTCAGCAGCATCTAACCGGATGTTTACTGTTTGCTGAACGTGTTCGTTTACCCTCTTCTCAGCAACGATGCGGGAGCGCCACTGGCTGCTCCCGCATTTTTTTGGTAGTAAATGTAAAATTTTCCTGGGTAAGGTAGCTGCGGGTACTAACGCCGTCTCGGGAGCCGTGAGGAACTGTGGAGACCCCTTATTGGAATACCGGCTGGCTGGAGGTAATTTGCGGCCCGATGTTTTCGGGCAAGAGCGAAGAGTTGATGCGTCGATTGCGCCGGGCGCAGATTGCCCGCAAACGGGTGCAGGTTTTTAAGCCTGCCCTCGATACCCGTTACTCGGCGGAGGAGATTGTGTCTCATTCGTCACTGCGTATGCCTTCCATTGCTATCCAGAGCACTGCTGAAATTCTGCAACAGCTTGATTGGCGCAGCCAGGTAGTGGGTATTGATGAGGTGAATTTGCTGGACGACGGCCTGGTGGAAATTGTTGAAAAGCTTGCGGATAGCGGCAAGCAAGTGATTCTCGCCGGCCTCGATACCGACTATCTGGGCCGTCCCTTTCCGCCCATTCCCGAACTTCTCGCGCGGGCCGAATACATCACCAAGACCTTGGCCGTATGCATGCGCTGCGGGGCGCCAGCCAAGCATACTCAGCGGCTGGTGCCAGATGGCGACCTCATCGTGGTGGGGGCAGTCGGCATGTACGAAGCTCGCTGTCGTGCCTGCTTCGAGCCAGGCTCCCCGGTGCAGAGCCAATTGGATTTTGGGCAAATCTGAGCGTTGTTGCGTCAGCTTCGCACCAGCTCAGATGTTTGGGCTCGCGGTTGTACTCAATTGGCTATCTGATTGCATCCAAAACAATGTGTCCATACTGAATCTGCTAATTTGTGGCAGAATCAGGATACGGACGACTTCGATATAGGAGATTTTGCTGTGCAAACCTCGATTCCGTTTCCTTCTCGTTCCCGCGCTCAGCGTGGTTCCGCCCTCCTGGTGCCGATCCTGTTGGGCGCCGTGATCGCTTTGATTGCTGCCAACGTCTATCTGTTTCTGCAGATTGACAAGCTCAAGACGGATATCGCCGTGGTGCAGCAGGGCCTTGCTGACGAGGTGGTGCAGCTAAAAGAGACGGTGAGCGTCACTAACGCCGCATCTCGAAAGCGAGTAGAAGGCTTGCAGGAACAATTGGCAGCGGCCCAGCAGGAAGCCACGCAAGCAGTGGGTCGAGCCAAGTCGGAAGCCGTTCAGCGCGCCGAGGCGCTTAGCCGCCAACTCGCCGAAGAACAGCGCAAACAGCAAGAGCAACAAAAGTTGATGGCTTCCCGCCTGGAAGAAGTGAACCGTTCCGCTACGGAGAACGTGCAGCAGGTTGAGCAGACGGTGGAGACGTTTAAGCGGGAACTCACCGATGCCGATAGCGAACTCAATATCGCTCTCAAAAAGGCGATGGGCGACATGGGTGTGATGAGTGGCCTGATTGCGACCAATGCTGATGAACTGAACCAACTAAAGGCGTTGGGCGACCGTAACTATTTCGAGTTTGACCTGCGGAAAGCCAAGCAACCGGCTCGCGTCGGTGACATCCTGGTGCGGCTCACCCGGACGGATACCAAGCGCAACCGCTTCACCATCGAAGTGGTCGCCGATGACAAGAAAGTAGAAAAGAAAGACCGCACCCTCAATGAGCCCATTCAGTTCTATACGCTGTCATCGCGCCAGCCGTATGAACTGGTAGTAAACAATGTTCAGAAGGATCGCATCGTGGGCTATCTGGCTACGCCGAAGGTGCAGCGCACCCGTGGCGCAGCGAGCGGTGGCGAGTAGCTTCCGGTTCCTATTCGAGGTTCAAAGCGGGGCAAGTTTCCAGAATGGAGGCTTGCCCCAACGTTTTTCTGTGCAGCGTCGCTCATTCCAATTCGAGGAAACTCACCGCGTACTTGCCCGGCCTCTTCATCTGGATTTTTGCCTTTTCCCCAAGTGAAAAATCACCGGAAATCGTCACCGTGTATTGGTTACGGATGAAGTCGAAAACCAGTTCGCCAGGTCCCTTCTGTGTTCGCTTGCGCATGTCCTGCAGGCTGAGTGCCGCACCGCCCGTCTTCTCAGCAAGTTCGCGGAACATTCCACGCCAGCCTCCCACAAATAGGGAGTACACCGTAACCTGATTGCGCTGGGCTGCCCGGTATACCCGCGCCTCTGGAGTGCGACTGCCAGACTCCAGCCCTGCCGTGATGAGGATCACAATCCGACGAAACCCGGTATTCGCAAATGCGCCGTCAATGGTGGCATAGACCGCATCCAGAATTTTAGGAGCGTTGCCGTACTTGATCTGTTCCAAGGAACCCAGCAGGAGTTGCTTGCTGGAGGTGAAGTCCTGCACCAGCGTAGCGGAACTGTCGAAGGCAACGATCGACATCTGGTCTTTTTCGCCAATCTGCTCCACAATGTTGGCCGCAGCCGGCTGCACCATCTCACCCACAAGGCTGGCATCTACCAGCAAGGCCAGGTCAAGCAGCCCATCCACTCTCTCGATGCTCTCCACGGTGCGGGTACGTTTTCCATCCACCACTTCCAAGTCGGAAGGCTTCAGGTCCGTTACCGGTACCATCGTGTTTTGGTCGACGACCGTCACCAACAGCTTGGTGGAGGCATTGGCGGGAGAGATCCACAGAAGGGCGGCAGCACACACCAGGGTTGCCCGAAGGGCATAGGCACAAAGCCGGTTCCACGCGATCGAAGACTGTTGCATCGGCATCCTCTGCCCATGAGCTTATCGCACTCTCTCACAATGCAAGCCCCGCGCGAGTCTCCCGGTCAGCATCGTCCTCCCAACGTTGTCTGCCTTCTGCCGCGGAAAAAAAGGGCAGAGGTAACTGCCGTAGTTGGCGCCCCTGCCCTGCCGAATGAACTTGTGTGTGTTTCGCAGCGTGCCGCACATAGTGAGCAGACTTACGCCGCTGAGGGGTGTTGGCACAACACTCAAGTGTGGCTCTCCCCACTTAGATAGTATGGGATTTGCGATGAGAAGCGAAGTCCTAGAGGGTCTATGGGCCCAGGTACGGTATCTGATACATTTAGTTAAATATCTCAAGAAGACTTGGTTATGGGGGAGAAGAAACAGTACCAATAATTTGTCGATGACTCCGTCATCGTATTGATAATAATAGTGAAATGGTTTCTTCTGGGCGACTGGACCCTGTGGTTGAATGGCCACCCAGGGAAAGTGCGCAACACTACTTATAGTGAGATAGAGTTATTGATAGTGAGTCGAATCTGAAGACTGGCACACCGTCTTGGCCTTCCTCAGGAGACGTTAGGTTTGCTCAACCAAACCCTTTACACTCACGCTGAATACGCAGTTCTTTCCCAGCCGGTCGGACTGGAAAAAGATCATTTGGCTATTGTGGGTGAAGAATGGCCGTACGGATGAGGCCTGCGAAGCGCTGTGTTCCATGAGCGAGAACTCCCGCCGTGTGACGCGCAGAAGTAGCAGCAGGAGCGGCTGAGCAAGGGATCCGCTTGCTCCCACAAATACAGAATTGTCAGAATTTGGTGAGAAGGTGGCGAATCTGCTGGTGTTGGCAACAAGCTGGTGAGTGCCAGCCGGCAGCGACAGTTCCATCAACTGTGTGCGTTCGGGAGGGCCGGGGGTGTGGACCAGATACATCAGGCGGCTCGCTGAGCGGTCAAACCTGGCATCGAGTACCTCTCCGGTGGGGAAAGCCGAAATTGCCGGGGCAGTGGAACCGCCCTGGAACACGGGACTCTTGCGTGAGTCGAGCAACAGAAGTCCGAACCGCGGGTGGAAGTCGAGGGGTTTCAGAGCGCCTTTTGCGGTCTCGATTACCGTGCGGAATTTACCGCTGCCAAGGTCCACAAAAACGATCCGCGAAGCCTCGTCCCGCGTCTCGAGCACGGCGACTATTCTGTCGTCAGGCGAGATGCGCAATGTCCCGGTGGGTTTCCACCCATTTGCCGCTTCGTACAGTTCGCGAGAGCGCGATTTCCGCAGCTGGGTTCGCATCAGCGATAACCCATCCACGTAGATCACTTCCTTTTCATCCTTCAAGAAGGAGAGGGAACCGGGCTGCAACTCGCTGGTTTCGGCAATCAACAAGCTTTCGCCTTTAGGTAATTGGAGCAGATAAGGCATCCAGCGGCCGTTGCGATTGCTGGCATAAAGCAATTGCTGGTCGTTCCGCGTCATCACGCGGTCAAGGTCTCCGGGCAACTGTGCTTCCGCACTCTCTTCGGTCCATCGCGTTACCTGGAATTCAGTCGTAGGGTCGATGAATTCCTGCTTCTGCGGAGCAATCAGGCCCAAAGTGGCAGCGGATCCAAGAGCACTCCATCCAAGCAGAGCCGCAGGCATAGCAACGACTGCACGGCGCGAGATACTCTCGCCGGAGTTTGTTGTGGGGTGCTTACTGAGACCTTCTGGCATGCCTATGTTAGGGAAAGACGCGGGATGTCGCTTCGCTGTTTCCACCTCGCTCCTAAACAGATGCGGGAGCCACACAAAAGTTGTAGGTCACCACAATTTCCATTCCGCACGATCGGCAGCCAGCTCCTGCAGGAAGTCCTGTTCAGACAGCACGATGAACATTAGTTATTGTCTTGCGCAAATAACGAGCGTAGAATTCCATCCAGGATAGTGCTCATCCGCGGACGAACGGATCGGCAATTTCCACTCCTTCAGCGCCGTGTCGCCCGGCAGTCCCGGCGGCGACGCTCCCGAAGGTGGTGCTGATGAGTCTATCGGATCTTCGGTTGACAGTGCTTACCGGTAATCGGGGCACGTGTCCGCCACCTGCCGACGCCTGATTGCCGGGCCGGAGCCTGCGACCTGAATCCAGACTATGTTCGCCCTGCGATGCGCCTTCAAAGGAGGTATAGGGCAACATGAAACGATCTGCATTCTTCTTCCTGTTCTT
>CAZUAX010000009.1:33270-40176 GCA_964618435.1 uncultured Solibacteraceae bacterium
TTTGGGGCCGGTGTGGGCGCTGGAGCCGGCGCAGGCATTGGCGCAGTTGCTGGTGGGGTGTCCACCGTCTACAAGGCACCAAAGAACGTCGACGTAAATGCATCTCGGACCAAGGTTCCGTTTCCATACGGCGGGATGATTCCATCCGGCCAGCCAGTACCCAGCGCCAACGCGCCAGGCATGGCCTGCCGACAACCACTTCCACCTTATCTGGCACTTAACTCCGAGGTTTTGGTGCTTCCCATCGCCGAGGAACGCTAAACCGGAATCCACCACATCGCGAAACTCCGAGATGCAGTAACGTTCCAGGACTGGAGGTCAAGGTGAAGCGGTTAACCACAATCATCGGACTACTTTGTCTTTGCGCAGTAACCGGGCTCAGTCAGAAATCCTGGGAGCAGAACGCCAAGGATCTGAACGGCGAGTTTGTCACCGTGAAGACCGGAACAGGCGAAGAGGTAAAGGGGTATGTGCAAAAAACGGATTCCAAGTCACTGGCCGTGTCACAGGAGGGCCGCGAATCGCGAGTCTTCCAGCGTGAAGAGGTGGCACGGATCAGTACCAAGAGCAAGAGAGAAGGGCTGGCTTACGGACTGGCCGGTGGTGCCCTTGTTGGAATAGTGGTGGGTGGAGTTTTAGGTTACTACAACAACAGCAGCCGGTATGGTTGGGCTTCGTTTCTTGGCACTACCGCAGGATTCGCCGCGCTAGGACACACTGCGGGCGTTAGCAGAACCAAATACCGTGCCGACGCAAAAATGAAAACGAGGGCTCTCGCCGCTCCTTACCCGGCGTATAAAGTCACCCATCCAGCGGAGACTCAGGGAAGTCTCGCTGACCGGACTGTCGATGACGCGAGCCACGAGAGTCTGCCTTCCTACCTGGCAAGGTAGCAGATCAAACCAGCGGAGGCTGCGCTTGCGCACCTCCGCTGGTTACTCCGCGAAACCGTGTTGACGTCGGTGGTGCCCGGAATCGAAGCGCTGAGTGGTCTTGAAATACTCATAGCGGCCGTCGCCCGCTACATCTCTCAGCCTCGCGCTGATCGTCTGAAGTTCTGCGCTCGTCATCGGCTTGAAGCTGCGCACAATCTTCAGTGCGTTCTCGAGGTGTTCCATCGATGCGAGACCCACCACTTGGGTGCTGATTGGCTGTGACAGGCAGTAGCGATAGCACTCCTCCACGGTCACCTTGCCGTCCGTGAGCATGCGCCCGTCTCCGCCGCAGCCCTTCATGCCCACCACGCCGATGCCGCGCTTATTGCACTCCGTCACCACCTCGTGCCGGAAGCTTTCGAAGCTGTGGTCCATCACGTTGATGGGCATCTGGCAGGCGTCCCAATCGAATTTCAAGGCAATCAGCTTCCGGTGAATGCGGGGGTGCTTGTGGCCGGTGAAGCCGATGAAGCGTACTTTGCCCTGCTTCTTGGCCTCCAGAGCGGCGCGCAGGCCACCCTTTTCCAGCAGCAGCTCGGCGTCGTTAAAGTAATTGCACTCGTGAAACTGCCAGAGGTCGATGACGTCGGTCTTCAGGCGCTTCAGGCTTTCCTCCAACTGACGCATGGCGCCGGCATAGTCGCGGTCACAAACCTTGGTCATCAGGAAGGCCTTCTTGCGATAGCCGTCCATGGCCAGGGCCTTGCCCATCACCTCTTCCGCACGGCCATTGTGGTATTCCCACGCATTGTCCATGAAGGTAATGCCATTGTCGATGGCCGCATGCACGATGCGAAAGGATTCGCTTTCCTCACGCGGGCGCGCCTGATGGTGACCACCCAAACCAAGCACCGATACCTGTACACCGGTCTTGCCCAGCGGCTTGGTGGGAACTCCACTCGCAGTGGGTTGTGCCTGCAAGGCATCAACCAGGGGCAGCGCTGCCGCCGCGCCCGTAAGAAAACCACGCCGGGATGGACTTGTCATGGGAACGACCTCCAATCAATTTCAGGCATTGCCAGTTGCCCGCTATTGTATGCAAATTGAGCCAAGCTGTGCCTCCATGGCTGGCAAGTCCCAACGGGCATGCTACTCTGGGCTCCAATACGAAGGGAAGCTCTCATGCAGCAGGTTCGCATTGCAATGGCTCAGATCCTGGTGGAGGGTGGCCAGCCGGACAGAAATCTCGCACGGGCCTCCGCCGCGATCCACGAAGCAGCCTCACGCGGTTGCCACATCATTGTGCTTCCAGAGTGTCTCAACCTGGGATGGACGCATCCATCTGCGCATGAGCTTGCGATGCCGCTCCCCGGACAGCATAGCGAGCAGCTGGCGCAAGCTGGCCGCGACTCGGGAATCTGGGTGGTGGCTGGCTTGGTGGAGCGTGCCGAGCACAAGATATTCAACTCGGCGGTGCTGCTGTCACCGGCAGGAGAAATGGTCCTTCGCCACCGCAAGCTGAACGAACTGACACTCGCCCACGATGTCTACAGCCTGGGTACCTCCGTAAGTGTGGCGGATACTCCGCTGGGCCTCATCGGCGTGCTCATTTGTGCGGATCTATTTCCTGACTGCCTGGAATACGGCCGCGCTTTGGCGCGCATGGGTTGCCAGTTGCTGCTGTCTCCATGCGCATGGGCTGTTCCTGCTGACCACGACAATGCTGTGGATCCATACGGTGGCTTATGGCGCGACGCCTACGGGACACTTACCGCCGAATTTCCACTGACGGTGGTTGGCACCAGCAACGTGGGTCGCTTAGCCGAAGGCCCTTGGGCCGGGCGCAATGTCATCGGGTGTTCGCTGGCAATGGGCGCCGGGGGCAAGCTGCTGGCGGAAGGCCCCTACGGCGCGGATGCCGAAGCCCTTCTTGTGTGCGAAGTGGAAGTATCTCCGCAGCACAGCGTCTCCGTCAGCCCCATGGCTCAGGAGTGACGAAATGGGCTGTGAACTTCCTTTACCGGCCGCAACTTCGAATGGGTAACATAGGATCGCATCAGATTGGATCCCGGGTTATCCCTTCGAGCGGGACTTGCGTCGGGTTTCAGTGCGCGAGAGCCGCTTTTCCACCGCGGAAGGATAGCTAGTCCAGTGCCGCGCCGAAGTGTGCGCGCATTAGCGCCTCCATCCAGGCCCGATGTTTCGACACAAAGGCTGGATATTCCTCGGGTCGCGCAGGGTCAAACTGCGGCCCCGTCCAGTCCGCCACATCCACTCCCTTAGTGAGTTCCCTGTTGCCTTCCAACTCCACATTCCGAGCGCCGCCCCAACCCTCACCCAGTTCGTAAGAACCCTTGTCGTTGCGCCGCACGCCGTGCCCCGACCGCGCGCGGCCCTGGACGACGTAGCGGTTGTTACGCAACAGCAGACCGTCGGCCCAGCCCTCCCAATTCGCCAGAATCAACAACTGCACGTCGAGTCCAGCGCCGATGTAGATGTAGTTCTCCTCCACCAGGGTGTTTTCGGCAGCGCTGATATCGAAGATGCGCTCGCGGTCGTTCCGGCTGATGTTGCGCCGAACGATAGTTCCCTGGTTGCCGATGTTTTCCTTTGGGTCGCGCTTGCCGGGCGAGCAGATCAGCATGAATCCGCCTTCGTTGTCGTGGCTGAGGTTGTATTCAAATCGAGTGCCGCGCGAGTTGTAGTCGCTGTCGAAACCGTGGCCGTCGAGGGTGGTTTGCACTTGCGATGCCCGGTTCAGCCGAAAGAGTGTGCGGTCTGCGCTCCACGGCCAGATGCCGGCATTGTAGCTGCCCGCCCGGGTGTTGGCGCCACGGACGATGTTGTGTTCCACCAGCGCGCTCTCTGTCGCCCACGGCACAATGCCATCTCCGCCGGCGTCAGCCACAAAGTTATCGCGCAGTACCACGTTCACTGAGGGGAACCAGAGATGGCGGGACCAGTGGTAACTCTGTGCGGCTATTCCGCTGCGGTCCACGCGCCACACTACGTTTCTCTCGATACGAAGTCCATCGAAGCGACTGGGCTGTTTGTCGCCCACCGTGCGAAAGATAATGCCGCCGTTGTCCTTCTGCTTGTTCGTGCCGTTTACGTCGTGAATGTAAAGATCGCGAACCACCACGCCAGCAACGGTGCCGGCATTGTCGGCCACGATGTGTACGCCGCGACGCGGACTACTGCCGTCACCGCGGTTGGTGATCTCAAGGCCTTCCAACACCACGTGCGGGAAGTTGCGCAGCAGTACGGCATCTTCCTCTGTTCCTTCGATGCGAGGCTGCGTGCCTTCGCCGTAAGCGCCAAGGGTGACGGGTCTGCCTGCCTCTCCACTTCCTTGCGGGGCCAGCCTGCCGCGCCACACGCTGCCCCGTGCGAAGCGGACTTCGTCGCCAGGCTGAAGCAGCTTGCTGTTCACTGCTTCAAGGCTCCTCCATGCCTCGGCTGCGGAGGTGCCTTTGTTCGCATCATCCCCTTTGGACACATCCAGGTAGTAGGTCGCCCCAAGCACACTAAAGCTCGCGGAGAGTAGGATCACAAGAAGTCGTAGCAGCATGGCTGGATACTATCAGCACCGAAACTCCGATTCCAGCCAGCAAAAGCTATGGCTCAGCACATCTGGTATGCTGCCCCGCACCCATTGAGGAAAAGTGATGGGGAGGTTTCCCCTCCCCATCGGGGCAGCACTTAAGGTGTCGTCGCGAGCGTCACGGTATCGCTCCAGCCATCGCGGTTTCTTAGCGTGAGCACGGTCTGCGCATCAGCAGCCAGGAATACCGGCAACTTGATGTTCATCTGGTAAAGTCCCACAAACACGCTGTGCGGCCCTGCATACTGGAGTTCCGCCACCTGGCCGTTCAAGAACACTGCAGGTGGTGGTTGTTGCTGTCCGAGACCGGTAAGGAAGACAATCACGACTTCTCCCCCTCGGGCGGGCGATGCTGCTGAGACCAGTTCGAAGTCTGCGTGCGTTACCACGGCAGAACCCAGCCCGCCCTGGCTAACGCTGAAGATTGCCGGCGAGGTGGGGGCAAGCCGCACTCGCACGGGTTCGGAGGTCCCCAGGGGTTGGGTTACCTGGAAAACAGCTTCGTCTCCGGCGACATCCGGGGGCAGATGGAGGTTGATTTGCCCTGGTGACACCAGTAGTAGCCCCGCCGGTTTTCCATTCACGTCCACCTTGACGCCTGCCAGGCTGGTGGGCAAGGGGATGGTCTCCGCCACCTGGATTTCTTCAGAGAGCCGAAGGCCAAACAGGCTCACCAGCCCATTTGGTGCCAAGGGGTTGCCGACCGGGGCCATGGATGCGGCATCTACAACGCCATGGGGGTGCAGGAATACTCCCCCGGAGTCGATAGGCTGCGGTACCGGAATCGCCGCCATCAACCAGGCCACTCCATCGTTCTCGCCCGCTAGGGACATGCTGTTTCCCATACCTCCACCCACCGGTTGCCCGGCCAGAAGCGCACGTCCGTCTTGCCATGCTGTCACGGCTGCCGCACCCCGTAGATCCGAGGGCCCGTCAGGAGAATGCTCCTGCTGTGAAAAGCGAGCTTCCCCTGTGTCGCTTACCACCAGAGACCCCAACCCGCTGCGCATGGAATCGCGCATCACGGAGAGGGATACCGTGAAGAACATGCCTGCTGGGGGCGTGTCCGTTTTCCTAACCGCAAACAGAATCCCGGGCTGGCCCGCTGTGGGTGCGCCAATCAGGAAATTCCCGTTCGCGGAAAGCGCGACGCGCAACTCACCAATGCCAGCAACCGTGGCCGTGCCCCTCCCGTCCGGGCCAAGTGTGATTGCGTTCGCCGCTGCGCCCAATGTCAGGAAGCGGCTCTCGGCCAGGGGAGCCACGCCGGGCATCATCCGAAAGAAGCCTCCGTGGAATACCACTTCTCCGGCCAATACTGGTGGGCTAGCCGGCTGGCGGACCGCGACGAAGAGGTTGTCGATGCCTTGGGCTCCCGCGGAACTTCCCACCAGCACTTCGTTGCCCTCGCTGGTGAGCACACGAATCGCCGCATCCTCCACACCCAGGGGGTTCGATACCAGAAAACGCCCGAAGCCTTCGGACACCATCACTCCGGACTGTCCATTGAACTGCACATCGCGCGACGCGGCAACCGTCATGCTGCCGGTCCCGTGGCGCACTCGCTCCAGCACTCTGCCTCGGGAGCTTTCCACTTGCAGAATCTCCATGGAATAGTTGCCATCTACAGGCCACGCCGGAAGAGCCAGCAGCAGGAGTCCGGCAAGGCTAGTGATCACTCTGGAATTGCTTATCCGCATCAGCGCACCACTCCTTCCTTCCGCGCTACCACAAGTGGCGCTTTGCGAGTCTCAAACAGTCGCAGGAAAAGTTCCTCCTCTGCGCTCCCGCTGGGGGAGAATCCGCTAACCTCCGACGGTCGGATGGTTTGATACAGCATTTCCAGCGTTACGGTGAATGGTCCCTGGATGGGCAGGTTCTTGATTTCGTACTTCACCCGGTCTCCACCAGCCGCGAAGTTGGCATCGTTGCTGGTGCCAATTGGCTGGATGCTGGCGAACGAAATGCCTGCGGGAAGTGAAGCGCTTGAACTGAAACCCGCAGGGAGAAGACGATTGTCCTTGGCCAGACTCGCAGCGCTCAATAGCGAATTGGTGGGATTGCCCGCCGAGTCTGCCAGAATCGCCTCGTAAATTACCACCTGGGATTGGTTATCGATTTCGTCACGGTGGGCCGAGTCGCCATTCCATCCGAGAATCTCACCGCTGGCGGGGTCCGGGCGTCCAGATTCAAACAGCGTTTTGCCCCCGGCATCGGCAACCCTCAGGTGCAGCCACATTCTGCGGCTGGGAAATGCAGTGGGCAGTTTGTGGCCGGTGAGATTGCGCACCACGGCCTCCACTTCCAATTCATCTCCGCTTCGCTCGGTGGAAAACGACAGATCCAACGCCCCGGCAAGGCTCTCGCGGTTCCGCGCTCCAGCAGCCGCCAGGACCTCTGACTTAGCCGGTGTCACCAAAGCCATCA